>JBKPRQ010000048.1:0-27037 GCA_046734635.1 Verrucomicrobiota bacterium
TGTTGGATTTTTTCGATCAGCCTAAACAACTTGCCGACGTGTTCTCCAGTTAAAGATGACGTGACTAGCACTGGCGCATAATCCAGGAAGAACATCTGCTCGCGCGCGGACTCCACCAGTTTGGAAATGGCTTCTTTCTGATTACGCTGTGGCTTAATCAGGTCCCACTTGTTCAAAATAATGATGGCCGGTTTCTGAGCCGCTTGAACCAAACCGGCAATGCGTTTGTCCTGAGCGGTCACGCCCGCTGTGAGATCGACGATGAGGATGCAAAGGTCGGCGCGACGGATGCTTCGTTCCGAACGCATGACGCTAAAAATCTCAGCTGAGGTTGACTGTTTACCGCGCCGGCGGATTCCCGCCGTATCGATGAAAACAAACCTCCGGCCATTGCGTTCATAAAGGATGTCGATCGCATCACGCGTGGTCCCTGCCAGTTCGCTTACTATGGCGCGTTCGCTCCGAACGATGGAATTGATGAGAGACGATTTTCCAACATTAGGTCGACCCAGAATCGCGACTGCGAGTGAATAATCGTGACTTGTGATTTGTGAATCTCCAGCGGACGAGGGGAGAAATCGATCAATTGCGCCCAATAGATCTGAGATACCTCGATCGTGTTCTGCGCTGATCGCAACGCTCGATTTGAACCCTAACGAATCGAACTCCGCTGCAAGCGGCAAATGTTTTTGATCGTCGATCTTGTTGATCACCAGGACCACAGGTTTTTGAGATTTGCGCACGGCGCGCCCGAGCTCTTCGTCGATCGGCGATAAACCTTCTTTGGCGTCGACGACAAGAAGCAAAAGATCGCTCTCGTGCAAAGCTTTTTCGGCGGCACCGCGCACCTGTGCGGTCAGTTCCCTTTCACCAGCGCCGAAAATTCCGCCGGTATCCCACACAACGAAAGGCCGTGTGCCGCGTTTACAAATCGCAGAAATCCTGTCGCGCGTAATTCCGGGCTGGTCGTGAACAATGGCAATTTTCCGGCCAATCAGGCGATTAAATAGCGCCGATTTGCCGACATTGGGTCGACCGACAATGGCAACGGCGGGAAGGTGGTTGGCCGCGTTGCTCATCGTGCAGAGATGTCAAGCTCACTGTCTTGTAGCGTGCGCGTGGCCTCCGGCTTGTAACTGACGCACTCCATCTGTGACGTAAACGATTCCTGAAATGAATGTGAACAGTCCTGCTGCAACAACTACGTAGAACAGGGGAAGAAATTGAAGCTGCAGCATCACCCATCCAATGGCGCCCATCTGCAAAACAGTAGCCACCTTTCCCGTCCAATTCGGTTTTACATGCACTTTGCCATTCAACAAATACAGGATCATTGCACCCACGAGAATCACGGCGTCACGGGAAATGACGAGCACAGGAAACCATGCCGGAAATCTTCCGTAGTCGGGATCGATTTCGCTCCAATTGCTGATACTCAGCGTGATGATACCGCTCAAAAGCAGGCCCTTATCCGCCAGTGGATCGAGAATGACTCCCAGCGAGCTCCGCTGGTTATAGTGACGGGCAACGTAGCCATCCAAACCGTCGCTGACAGCGGCAATCAGGAAAATGGCAATGGCAGTAAAGCGCATCCATTCGAGTGGCTCACCGCGTTTGATGCTTTCGCCATAATAGATCGCCATCGTCACAAAAGCCGGGATCATCAGGATCCGGACGACGGTAATCTTGTTGGCAGTAGTCATCGAATAATTGTAGCGCAAGCGTCTCGCATGCGATCAAACAAATTCGCAGACTCAAAGCGTCGCAAACTGGCAAAAGCTAGGCTGCTATGGCACCGGCCTTTGTTGCCGGGATCTTAAAGCCTTCGATTTGCTTCTTGATTTCGTTCGCGAAGCTGGCTGCGCCGGCGCCGTTTACCACCCGATGATCGAACGTAAGTGAAACCGTGATGACTTCCGCGCTTTCATTTTGCTTTCCGTTTGGAATCAATTCGCGATGAGCCGTGCCGACGAAAAGCGTCCCAACCGAGGGCGGCACAACGATAGGTGCGCCAGCCTTCACTCCGAATGCGCCCAGACTGGTAATCACAACTGGCGCATTCATCGCATCGACGCGGCCAGTGCGAGTCGCATCGACCGTTTCGTTATAACTCTTCACAAATTCGGGCCAGGACTTTTTATTCGCCTCAACAATCACCGCCGTGGCGAGGCGATCGCCTTCCAGCGCCACAGCAATGCCCAGGTCGAAATTTTCGTTCTCAACAATCCGTTCGTCTTCCAAAATGAGACGACGAAACGGTGGATGGTTCTCCATGGCCCGCACCACTGCCCAGGCAATCATCACCGAAGGAGAAGCGGCATCTTTCCCATTTTTCTTTTTCGCTGCATCCCGCGCCTTGCGAATTGCCTCCCATCGCGTGTCGATCTGCAGGTTGGCAGGGATCACGTGAACAAGCTTGCGCGTGATCGTCGGCGATAACGCCGGTTCAACTGTTGTAGCCGAGGGCGCTGACCTCGGCTGTGTGAACGCGCGCTGGGACACCGGGAGACCGCGATCAGCGCCCGCGGCTACAGCCGCCTCCGTAGCCGATTCTTTTGTCGCGTCGTGAACCTGATCGGCAAACGACGGCTCCGTGGTCATGATCGTGCCGAGCTCCTGTCCGATATCGACGGTGTCGCCCACTTTTGTTTTCCATTCACCCATCACTCCGGCAAAGGACGACTGAATGGGATAAACAGCTTTGTCAGTCTCCACTTCACACAGCTCATCATCATGCGAGATGGTGTCGCCGGGATTTTTCAAAAGAGAAACCACTTTTGCGTTGCGAATTCCTTCGCCCATCACCGGGACGGTGATGCTCTGTATTCGCTTTTCGCCGGTTTCTGCAGGAGCTGTAGCCGAGGGCGTTGACCTCGGCTGAACAACTTCCGGTTCTGGCGCCGAGCTGCCGCGGTCGACGCCCGCGGCTACAGCTACGCGTTCCTGTCTGGTCTGAACCGATCGCTGAATTGCGGAGACGATCCGCTGCACGTCCGGCAAAGCTGCGTATTCATAAATCGGGTTATAGCCGATCACGACGTTCGCTTTGCTGACCAGAATCGGCGGGCTGATCATTTCGTTCCAAAGATCGGGTGTGCTGGCGATATGAGAAATCAACATCTGACCGACACTGCAATTTTCGGTGTCCTCTTGAACCACGACCAGCCGGCGAGTTTTGCGCACTGATTCCTCGATCGTGGCTTTATCCCATGGAACAATGGAGCGCAGATCGATTAGTTCGACGCTGATGTCGTTGCCGATCTTGTCTAAAGCTTCCAACGATTTCTCAACCGTATTGCCCCAGGCAACCAGCGTAACGTCGGAGCCGATCTGTACCTTGCGTGCCTCGCCCAACGGAACACCGCGAATCGGCTCGGAGTAATCGTGCTCTGCCCAAAGGAGATGTTTCGGTATCAGAAACATCACCGGATCTTCGCCATGCATCGCTGTCCAGAGCAATCCGGCAGCATCAGCTGGCGTGCTGGGAATTACAACGCTCAGACCCGGATAATGTGCGAGCGCCGCCTCGTTCGCCTGGCTGTGCCACAGGCTTCCGCCGGGCAGATAAGCCCCGTATGGGGCATAAATCACAGCCGGGCATTTCCAGTTGCCGAACGAGCGCCAGCGCAAAGTGGAAATGTTTGTGACCAACTGGTTGAACCCGGGATAAATGAAATCGATAAACTGCAGTTCGAAGACAGGGCGTTTCCCGTAGGCCGCCAAACCGCACGCGACACCGAGAATCGTCGATTCAGCAAGCGGCGAATTGAACACCTGTTTCGGAAACTCGCTTGAAAGCTTTTGCGTTAGGCGGAACACGCCGCCCTTCGGATCTTCAATGTCTTCACCAAACAGGATGCGTCGCGGATCGTCCTCCAGCCCAACACGCAATGTCTTATTCACCGTGTCGCCAATGCGATATTTTCCCGGTGGAAGGATCTCCTTGCTAAGTTTTGGAGGTAATTTGCTAACATTGGCAAGCAACTCGTTAGGCGATGGATCCTCGGCTTTTTCCGCTTCGGCATACTCGCGGCGAATGCGCTCCTTGACTTCAGTATCGAGCTTCGCGAATTCCTCGTCAGTGATCGCACCTTCCTCGATCAGTTGGTCCTTCCAGCACTTGAGCGGATCCGATTTTTCCAGCGTCTGCAATTCTTCCGCGCTGCGATAAAGTTTCTGGTCATCAGAACTGGTGTGACTGGAAAGGCGCTCCATCCTGATCCAGAAAAAGAACGGCCCATCTCCCGCGCGAATTTTCTCGAACGCCTCGGCGGTATCGTCGTAGATCTGCTGGACGTCTTGTCCCTCGATTCGCCGCCAGTTGTCAGATTCGAGAACGTTGAGCGCGAGCGGATTGTTCTTCCGCGTCGGCATGCTGATGCCGTAGCCGTTGTCTTCCACGAGGAAAAGCACGGGAAGTTTTTTCTCTTTCGCGAAACAGAGCGCCTCGAAAAAGTCGCCCTGACGCGTTGCAGCATCACCGATCGTTGTGACCACGAGATTTTTCTTGCCGTCCAGCTGAATACCCCAGGCAATACCGCACGCGGGCAACAACTGTGAACCTGTCGGAGTCGGCACGCTCCAGATGTGCAAATCTGCGTCACTGTAATGCGAGGGCATTTGCCGGCCGCCGCTTCCGGTGTTGCGCTTCGCAAAATATTCGAGACCCAGCTGGCGCGTTGTCATTCCGCGCCCGAGAACAAGACCGCGATCCCGATAGTACGACACGATGTAGTCGTCCGGTTCCATCTGCATCGAGACCGCCGCGAGCGCCTCGTGCCCCATCCCGGAAACATGAAAGTGTCCCTTGCCCTGACGATTCAGATTCTGTTCGCGCAGATCCGCATGGCGACTCTCCAGGATCGTGGTTAAGAGGCGCAGTTTATCTTCCTTGCTGAGCGCAGGCATACGGCATGATCTTACACGGCACTTACAGATCGACAATCACGCGGACTTGTAAAAAAATGCACACCGAAAGCGCAACATCAAAATTGGGAGCAATCGAGCGTTACCGGAAATATCTTCCGGTTACTGAATCGACACCAATTGTTTCACTGGGCGAGGGGAATACTCCGCTGGTATTCTGCTCACGATTGAGCGAACGCGTTGGCCGCGCGGTTTTCGTCAAAAACGAAGGCGTAAACCCAACGGGCTCGTTCAAGGACCGTGGCATGACCGTGGCTGTATCGAAGGCCATCGAGCGCGGCGCAAAAGCCCTCATTTGTGCTTCAACGGGGAACACATCGGCGTCGGCGGCGGCTTATGCAGCCCGCGCTGGAATTTCATGCGTCGTGATTTTGCCGGCCGGAAAAATTGCAACGGGAAAACTGCTGCAAGCTTTTGCCTACCGAGCCAAAATCGTCGCGATCGACGGCAATTTTGATGATGCATTGCGACTCGTGCGTGAGCTCGGCCAGAGCGGTGATTTCGCCATTGTGAATTCGATTAACCCGGATCGAATCGCGGGACAGAAGACCGCCGCTTTCGAAATCATTGACGCTCTGGCCGACGCGCCCGATTTTCATCTGTTGCCTGTAGGCAATGCTGGAAACATCACCGCGTATTGGGCCGGCTATCGAGAATATCATGCGCATGGAATGTCGACGAAGTTGCCAGCGATGATTGGCTTTCAAGCCGCGGGCGCTGCTCCAATTTTTTACAATCGCATCGTCGAGAAACCGGAAACGGTGGCGTCGGCGATTCGCATCGGCAATCCGGCAAGTTGGAAACAAGCCCGCGCGGCAATTACTGAATCACACGGTGCAATTGATGTGATTAGCGACGAAGAAATTCTTGCGGCGCAGACGTGGCTGGCGCAGCGCGAGGGCATTTTCGTCGAGCCGGCAAGTGCGGCCCCGATTGCCGGGATTTTTAAATGCTGCGATTCGAAAGAGGCGGCATTTTCATTTCAGAAAATCCCGGAGAAGAGCCGAATTGTTTGCACTGTAACAGGACATGGATTGAAGGATCCTGACGTGATCACTGCGCAGATGCAGGAATTAAAATCTGTCCCGGCGACGGTAAACGATGTGCGACGCGCGATTGGGCTTTAGTTGCTGACGCGCGTTATAAGCTGAAATCAAGTTTTAGTTTGTTTTGGAACTTCTCTCTCCTGTTCCGTAATCTATTCACGCCATGCGCCTGATTGTTCAAAAATATGGTGGCACTTCGGTGGGGACACCGGAGCGAATCTGCAACGTCGCCCGCCGAATTCTTGAGACACAACATAAAGGTTGTCGGGTTGTGGCAGTCGTCTCGGCAATGGCGGGTGTAACCGATCAGTTAATCAAGCTGGCAAAGGCTGTTTCGCCGCAGCCGACAGAGCGCGAGTTGGATCTCTTGCTTGCCACCGGCGAACATGCCTCCACCGCTCTGACCGCGATGGCCGTGAACGCGCTGGGCGGAACAGCCATCTCACTAACAGGCGCCCAGGCGGGAATCTTGACCGACCGTCATCACACCAACGCGCGAATCGCCAACATCAGTCCAAAGCAGATTCATGAGATGCTCTCGGAGGATTACATCGTAATCGTGGCTGGTTTTCAAGGGCAGACGCCGGAAGGAGATACCACCACACTTGGCCGCGGCGCCGGGGACCTAACCGCGATTGCGCTGGCTGGCGCATTGAACGCCGATGCGTGTCAGATTTTTACAGACGTCGATGGCGTGTTCACGTGCGATCCGCGCGTAGTCGGCGACGCGAAAAAAGTTAGTGAGATCGCGTACGACGAGATGCTCGAGATGGCAGGTGCCGGCGCCAAGGTGATGCAATCGCGCGCAG
The DNA here is from genome assembly GCA_046734635.1 of Verrucomicrobiota bacterium. Lineage (GTDB taxonomy): Bacteria > Verrucomicrobiota > Verrucomicrobiia > Chthoniobacterales > UBA10450 > Udaeobacter. Next base: position 6,782 of record JBKPRQ010000048.1, read on the forward strand.
TGGAGTTTGCTAAAAAATTCGGCGTCGAATTCGAAGTGCGATCGAGCCTTAACAAACGGCGGGGGACAATTACCAAAGAAGAAACTCCCAGCATGGAAGACGTGTTGGTTCGCGGGATTAGTCTCGACCGGCATCAGGCAAAGCTAAGCATCGCAGGCGTTCGTGACGAGCCGGGAATGACCGCGCGGATTTTTTCGAATATCGCCGCGGCGCATATCATCGTTGATATGATCGTGCAAAGCGCCTCGATCGACGGAACGACTGACATTTCGTTCACGATCCATGAGGACGAACTGGAAAACGCCCGTACCATCCTGATGCCGGTAATTGGACAGATCGGCGCGAAACGATTGAACACTTCCGCCGGCATGGCCAAGCTGAGTGTCGTTGGGATTGGAATGCGATCGCACTCAGGAGTAGCAGCACGAATGTTCGAATCCCTGGGCAAAAACGGAATCAACATCGAGCTGGTTTCCACTTCTGAGATCAAGATTGCAGTCATCATTGACGAAAAAGACGCGGACCGCGCTGCGCAATTAATTCATGCCGAGTTCGGTCTGGCGCGACTGGCGCCTGCTGCCTCCGCAACGCGGCCGCTCGCACAATAGGTGCTGTGAAAAAGCGGATCTTTCTCATCAGCTTGGGCTCGTTAGCGGCAATAACTGGCGCCGCTATCTTCTTCGGTGGTCCTGCCACGCCGCACCCGATGAGCAGCATCACCGATCCATTTGACTCGGTAAATTTTTCCGATTTGCCGTCGCTCTCCGAGTTCACTGCGCGCGACGGAGCGCATTTGGCATATCGACACTACCCATCAACGGCGACCACTCCCGGTAAGGGTAGCGTCGTGCTCGTTCATGGGTCATCGGCCACCAGTTCCAGCATGCACCCCATGGCCAAAGCACTCAGTGCTGCGGGATATCCGGTTTATGCCTTGGACATTCGTGGCCACGGTGGTTCTGGTCGCAAAGGCCAGATCGCCTATATCGGACAACTAGAGGACGACCTTGCCGATTTTATTTTGACATTGGCTCGTTTGAAGTGCAGCCCACGCCAACACCTACTGTCACCCCAACGCCTACTGCCACACCAACACCGACAGAAACGTGTAGAGTGTTCAGCGCGGATTGCCGCACGTTTTTCTTTCCCCCGCCGACTGATTTCAATGTCAGCGTGACGTGTCCCGTCGATGATTGCGGACCGGGCGGTTTCACCGTTAATGACGTGCCCGCGGACTCCTGCTCAGTATCAAACCTCATCACGCTCACCTTCCACTTCAATACCTCTCCTGTGGTTCCGGGCCTCAATACGATGCATCTCGACGCTGGCGCTGTTTTCTGCTGCGTTAGGCCGGTGGACGAGTTCAGCTGCACGTTCCAGTATATTGCGCCGACGCCTAGCCCAACACCTACGGCGACTCCTACTCCGACACCAACGCCAAGACCTAGCTCGACTTCCAAGCCGCGGCCGACACCGCATTCACGCCCTAGTCCGTGATTGCTGCATCCTAACCAATCGATGAGGCCAACGGCATGCCGCGGCGCAGCAGGTACGAAGGAAAAATCATGAAGGATGAAATGAAAACAAAGCTAGCTCTCGCCAGCAGTGACTGAGCTCCTTCTCGTTCATGGGCACAATCGTCGTAACAGAGAACGCTGCGCTCGACGGCGTGATCGAGCAGGTCGGCGACTGGTTCGCGCCGGCCGGTGATGGCACCAACTCCGATGTTGTGGCGACACTTCGCGAGCAGATGGACAAACAGGCCGCGCTGCTCCTCGGCCGCAAGACGTTCGAGGCCTTCCGTGGGTACTGGCCTGCGCAGACCGACGACGCGACAGGTATCACTGCTCACCTCAACCGAGTGCCCAAGTACGTCCTATCCACCACTCTCGAACAGTCAGGGTGGGAGAACACGACGATCCTACGCGGCGAATTGGCCGACGAGGTCCGGGCTTTGAGTAGTCGAGTGAACGGGGAGATCGGTGTTACCGGCAGCATCATGCTCGTTCACGACCTGATAGCAGCCGGACTGGTCGATGAGTACCGGCTGTTCGTCTACCCGGTGGTTGTGGGCCGCGGCCGACGGCTGTTCGAGGACGCGAAGAATGTACCCAGGTTGCAGTTGATCACGGCTAAGTCGTACCGTTCTGGCGTCGTCCTACTGACCTACCGACCCACTGAGATGCGAGCCTCTTAGCTGCGCGCAACGAAGGCGCCATCAGGAGAACGAACTTATTGCCCCGCCGCAGCTTGAACCGGCGCCCGCGGTACAACCGAAGCAGTGGTCACCAGTCATAATCTCGCGATTTTCGAGCGAATCCGGATCGATATCCCAAAGAAAAAGCGGCTTGCTCCCGCGATCTCCTGACCACTGCATTCCGAGCTGCTGATTGAAATCGCAATCGTAAACTTCGCCGCGCCAGCCGACGCTGATTGTGTTGCGGCACATCAACCCGTCGATTGTCGCTGGATTAAAGGCGTCGACTAGCAGTTGCATGTAAACGTCGAGCTGGTTATTGCGCCGCAGATAACTCGCGAAGCGGCCAATTGGAAGATTCGTGAGCGCGTAGAGCTTATTAAACACAATGCCGAAATGCTCTTTGAGTTCACGCTTGTAATCGATCTCAAGTTCTTCTTGCGATGGCGGTAGAAATGCGGCGACCGGATTGTAAACCAGATGCAACCGCAGGTCCGGATCGGTCCCGTAGCCTAACGAGTTCAGAAGTTGTAGTGCAGCAATGCTGGCTTCAAAAACACCTTCACCACGTTGCGCGTTTACGTTTTCAGCCGAGTAGCACGGCATCGAGGCAATGATCTCGACCTTTCTTGCGGACAAAAATTCAGCGAGAGCTTCATAACTGGGTTCGAGCAGAATTGTAAGATTACAGCGATCGATGATGTGCCTTGAGGGTGGCAGTTCTTTCACTCGCTCGATGAAATAGCGAAAATCGGGAATCATCTCCGGAGCGCCGCCGGTTAAATCGACCGTCGGAATTTCGGTGTTGGCCAGCCAATTGATAATTCGATCAATGGTCTCGCGGGTCATGATTTCTTTCCGCTTTGGCCCCGCGTTCACGTGACAGTGGACGCAGGTGAGATTGCAAAGCTTACCCACGTTCACCTGAAGGATTTCAGGACTCGCGCGACGGAGCGAGACAGAATGCTCGCTCAGTTTCTCAGCAAAACGATTCATACTATTCGACCAATCGATCTGCAGGCTGAATTGCGCGGTCCGGAAATTCGCCGTTAGGTAATCGCCACGGACGCTGTCGGCGAAATGGCATTGCAAGGAGTTGCCCAAGCGTCAGTTCGCATTCTTCGCGATACGCAGCGACACCGATGATAACTGCGTCCTGCGGCACGTCGCGACGCAACGTGCGATGAAGTTTATCCCACCAGCAAAAGATCGTGCCCCAGTTCGAATTGGTTTCCCGCTGCACGATCGAATGATGAATCCCATGCATACGCGGCGTGACGATGATCAGATTTAGAATCCGCTCGACCTTAATCGGCAGACGCCAGTTGGAATGATGAAAAAGCGTCGCTGCTTCCAAAGAAATAAAGAAAGCCACAAGCATAACCGGTGAGATGCCGAACACGATCACTGCGAGCGACAGAAATCCAATGGAAAAAATCATCTCGCCAAAATGAAACCGCGCAGCAGTGCTCACATCGAGATCAAGATCGGTGTGATGCACGTTATGAAAACGCCAGAACAACGGCACCATGTGGTTGGCCCAGTGCCACCACCAGTACGCATAGTCCATGAGCAGAAACGTCGCGATGCCGGCAGCCCAACCCGGAAGGGAAAGCCAATTCAGTAGACCAATACGTTGATGTTGTGCCCAGATCGCGACCGCAATCGGGATTGGGAGCATGGCGAGACGCACAATGACGAAGCTTGGAATCGACAGCACGAAATTGCGCACGAGCCGATGCAGCATCTTGAAATGCTGTCGGCGCAACGGGAACCGCCACTGCAGCAAGAGCAGCACAAGGAATAGACAGGTCAGCAGGGGTCTGCCGATATAATCCATCAAAGGAATTTTTTGCACACCTTCGCGTGTTACCTCGGTGACTTTATCATCAGCTGAAACGCCGCAGCAATGCGCGAAATTCCAGGTATCACTATTAGCTAGCTACTGGGATCCCGAGCAAGTCAGGAGCTCGCGAACGGCGGCGTGGCTTTCCGCCTTAGGTGCGTTCCCACCTGAGCACGAACTCGAGCGGCTCTCCGTGATCCTGAATCGGCGGCGTCGACAAGACAAGATAAGGACCGTCGATGCGGTAGTAGCGAACTTGGTCATGACCCACCCAGTTCGGATATGATGACCCTCGAACATGATGGGTCACAGTGTGAGCGGACGGGTCCAATGTGTACGTGCCGAAGTACGACACGTGCCCTTCGAACGCGGCCCGCATTTCCGCGTCGGTTCCTAATCCTGAATCGCTCGAGGCAAACTTTGGGCGATCGACTCCCATTACGTGCGCAGACATGTTCCCGCCAGCGTCATAGAAAAGTTGCCCCACGACATGCTCGCCGAATGGATAACGCGTTTCACCCGAGGGTGCGTGCGCCTCGTACGACACGAGCCGCCACGTGCCAACCAAGTTAGGTAAGGAATCTCCATTCACACGCACACTATACCTGGAGTAATAGTTTTGGCGGGCGATTTGGTGAAAAGGACCCGAATGTCGTTCTCGATTATTATTCCGGTCTTTAACGAGGCGCGATTGCTAAGGCAATGTCTTGCGCAGCTGCGCGAGCGCGCACCGGGAGCCGAGATTATTGTCGCTGACGGGGGAAGCACCGATGGCACGCCTGATCTCGCGCGAGGCCTTTGTGATCATGTCGTCATCACCAAGCGTAATCGCGCGATACAAATGAATGTCGGAGCTCGTGCCGCACACGGCGACATTCTCTGGTTTCTTCATGTCGATGCCGAAGTTCCGCAGGGTTGCCTGGATGAGATCGCCCGCATCATGAATGACTCAAAAGTCGCAGGCGGTTTTTTTCGAATTCGTTTGCCGCGCAGCTGGGTTTATCGATTGACGGACAGTTTTGCTCATTATGCCGGGATCGTGCTGCGAATGCGGTGTGGCGATCATGGATTGTTCTGTCGACACGCGGCGTTCCTGGACGTTGGTGGCTTTCCGGAAGTGCCACTGATGGAAGACGTGGAATTTTTTCGCCTGCTTCGGCAACGCGGTCGCGTGTTATGCAGCCGAAAACGGATCCTCGCGAGCCCGCGACGCTATGAAGCCGTTGGGCGCATGCGTTTGACTCTCGCCTACGGATTGATCGCAATGCTTTACACCTTCCGGGTCCCGCTGTCGAAGCTCGCTTCTCTTTATAGGCGCATATGTTGCAAAGCGGGGTAACCAGACTTGATCGAGTCATGCGGCAGGGGCGAGGTTACCCGATGCGCCCGATGAAGGCGCGTCATCCGTTTCCTATGTACAGGGAAGAGAGATAAAAAGGAGGCAGTGATGAAAACAGGGAGTCTTATTATTACTTTCATCGTGGCTACAGGGCTCGCTGCCATCGCGCAGGAAGAAACACTGCAAGATGTAAAGCACGGAGCAAAAAAAGCAGGGGAGACGGTTAAGGACGGAGTCGAAACTGCAGGTAAAAAAACCAAGGAAGCCGCGCAAACAGTCGGCGAAAAAACCAAAGAGACTGCCAAGACCGTCGGAAGAAAGACGAAGGAAACCGCTCAGACCGTAGGGCAGAAAACAAAAGAAACCGCCAAAACAGTCCATCGAAAATCCAAGAGGGCGCTGAACAAGGCGAAGACAGATACCGGCGGTCAGCAATCGACAAATCCAGCGCCTAACACGCCAGCTCCGACCGATCGCTAAAGGAGCGGGGAAACGGCGAGGCAGTGGGTCGGCGAGCATGAAAGGTACGTCGCGGACGAAATCATAGAAGTCGTCAACTCGCACTCTCGCCGATTCGCCGTTTCGTTTTGGACTTGCTCATCATGATTGACTGAGTCCTATTTGCCGCGACTAAAATTCGCGAAAATGTTGTGAGCCAATGAGCAGTCTGCGCCTGGGAGTTAACGTCGATCACGTAGCAACGCTGCGACAGGCGCGCTATGCCACGATGCCGGAGTCCAAGAACGCGGAGCCGGATGTGATTGTTGCTGCGCGAATGTGCGAACGCGCCGGCGCGCAGGGAATCGTCGCGCATTTACGCGCCGATCGTCGTCACATCCAGGATCGGGACATCGAACGGTTGCGCGAGAACATTATGACGAAGTTGAATCTCGAAATGGGCAATACACCGGAGATCGTCGACGTTGCGCTGCGCGTCCTGCCGGATGAAGTCTGCCTTGTCCCCGAGAAGCGAGAGGAAATCACCACCGAAGGCGGACTCGATGTTATCGCAAATCGCAAGACATTGGAACTGACCATCAAACGCCTGCACACCTCCGGCATTCGAGTCAGCTTATTCATCGATCCAACTCTGGAGCAAGTCGATGCCGCAGCGGAGCTCGGCGTCGAAATGGTTGAGCTGCATACAGGCAGCCTGGCCAACGCGTTCACAGAAAAGATCCAAAAAGAAGAGCTCGAACAATTGCGAGCGGCCGCGCGCGCCGCATCGGAATCGCACCTACAGGTCAATGCCGGTCACGGCATCAACTACAAAAATGTCGCGTTGATCAACCAGGTTCCAGGTTTGACCGAGCTCAACATTGGTCACTCCATCATTTCGCGCGCGATGTGGGTTGGGCTTGATGCTGCCGTGAAAGAAATGCTCGCTGCGATGGCGAAATATCCAGGATGAGCATGTCACACATTCCGGCCAAAATTGTAGGGCAACCGCCGCGGTTGCCGTCTTCGGGCACTCAGCCGGCCTAACGCTATGAGCGTGATTGGTACTGGCGTCGATCTTGTCGAGTGCGCACGCATTCAGCGATCCATCGATCGATTTGGCGATCGTTTTCTTCATCGTGTTTTCACCGACGGCGAGATTGAATATTCGAGGTCGATGAAATTCCCAGCGCGCCACCTGGCGGCACGTTTTGCGGCCAAAGAGGCTGTCTCCAAGGCATTCGGCACCGGCATCGGCAAAGCGATGGGTTGGCGCAACATCGATATTCAAAAAAAACCGAGCGGCGAACCGTTCCTCGTCTTATCCGGGCCAGCTCAAGAAATCGCAACACAACGCGGAGTTAGTGCCGCACTCGTTACCCTTAGCCACACGGAGCATCATGCAGTCGCCTGTGTCATTCTGGAAGGTACGGCCGGATAGAGTGCCCGAAACGATCGCAAGCGTGAGAATATTCTTAAGAAGCCGCGATCGATGCGAGCCGTTTTTATGAGATCGCATCCATTTCGCATCGCGCTTCTCGTCATCGCGTTCGCAGCAGCGACCGCCATTGCGATTGGCGACGTCGCGCGCCGTTCCGCGGCGCGCAGACTGCGTGAAGCGATTCTTGCAGAGCTTCAGCCGGTCACCTTGAAGAATTGCACGCTGAAGCGCTTCGGTAGCACCAACGATGGCGGATACCTGATGTGCGAGAATCTGATTCAGCCGCTCGACGCAGCATATTCCTACGGTGTTGGTCCCAACGACGACTGGGCATGCGAGGTGTCGCGCCGATACCACGTCCCTGTGCATCAGTATGACTGCTTTGATCCTGCGCGGCCAACCTGCAATGGCGGCAAGTTCGTGTTTCACGACGAATGCGTCGCCGATCACAGCTACCACAGCGGTTCGCATCTCTTCGACACGCTGGAAAACCAGATCAGTAAGAACGGGGATACGGGCCGACGCCTGATCATCAAGATGGACATCGAGGGCGCTGAATGGGATTCGCTACTCGCCGCTCCGGAGGAACTGCTGGCATCGATTCCCCAGATCACCATGGAGATGCACGGCTTCGACGATCCGAAGATTGTCGAGGCACTCCGAAAACTGAAACGGAACTTTTATCTTGTGAATCTCCACTTCAACAACTGGTCGTGCACGCCGAAGGCCGCGCCGCTTCCCGCGTGGGCGTACCAGACGCACTGGGTCAACAAGCGCATCGGCGTACCCGATTCGGCAGCGCCTTTTCCTGCGCCGATGAACTCGCTAAACGCGCCCGATTCGCCGACAACGCCCGACTGCCAGTTGCCCTCACCGCGCGCGAAACTCTGAGGCTAAGGTAGAAGGCGTTGTCCCCTGGCACGCCGTAATCTTGGTGAAGGGCAGCTCAACGCGTTGCTAAGAAACTACATTGAAAGTTGGCGCGCTTTCCGGGTATGAAGACGGCCATGGAATATTTTCGGCACATTATGGAAGTGGTGGGCACCAGCGTCGATGGCGTCGGTGTATTCATCGTTGCGGGTGGCATGATCGTTGCCACCGCGCGACTGGCAGTTCATCGCGCACACGAAACAGGCAATTATTATTCGCTTTATCGGCAGGACGTCGGCCGTGCCATCCTGCTTGGACTCGAGTTCCTCATTGCTGGCGATATTATTCGGACCGTTGTTGTCGCGCCAACTCTGCAAAACGTGGTCGTCCTGGGAATGATCGTTCTAATCCGCACCTTTCTGAGTTTGTCGCTGCAACTAGAGATCGAAGGAAAATTGCCCTGGCGGCGGGAAGCCGTAAGTGGAAATCAGAACTAATCCAACTGATTGATGTTGCCCATTGGAATTTCCAATTTCAATGGGTCGTTAGCGTGACGCTGACAGGTACAGACCTTCGCTGCGTCGTTGGGTTTTAGCTGAGCAACATCCCGATTCTCTCACACACCGGCACGCTAGCACTCCAACGCAAGCGCCCGTTGGCGGAGCGGCAAGATATATCCAAACGTGTTGCAAATGGCCTGAAATCAACGCCGGCGCTAATGACCGTGCGGGGTTCATGGACGCTCCGCAGATCGGTCCCGCGAACATTGCTTCCAGACCGATGACTGCACCGACGGCTATTCCCGCAGTGATGCCTTTTTCAGCCGCACCTGTCGAGACACTCAAAATAACAAACATCAGGATCGCAGTTAAGATTGCTTCAAGCACAAACGACTGCGCTGCTGACCCGGCGGGCAGTGTGGCCCCTAACGTGACGTTTTGCGGGAAGAGGAAACGCAGCATGAGGCTAGCGGCCAACGCGCCCGCGCACTGACTAATAATGTACGGAGTCAATTGGGGCAGAGAAAAACGCCGAGCTGCGAAGAATCCAAGACTGACCGCAGGGTTTAAGTGCGCACCGGAAATATCGCCCACCGCATAGATCATCGCGAGCACGATGAGACCGAATGTCAGCGCGACGCCAACGTGCGTAATTGCCCCGCCGGTGGTCTCGTTGATCACGATCGCGCCGGTGCCGGCGAAAACGAGCCCAAACGTTCCAACAAATTCTGCCGCGAGCTTTCTCACACCTTGCTCGCGACGCAATGTTCCTCGCAGAACGAATAGAGCCTATCCCGAATCTGATCACGGACGCGACGTGTTTTCTCTAGTCGTTCGTTATGCGTCCCGGTGAATTTGGAAGGATCATCAAACGGCCAATGCAACCGAGTAGTAACACCTGCAAAGATTGGGCAACCTTCTGCTTCAACCTCACTACATACGGTTATTACAAACGCAAACATTTGGCCTGATTTCCAAACGTCGAAAACGCGCTGCGTTGGGTTCTTCGAGATATCGATTTCAAACTCCCGGAGCGCCTCAACAGCCAGAGGATTGATTGTGCCGGGCTCCAACCCTGCGCTTTGGGCTTCGAAAAATTCACCGCACATCTCGTTTAACAGTGCTGCCGCCATTTGGCTGCGCGCACTGTTATGCGCGCAAATGAACAGGACTTTTTGTTTTGGCATTTGTCCTTCTTCCGTTTACGCCGCGCTTAAATAAGCTGCGCGGCTCACAACATTTCTTTGTAAGTTTTGAAAGTTTTTCCAGATCGCGTCTGAACACAGCATCGGTTTGAACGCAGTCCTGCAAGCATCTTAGATTTCGCTCCAATTCGTCTGCCGGTCGTTCCGGGAGCGAATAGATAATCCAGTTCTGTTCCCGCTCGGTGGTCACCATGCCTTTGCTACGCAGGTAAGCGAGATGCTTTGAAATCTTGACCTGCGGCTCGCCGAGAATGTCCTGAAAATGACATACGCAGAGCGGTGATTTTGTAAGAAGATGGAGAATGCGCAGCCGTGTTCGATCGCAAAAGCACTGATAGATCTGAATCAAGTCCATCGCGATTAACAACAAGCCACGGATGTCGCGCAACAGTCAGCTGCCATTTGAGACTCACGGCGTTCCTGCGCTCGGCATTGCGTCCGGCCACGGCCCAGTATCAGGTTCAGGTGCTCACCATCCGACATGGCCTCAGCAATTGGATACTGCGCAACAACGCAGCAGTCGTATTCGACATCTACATCCAGGTCCGCGCTTGGAACCACGCGATTTCCGAGTTGCAGGATTTTTGCGAAACGGTCCGATCGCAGCCGGTGATCGGTATCATCACCGACATGCGTTTGCAGGACGACCTTCTCTTCCTTCCCGATTAGTCCGCCACAATCGATGAAGTTTCTAACGAGATGGCCGACTTCAGTAACGTGGGCGTGCACCGGAATGTAATCACCATCCGGCAAGACAAATCGTGGAAACAGCCTCGGATTCGCCTCCAGCGCATTCTGTAAATCATGGAGCGTCATGAGAACTCTATATACCTGATAAGGAATATAGTCAAGGCCAGTAATTATAAAATTGGCGAATTAAAGAATTCATGGCAGCAGAAACCTAGTGTCTATCGAACCAGAATGATTCCCGAGAAACAGAATAAAGTGCTCGAGAGTTGGCAAACCTCTGCACGGTATTGGGACAAGTATCGCACCATCATCGCGCAGATGTTCGCGCCATTAACCTCCGCTTTGATCAAAGAAGCCAGGATCGCGAGCGGACACGCCGTGCTGGACATAGGTGGTGGAAGTGGCGAGCCATCGCTCACAATCTCACGCATTGTCGGGTTAACGGGATCAGTGACGTACACGGATCCCGTGGCCGGTATGGTCGAGACTGCTCAGGCTGCAGCCGCCATGCAAGGTTTGAAAAACATGCAGTTCAGGCAATGTTCTGGCAATGTTCTACCCTTCGCGGACGGCACATTTGATAGAGCTGTAGGCAGATTGTCAGCGATGTTTTTTGACGATCCCGTCGCCGCAGTGCGAGAGGCGATGAGAGTGATTGTGGATAATGGCCGCGTCTCATTTGTCGTCTGGGGTTCAAAGAAAGCGAACCCGTTCTTTTCAACTATCACAGACGTCATCGATCAATTTGTGGAGATTCCTCCAGAGGATCCCAATGCGCCCGACGCATTCCGTTTTGCCGCTCCGGCTAAGCTGGCTGGGATATTGGAAACGGCCGGTGCAAAAGATGTGGTTGAGCGTCAGCTAAATTTTCAGATTGAAGCGCCCATCTCGTTTGACCAGTTCTGGCAATTGCGAACTGAGATGTCTGGAACCGTGCGCGAAAAAATCGCCAAACTCTCGTCCACTCAGGTACCGAATATAAAGCGCGCTGTTGCCGACGCAGCCCGAAGATTCTTCACGAGCGGAACAATGGTTTTCCCCGCAAGAGCGCTAATTATTACCGGTGGAAAAACAGGCGCTGCTGAGAAGGTGGTTGACGGTTGAATTGCTCCGGCTCCCACCGAGATGCATAGTTTGCTCGGTCTGTTTTCATGGAAAGAACTCTCGTTGCGCTGTGGTTTGCCGATATTGCAGGGTACAGCTCGCATGCCGCCGAGGATGAAAGCGGCGCGCTACGCCTCATCGAAATTCTTCAAGTGCTGTCCCGGGAAACAGTCTCACATTACAGAGGGCGTCTGGTAAAATTCGCAGGTGATGCTGTGCTAGCGCAATTTCCAAGCACGGAGTTGGCCGTGCGCGCGGCGATGGCGTTAAGCGTCGGCTACAGGGAACGATCAGCCTCAAGTGGTCGCGCCTACAATTTACGGATCGGCGTTCATTTGGCTGATGTTGCAGTTGCTCCCGACGGCGATCTGTATGGCGATGGTGTCAACGCCGCTGCGCGAATCCAAGAAGCGGCCGAGCCAGGACAAGTGTTAATTAGTCAAGACGTCTGGCGTCAACTGCGAGGTCGTCGACAGTTTCGTTTTGAACACTTAGGCGATCGTTCGCTAAAGGGGATTGGCGTCATCAGCCTCTATGTCGTGGATGTAGAGAACGACACCACGAAAGTTCCCGCGTTCGGCATTACAGGGGACCGTGAGCCATCAGAAAAAGCAACGCATACGATTCGCTCTCTCGCCGTCTTACCCTTCGCAGACCTCAGCGCCGAACGCGATCAGGAATACTTCGGAGACGGTATAGCCGAGGAAATCCTCAACGTACTAGCGAAAATTGGCGGTCTTCACCTCCCTGCCAGGACATCATGCTTTGCCTTCCGGGGATTGAATCTGGATGCGCGCGACATAGGACAACGGCTCGGCGTCGAGGCGTTGCTTGAAGGCAGCGTCCGTAAGGCGGGCCAACGCCTGCGAATCAGTGTTCAACTGATCGACGCACGGAATGGTTTTCATCTTTGGTCTGAGCGATTCGATCGCGAGGTCGCCGACGTTTTCGCTATTCAAGATGAAATCGCGAGCAGTGTCATTAATGCGCTGGGGCTCGCCGGGAGCCAGCGTGACAAGCGTCATTTGGTCAAAAGTTCCACTGCCAACGTCGAGGCTTATGAATTTTATCTGCGAGGTCGGAAGCTTTTCCAGAAATGGACGCGCCAAAATATAGGGCTTGGCCGAGAGATGTTTGAGCGTGCTGTTGCGATTGATCCAAATTTCGCTGCTGCATGGGCCGGATTAGCAACGGCGCACGTGCATCTTTTTGGTTGCGATAACGAGCTGCATTTGGAGAAAGCCCGCCAGGCGAGCGCCCGAGCTCTGAAGCTGGATCCGGAGTCTGCAGAAGCCCACGTTGCCGCCGGCCAGGGATTATCGATGGAACAGCGTTACGCCGACGCGTCGGCGGAGTTTGAACGAGCGATCGAACTGGATCCCACTCTCTTCGATGCGCATTATTATTACGGCCGATCTTGCTTCAAAGGCGGAGATCTCGAAAAGTCGCTTCATCTTTTTCAACAAGCGCAACGCGTGCGACCCGACGATTATCAAGCGCTCTATTTAGAAGCTCTCGTGTTGACGCAATTAGGACGACAGGACGAAGCCCGCGAGGCTTACCAGCGGGCGTTAGAGTTTACGAATAAATACTTGGACCTTCACCCTGACGACGCGCGTTCGTATGTTCTAGGTGCCGGGGCGTTGGCCAGATTAGGAGAAACTGATCGTGCGAAGGAATGGGCTGAGCGAGCGATATCCTTAGCGCGCGATGACGACGCAATTCTCTATAACGCCGGTTGCGCGTTGGCTGTCGTGGGTGATGAAGAAGGAGCGCTTGACGCCTTGGAACACGCCATCAGCGCCGGTCTCGCGGGAGGAGATTGGGTCCCGCAGGATCCTGATTGGGAACGACTCCGTGGTCATCCCCGGTTTGAGGCATTGGTTCAGCGGCTCGCTCGACGGAAGTGAGTCTCTGAATAAGTGCTGAAGTGCCGATTTGGCTCAGCTAGCGCAAATGATCGGTTGCATTCTAACGACCAGATCAATTTTACGAATGGCGCTAAAGCTGTCGGAATCGAATACTCGCAATAGGAAATGTCACCCATCCTCTTTCGATCCTATCTGGCGCGCCCATTCGTGCCAATCTCCCATTTGGGAAAATATTGGCGACGAAAATCCAGAGCGGGCTTGTCGCAGGTCATTCGTTTGCGTTCCATGCGTTCTTGCTAGCAGTCGTTCACTTACTGGCAAGCGCAACCGCCGCGAACTGCCTCGCGGCCCTCTTTTATCAGGAATGGAATTAGCGCCAACGCAGCCACGCTATCCAGCCACCACCATCCCAGCCACCAGGTGGCGGCCAAGCCAATCATCAAAATGATGGAGAGATAACCGCAGGTGATTGATTCCACAGCGTCGGCTCGTAGTGCCCGCGAATTAAGGCGTGCAGCGACTTTAAATTTGTATCTGGCGAGAATCGGCATCCCGATTTTCGCGACCAAACCGATCACGATTCCCCAGACGCTTTCGTGTGTATCAGTAATCCGTTTGGCAATGAACAAGCCGTAACCGGAATTAAACGCGACATACACGACTAATGCATACAGCGAGTATCCGATGTAACGCGCGGCGCGACGCTCAACTTCTTCGGCCCGCTCCGCGCTTGCGGCGCCGCTCGCTTCAACTCGTAGTCGCCATAACAACACTACCGCGCTAAAAAGTTCGATGACGCTGTCGATGCCGAAAGCTTCGAGCAAAAGACTTTTTGACGCCCATCCGAGCAGCAATGAGGCCGCACCTTCGATCGTCATCCACCCGATGGTGATGTAGGTAAGCCAAAGCGCTATTCGCAAATCAGTTGCCCGTGAAGACACCTCGACAGATCTGAGTGAGCGATCCGCCTTCGAAAGAGCCGAACTTTGCTGCGCCATTTGAACCTTCGCTGTCGCGCTAACATTCATACTTATCGACTTCTGTTCGACCCTCAATATGGAGTAGTGACGACGTCAGTCGCAGCAACACTGGTCGTAAGGTTTCTTGGTGAAGGCGCAATAGAACTTACCGCCTGTCGGGGGCCGGCCAATGGCGCCTCGCTTAACGAAATAATTAAAGGAGGCGTTCAATGAAGAAGCTATTTCGTTCAACGTATGGGACACTCGCGGTGGCAGCTTTGTTAGCGGTGGCGCTGCCGATGTATGCTCGCGGGGGACATGGGGGCCACCGCAATGGGCATGGTGGGCACGGCGGCAAACATGCTGCGGCCGCTCATGTTAAGGGCGGACACGGCGCCTTTCGTGTTCGCGGTGGTCGTGGCCGTCGCTTTGTCGGGCCTGGGCGCGGCAATGCGCGTTATGCAGGGCGCAGCTATTACCGAACTCGTGGCGATCGCTGGGGAGGCTGGGGAGGTTACCACGGATATCCCTACTATGGATATTCCCGTTATAGTCTGGGCTATTACGGCTTGGGCTACGGCTATCCGTATTACGGGTCTTACGGTTACCGCTCCGGTTGGTGCTATGATCCATATTACGGATACTATCCTTGCGGAAACTATCCTTACCGTTACGGATACTGGCCATTGGGCTTCAGCTTCGGGTTCTCTGGCTACTGATCTAAGTCAGCACTAACGTAAGTCGGGCCGCACAGCAGTCATCATTTTCGGCGAAGCCGACGCAAGCTGAGATAGTGCTTCGGATTCTTTTCGAATGTTTCGAAGCACAGCGGGCAGCAAATCGCCACCATTTTGCCTTCCACTTGCAAGTGGCAAAATCCCTCGCCCTCTAACACCGATTTTCCACAAACAATGCAGTGCTTTTGCCAATCGGTTTCCGAGCTCAGTGGATCTTCCATACTCTTATTTTCGAACTATTGGTTTTCATTGGGTCGTTTGGAAGATCTAGTCTTCCAAGAAACGCGGTAAAGAAGTGGCGCAGAACCGATAAGGATGGCTGCAACGGATTTGTACGTGCGTGCCAGCATGCAGAGAGTCACTCGCTACCGGTACACCATCGCGGAAAAACTTTGTATCCTTCGAATTCCACTCGAACAACTCCGGCTTGGACGCCCCATTGACGACGATCAATAGATTTTGATGATTCATTCGCTGCACAATCCCCGACATCTCATGACTCATTTGAGACGGAACTGCATCAACGCGCGTCGGATCGCCAACGCCGAGACAGACCACCGCTAGCACCACTACAATGGCGACAATCTCAGTCGACCTAAACGTCATGACCTTAAGAAGATGTTTGGTCTCGATCATGTCTGGTGTTTTCTACTACAGTTGAGTTTAACAATTTGGCAGCGGTTCGACTTAACGCATGTTGGCTAAAGCTATGCATTTCTTGTCTTCCAGCGCCAAAATCGAACACGCGCCTCGACGAACGGTCTTAGACATGGTAAGAAGCATCCGATGTTAGGCAGGCTTGCAGTTTCGCTGACGCTGGTAGTCGCAATAGGTATTGCGGAGACTTCAGTGTCATCGACGTGCGTATTGTCGAACGCGCCGAACCAAAAGGCGTGTGCATCTCCCTGCTGCGCAACAAAGCCGTGCTGCGCGACTTCTGGAAAGCGGGACACTGAGTCAGTACCGCCGTTCACTGCATCGACGTCTCTTCAACAGAGTTTCGTCGCTTGCGCGCCTGCTGTCGCAGATGTTCAGGTGGCGCTGCGAGCCGCGACGGAAAGATCGCACTTTCCTCTAGCCGACGTTCAGTGGCATTCGCCCGAAACGCTCGCGCTTATCTGCATTCGACTCATCTGATCAAAAGAGCCTGACACCCGAGGTGTGCCTTTTTACCGGCACGTCACGCGTTTAACTGCTCTTCCAATCAGATGAAAACAATTTACCAACCACTCTTATATTTAACTTTAATTTCATTCGTCCGAGCTGAACAAGCTGCCGATAATCCGCGTTTTTCCAGTGGGCGCTTCTCGCAACGCCAGTTGATCTCCGTTGTCCTGCGCGACAACCCGACGGTGAAGGCGTCGCGAGCAAAATGGGAAATGATGAAGGCCCGCGTTCCTCAAGCACGAGCCTGGGAAGACTTGCGCGCCGGCGGCGATTTTCGGGTCGAGCGTTCGGTGAGCATCCCACCAAATTCGTTCATGGACCAAACCGCGATGCTTGAGCAGGAGGTTCCGATCTCCGGAAAAAATCTCAGCCGCGGACGCGCCGCGACGGCCGAGGCAAGGGCTGCGTTTGAAGATTATCGCCGGACCGAGCTGGATGTGATCATGCGCGCACGGTCGGCATACGCGCGACTGGCGAATGGCTATGCTCAACTCGAAGTAAATCGCCGCAACACTGACTTACTGGATCAATTTGTCCAGATCAGCCGCAGCCGATACGAAACTGGAGCGGCGACGCAGGCGGACGTGTTAATCGCTCAAACCGACGCTGTCAGGTTGCTGGAGATGCGCGCTGATCTTGAACGGCAAATATCTGAGGCTCAATCAGCGCTTAACGTCCTGATGAATCGTCCGGCGCAATCGGCAATCGGTGAACCATCGGCGCCGGCGTTCGCTCCGCAAACAGCTTCGCTACGAGCGCTGCAAAACATCGCGCTGGCGCAGCGGCCAGAATTGCAACGCGCCCAGGACCGCTTGGAAGCGGAACGCTTTCGGTCCGAGCTGGCGCGGCGCCAGTGGTTTCCCGATCCAGCCCTGAACGTCAAAGCGCAGCGCTACAACGATGCCGCTCAAGCTATCAGCGAGGTCGATGTCGGTGTTTCAGTTCCGCTGCCATGGTTGAATTGGACAAAATACAAATCTGGCACTTTGGAGGCGCAGAAAAGTATCGAGGGCGCTTCTCATGAACTCGACGCAGCGCGCACTGAAACTCTCGGCCTGGTGCGTGATCAGCTGACAAAAATTCAAACCGCCGCAAAGCAGTACGAACTTTATAGTGACAGCATTTTGCCTGTCGCGAGGCAAACCGTTGACGCAAGCAGGGCCGCCTACGAAGCAAACACCGGCGGATTCCTTCAGTTAATCACCGCCCGACGTACTCTGCAGGACGCAGAATCAGCAGCGCTTAATCATCTCGTCGATTACGAAGTCGCTCTTGCCGAGCTCGACGCGATCATCGGGAGAATTCCGGAGGATCGAAAATGAAATCGATAATCGCTCATCTAATCTGCGCTTCACTGCTTATTGCCGCCGTCGCGTCTTGTTCCAAGTCGACTTCTCCGACCGAGAAAACGCTCTACACCTGCAGCATGCATCCCCAGGTCGTGCAGGATCATCCCGGTGATTGCCCAATCTGTGGAATGAAGTTGGTGCAAATGCGCAAGCAGTCATCGTCGAAGTCAGCAAATGCGCAATCATCAGACACTGCCCATCGCAAAATTAAATACTACAAGTCGACAATGTTGTTAGGCGAGATCAGTCAGACGCCGCGCAAGGACAGCATGGGCATGGACATGGTTTCGGTTTACGAAGGCGAAGAACAATCGCAGACCATCAACGTCGATCCTGTGACCATTCAAAAAATGGGCGTGCGGACAGCGTTAGTCACGAAAGGTCCGTTGCGTCGCGTCATTCGAACCGTCGGCTCGATCGACTACAACGAAACCGCGCTGGCTGATGTGACAACCAAATTCAAGGGTTGGATTGAAAATCTCCATGTCGATTCAACCGGCAAACAGGTGCATAAAGGCGAACCACTCTTCGACATCTATTCGCCTGACCTCTACAGCGCTCAAAACGAATACGTGCTGGCGATGAATCAGAGCAGTCCCGGCGGTCTGCGATCGAGCTCGCGGCAAAAGTTGAAGCTCTTTGACGTTTCCGAAGATCAGATCGCTGAATTGGAAAAGACGCGTCAACCGCAACGTACCTTGCAAGTGAACGCTCCAATCGACGGAGTGGTGGTCGAAAAGATGGCTGTGCGCGGGCAGATGGTGGACGCCGGGATGAAGTTGTACCGGCTCGCAGATTTAGGCATCGTTTGGGTGCAATCGCAGATCTATGAGCAAGATCTTGCGTTGTTGAAGCTCGGGCAGGAAGCGGAAGTTAGTCTCTCGTATTTGCCGGACCGGAAATTCCGCGGACGAATCACTTACATCTATCCCACACTGGATGAAAAAACACGCACCGCCCGGGTGCGGATGGAATTTCACAATCCAGGATTATTTCTTAAACCGGGCATGTTCGCGACCGTCGAGATCCACGCGGACCTTGAACCGGAAGCGCTGCTGGTCCCTGACACAGCCATCTTGCGAAGCGGCGACAAGAATACGGTTTTCGTTGCCCTTGAAGGTGGAAAATTCGAGCCGCGTAACGTGACAATCGGCGCGCGAAGTGAAAACGATCAGATCCAGGTTCTCAGCGGCCTAAAGGAAGGGGAGCGGGTAGTCACTTCAGGTCAGTTCATGCTGGATTCGGAAAGCCAGCTCCGCGAAGCGATCCAAAAAATGCTGAGTCCGGCGACTGCTTCGGCAACAACAGGGGAGCATACCCAACACGCTGCGATGGCGCCCGCGTCTTCTCCAATCCAAACTCCCACGCCGCAACCGACCAGCTATGTCTGTCCGATGCCGGAACACGCGAGTATCAAGTACGATCACCCGGGCAAGTGTCCGATTTGCGGGATGACATTGATTCCAGCAACCGATGAAGTGTCTCCCGTGCGGTCGGACACGCCCTCGCCATCGCCGAGCCCGACCTCAACGCCCCACCAACATCCCTAACAAGTAATGCTTCGCGCCGTTATTGATTTTTCATTGCGGAACAAATTCCTTGTTCTGCTCGGGGCTATTGTGCTGACTGCGGCAGGAATTTTCGCGCTGCGGAATATTCCGCTCGATGCGATTCCGGACCTCTCCGACACGCAGGTGATCATTTACACCGAGTGGCAGGGCCAGGCACCGCAGATTGTGCAGGATCAGGTCACTTATCCGATCACGACAAAAATGTTGTCTGTTCCACGTGCGAAGGTTGTGCGCGGGTATTCGTTCTACGGCTTCTCGTTCGTTTATGTGATCTTCGAAGACGGGACCGACCCGTACTGGGCGCGCAGTCGTGTGCTGGAATATCTCAGCTCGTTAGGCGCGAGTCTCCCGAAAAATGTTGTTCCCGCCCTCGGTCCTGATGCAACCGGTGTCGGCTGGGCATTCATGTATTCGATCAATTCAAAAGAACGCAGTCTCGCTGAACTGCGGTCGATGCAGGACTGGTATCTCAAATATCAGCTGAGTTCTGTCGAAGGCGTCGCGGAAGTCGCCTCGATTGGAGGGTTCGTAAAGCAATATCAGGTGACAGTCGATCCGGCCAAGCTGCGTGCTTATAACCTTTCGATTGCGGACGTCAGCGCGGCGATCAGGAAAAGTAACGGTGAGGTCGGCGGTCGCTCTATCGAGATGGCGGAAAAGGAATTTATTCTCCGCGTCCGCGGTTATGTCCAAAATCTCGATGATTTACGGAAAGTGTCTGTTGGTGTCGGCGCAAATGGGGTCCCTGTTTTACTTAGCCAGGTCGCCAACATTCAACTCGGCCCGGACATGCGCCGCGGCATCGCAGAATTGAATGGAGAAGGCGAAACAGTAGGCGGCATCGTAGTCGTGCGATATGGCGCGAACGCCCGTGACGTAATTCAGCGCGTTAAAACACGGCTGGATCAGGCAATGAAAGGCTTACCGCCGGACGTTAGTTATACAGTTGCTTACGATCGGACGGCGCTGATC
>JBKPRQ010000049.1:0-23568 GCA_046734635.1 Verrucomicrobiota bacterium
CGGTAGTTACGACGGAAAATTTTACGCGCTCGATGCGCAGACTGGCGGGTTAAAATGGAAGTTCGCGACTGAGGGTGAGCGTCGGTTTGAGGCGAAAGGAATACATGGCTGGCAACCGAAAAACCAGACGATCGCAGACACATTTGATGTGTTTCTCTCAAGTCCGGTCGTCGCGAATGGCGCTGTTTATTTCGGAAGCGGAGACGGCAATCTTTACGCATTGGATGCGGCGACCGGCGATTTGCGTTGGAAATTCAAAACCGGCGACGTCGTTCACGCGTCGCCGGCGCTGGCAGATGGCGTTTTGTTTTTCGGAAGCTGGGACAGCTATTTCTACTCAGTAGACGCAACGACCGGCAAAGAGAAGTGGCGTTTCCATGCAGGTGAAGACCCGCTCATTCACAATCAAGTTGGGTTCCAATCTTCGCCGGCGGTTGTGAACGGCGTAGTTTACACCGGCTGCCGTGACTCCAATCTTTATGCGCTCGACGCAGCCACCGGGAAAGAGAAATGGCGATTCTTTAATGACCTGAGCTGGGTGATCGTCTCGCCAGCAGTCGTTGATGGAAAAGTGTTCTTCGCGACGTCGGACTCGAGTTTGTATCACGTCGTCGACGCAAATAGTGGCAAGTCCGTGATCCGCCAGCAGGCCAAAGCCTACATGTTTTCTTCGCCGGTGATCGTTGGCGATGTCGTCTTCATCGGCGTGCTGAACGGAACGCTCGAAGCGCGCGACGCAAAAACGGGCGAGCTGCTGTGGGATTTTCAGGTCGACGCATCAAAGCGAAACAACGGATGGGTACTCACGGCCGACCGCAAGTTTAATGATCCGTGGCTGTTTCACTCCAGCTGGCGTGAAGCGCCGATCGTAGCGACCGATGAGCAAATTCGGCTCGGCGGAGTTTTCTCGTCGCCGCTCGTCGTGAATGGCGTGGTTTACTTCGGCAGCGCCGACGGATTTCTCTACGCATTGGAATAAAGAGCACCGTTTCGCTTGTCGAACGGCGATCCTCCGGCAATTTGCTGACGTGAAATCGGCAATTTCGACCAAGGACGCTTTGCAAAGTACGGCACCGATCGATTCGGTTCAGGTGCAGGGCTGGGTGCGGACGCGCCGTGATTCGAAAGATTTCTCGTTCATCGAGCTGAACGACGGCTCCAGCCTGCGCAACCTTCAGATTATCGCGAAGAACACCTTGCCGAACTACTCCCTGATTCAACGGCTCACGACGGGCGCATCAATCAACGTGACTGGTGCATTGGTCGCATCGCAAGGTAAGGGACAAAAATGGGAGCTGGTTGCAGACAAAGTCGAGATCATAGGAATTGCCGACGATTCCTATCCTCTGCAAAAGAAGGGCCACACACCTGAATTTCTGCGGGAAATCGCTCATCTCCGTCCCCGATCGAATCTTTTTAGCAGCGTTTTTCGCGTGCGGAGCAGACTCGCGTTTGCCGTTCATCAGTTCTTTCAGGAGCGCGGTTTCGTTTATGTTCATACGCCAATCATTACCGGCAGCGATTGCGAGGGAGCCGGAGAATTGTTTCGCGTCACAACGCTGGACACCGAGGACAAGCCGCGAACCGCGAAAGGGCAGATCGATTACACGAAAGATTTTTTCGCGCGCCCCACCTACCTGACCGTGAGCGGTCAACTCGAAGCGGAAGCATTCGCGCTGGCATTATCCAAGGTTTACACGTTTGGACCCACGTTTCGCGCTGAGAACTCCAACACCTCCAGGCACGCAAGCGAGTTTTGGATGATCGAACCGGAGATGGCATTTTGCGATCTGAACGGCAACATGGATCTCGCGGAGGAGTTTGTTAAGTATCTGGTCGCAGACGCGCGCGAACATTGTCCCGATGAGATGGAGCTTTTCGGCAAGTTCGTGGACAAGGAGTTGCTGGCGCGACTTGATTTCGTCGTAGACCGCCCGTTCCAGCGCATCACCTATGCTGAAGCTGTCGAGCTGCTAAAGAAGAGCGGAGAGAAATTCGAGTTCCCGATTGATTACGGATTAAACCTGCAATCCGAACATGAACGCTGGCTCACGGAGAAACACTTTCAGTGTCCGATCACGGTCTTCAATTATCCAAAGGAAATTAAACCGTTCTATATGCGTGTGAATGACGACGGAAAGACCGTAACCGCAATGGATTTGCTCGTGCCAGGAATCGGCGAAATCGTCGGTGGCAGTCAGCGTGAAGAACGGCTGGAGATGCTGGAGGAAAACATGCGCCGGCACAACATGAATCCCGCTGATTACAAATGGTATCTCGATCTGCGCCGTTACGGTACCGTGCCGCACGCCGGCTTCGGACTCGGGTTCGAGCGAATGCTGATGTTCATCACGGGAGTGTCGAACATCCGTGACGTAATTCCGTTTGCGCGCACGCCCGGCAGCGCAGAATTCTGATTCGCGACCTACTTTTTGATCGTTGCCGCTGGCTGCAGAATGATCAGCGCCGACGGTTTTACCGTGATCTTGATTTCGTCAGACGATTTCTTGTCCTTCTCCTTGTCCCGGCAAACCTTGTCGTCCAAATGGATCGTCGATCCTTTCCAGGCGATCCGTAATTCACGGAATTTTCGCGTCGGTAGCGGCGACTTGCTTTTCTTTCCAGCCACGCGCGCGTCGAAATGTTCCATCAAGAGGGCACGATCCGCCGCGCGAGCGCAAACAAAGTCGAATCGCCCATCTCTTGTCTCGGCGCCGGGCGCCAGGTGGAGCGCGGGACCGACCGAACGAATGTTCATCGCTTCCCAAAGGATATAGCGACCGGAAATATCTTTTCCATCAATCTCGATTTTCCAGTTGCGAACTGAATAGTCGTGTAGCATCCGGCGTAGCAGCGCTCCGTGGCGCGCCATCTCTTGTTCCTTGGAAAGATTTTCAGCCTTCCCGTTCTCCTTCTCTTCTTTCTTTGCGGCGCGCACGTAATCTGCAAGCAACCCACCTCCCGCGGCTTCAAAAAAATATTGTTCGCCCCAGGGACCACTCGCAAGTCCCACGTCCAAAACTTTTTTCTTTCCGCCTTCAAGCCTCGCGATGATTTCGTCGGCAGAAGAGACGAAGCCGAGCGCTCGCGCGAGATTGTTGGCTGTCCCCAGAGGAAGAACACTCAGCGGAACGCCGCTGTCGATTAGCCGATAAGCAATCTTCGCAACCGTACCATCACCTCCGGCGGCCAGAACAAGGTCTGTGGGCTGGTTGAGAGCTTTCTTGAAACCGCGTTCTTTCGTGGATTGATAGGTGGCGTGATGGCCGGCTTCAGCTAGCGCCTCCATCAATTGTTCCTTACCGTGCTTGGCGTCGCCAGCTTTGGGGTTATGTAGCAAGATGACTCGCATGCGGTTTACCGGCACAGTATCAGGCTAAAAAGAGACTGCCGCACGTTTCATTACTGTGACGATGAGAATCCTGATTTCGAACGACGACGGTATTTACAGTCCAGGCATTGTCGCCCTCGCAAAAGTTGCCTCGCGTTTTGGCGAGGTGCGGATCGTCGCACCAGACGTGGAACAATCCTCCATGAGTCACGCCATCACTTCGTCGCGTCCTCTTCGGTACAAACGGATTCGCGTAGGCGACTTCGAAGCCTATCGCGTCAATGGCACTCCAGCGGATTGCGTCGCACTCGGAACGCATCATTGGCAGCATGTCGATCTTGTTCTTTCGGGAATCAATCTCGGACTGAATCTCGGCAATTCCTGCTGGCACTCCGGCACATTGGCGGCCGCAAAACAAGCCGCGCTGCTTGGAGTGCGTGGGATTGCGTTTAGTACATCGGTGAGCGAAAACCGGGAGCCGGATTTCGACAAGCTCGATCCGTACGTCGCAAAGGTCATCGATATGCTTCTCAAAGAAAAAACCATGCCCCTTATAAACGTGAATTTTCCGGAGAAACCACGCGGCATTCGCTGGACACGCCAATCCGTGCGCCAGTACGACGGAAAAGTCGCGCCCAGTAAGGATCCCATGGGTCGCCCAATTTTCTGGTTCACAATCATCCCCCTTGAAGGAGCGGAGGAAGGGACCGATCGATGGGCGGTCGAACACAACTGGGTTTCAGTTACTCCATTACGTCTCGATATAACGGACGAAAAAGAGCTCGGTCGCGCGTTGGCGCTTCATCACACACCACCAATCAGTACCGGTTCGTCCAGCACGCGACAAAGGGCCAAGGCGTCTGCCAGCGCCACCAACGGGAAAAGGCGAAGGTCGAAACCTAATCGGAAGGCCAATCAGCGGGCTTAGCTGGAGCCAGAGATCAGCGGTGGGCGTCTCTTATCCTCGTAAACTCGAGCTTGGAACCGCCGCCGGGCTCTTGCAGCGTCATCTGGTCGCCGGAGATTTTCATCTGGTAAACCACCGTTGCGAATGGCGTTTCGATTTTGATTCGGTCCTGATCGCCAAATTTGTACCGGCCACGAATGTCCCCGACCAGAACGGCGCCATTTGCTGAAAACTCCCACAGGATTGCGTTTGATCCTCCCATCAGGCGCCACTTGCCGACGATGCTGGAGTTTCCGCAGCCAGCCATCGCCAATACTAAGGCGAGCGCAACTATCCGTAATCGCGGCATAGATTGAGAAGAACTAAAAGACATTCTCGCGTTCACCATGGTCATCCCGAGCGGAGCGAGAGACCTTTCACAAGCTCGTGTAATAACAGGACAAAGACGTGCGCGCAATCTTCCAGCGCTTTGCCATGCGCTTGGAATACCTACGTCAGAATACGGTTGATAGATCCCTCGTCGTCTATGCGACTTGGGATGTCCGGGAACCTATTTCTTCTTCGAGTCCTTCTTCGACTCGCGCTTGGATTCCTTCGGCTCTTTCTCTGCCTTTTTGGATTCGCTGGGGCGATACTCTTCCTGTTCGGCTGCGGCGAACGCTTTTTCAAGGCCGACCATGTCTTCGCCCGGGCGAAGAACGTCGAGGGCCTCAGCTTCCTTGCGCAGTTGTTCCTCAGTGTAGTTCGCAGCCTTGATGGATAGTCCGATGCGCCGCTCCAGTTTGTCCACCTTGATCACGCGTGCTTCGACTTCCTGACCGACTTTGAGCACGTCTTTCACTTTCGCAACGTGCTCTTCGCTCAATTGCGAGATGTGCACGAGGCCGTCGATATCGTCTTGCAGCTGCACAAAAGCGCCAAAGCTGGCGAGCTTCGTTACCTTGCCTTGAACAAGGTCGCCGATTTTATATTTCTCATCGATCGTCTTCCATGGATCTTCGGCGAGTTGTTTTATGCCGAGACTGATCCGTTGGTTTACCTTGTCGATATCGATCACGACTGCGTCGATTTCGTCGCCCTTCTTAAAAACTTCGCTGGGGTGATTGATCTTGCGAGTCCAGCTCAAGTCGGACACGTGAATCATTCCATCAATGCCTTCCTCCAGTTCCACGAACGCGCCGTATGCGGTCATGTTGCGAATCTTGCCCTTTACCTGGCTGCCGATGGTGAATTTTTTCTCAATCTCATCCCACGGATTCGCCTCGAGTTGGCGCAGACCCAATGAAATCTTTTGTTCCTCTTTGTTAACGCCGAGCACAACAGCTTCCACTTCCTGGCCTACGCTGAGAATATCGGAGGGGCGCATGATCCGTTTCGTCCACGAAAGCTCGGAGACATGGATGAGTCCCTCGACGCCCTCTTCGATCTCAACGAACGCGCCATAGGGGACGAGGTTGGTGATCTTGCCCTTGATACGCTGACCGGCAGGGAAACGCTCCTCGATCTGGTCCCACGGATTTTTCTGTGTCTGCTTGAGGCCGAGCGACACGCGCTCTTTTTCCTTGTTGATGTCGAGCACGACGACTTCCAATTGCTGCCCGACTTTCAACAGCTCGTTGGGATGTCCCAGCCGGCCCCAGGTCATGTCGGTCACATGCAGCAGGCCGTCCATGCCATCGAGATCGATGAATGCGCCAAAGTCGGTAATGTTCTTCACGGTACCGACCACGCGGTCGCCCACGTTAACGCCTTCCATGAACTTCTGCCGCTTTTCGCTGCGCTCCTTCTCGATCACTTCGCGGCGGCTGAGCACTACGTTTTTGCGGTCGTCGTTCAGCTTAACGATTTTGAAATCGTACGTGTTGCCAACGAATTGCTGCAAATCCTTCGGCGGAACGACGTCGATCTGAGATGCCGGCAAAAACGCCTCAACGCCGATGTTGACCATCAGGCCGCCTTTCACCACCGATTTCACCTTGCCTTTGATCAGGCCGTCGCCTTGGAAAACACCAACGATCTTATTCCAATTTTGGCGATAAGCGGCTTTTTCCTTCGAGAGAACGACCATGCCTTCGTCGTTTTCCAGCCGCTCAAGAAGCACGTCGACTTCGTCTCCCACTTCCAGCCCCTCGACATCATCAAATTCTGCTAAGGGAATAACTCCCTCGGATTTGTATCCCACATCGACCAATACTTCCCGCGGGCGAACTTCTAAAATGCGTCCCTTGACGATGCTTCCCTCGCGGAAGTCCGGCATTGGCTTCGCCATTACATCCTGCATGTGAATCATAAATTAAGTGGGCCTCCTTCAGGCAAAAACGGCGTTCCAGTGGAGCGCCGATCTTTCCGCGCAGCTAGAGCGGCGGAATGGGACGGCACAGTAGGCGTTTTCTGTGCCGAGGTCAACTGACATACGCGGGATTACCGCGGGGTGTCACCCTGGGCGAAGCCCGTTCGACTCGCGCTGCTCGCTCAGGGTAAACTCCGCGAAGTCGAAGGATCCCGCAGAGTTGTCCGCTGGTTTCGTCACGGGATTTGATTCGCTCACTTTCCGTTCGCTCAGCTGCGAGCCTTCCCGTCCATGTCGCGACTTCCCCAGCCGCTTCATTCCAGACTCGGCTTGGAATGACAGCATTGAGCGTTGGGCGTTTCCCCTTTATCATTAGGTGAAACATGTCGATAGTTCGAGTCCCGATATTGATTGCGCTCCTTGCGAGCACATCGCTCCGCGCTGAGTCTCCTGCCGAGCAAAAAGTTCTCGAAGCAATCAAATCATCTGACCTCAGTGTCGTGCATCTCTGGGCGCCTTGGTGTTCTAATTGCCAGGCGGAATTGAAGAGTGGCGGCTGGCTTAAAACCGTCAAAGAGAATCCACAGGTGAAATTTTATTTCGTTTCGGTTTGGAACGATGGCAACGACGGGCATGCGATGTTGCAGAAGTTCCAAATCACAGAGCAACCGAATGCCACGATCCTGGCTGACCCAGGTCCGCGAAAAGGGGACAACAAGATCAAGCAGTTCGCCGGAATGCCGCTCTCCTGGATTCCCACGACTTGGATTTACAAAGGCGGCGATCTCCGCTACGCATTGAACTACGGCGAAGTTCGTTTCGATGTGCTCCAGCAATTTCTCGAAGACAGCAAATCAGAATGGTCACACAAAGGTGAACCTTCACTAGCCTCTCCTTAACAATCAGCAATGGTCGAAAGTCCGGCAGCTCCCCAGATTGATTTAAAGCGTCCACCTCAAATCCTGACGCTAATCGGCGACACGCCACTCGTGGAGGTTACACAGCTCGATACGGGTCCGTGTCAGCTTTTTCTCAAACTTGAAAATCAGAATCCTGGCGGCTCGATCAAAGATCGGATTGCTTTGTCGATGATCGAAGCGGCGGAAGAGGAAGGGAAATTGCTGCCGGGCGGCACGGTTGTTGAGGCGACCGCAGGCAATACCGGTTTGGGCCTTGCGCTGGTTGCCGGGGCGAAAGGCTATCGCGTCTTATTGGTGATCCCGGACAAAATGTCGCAGGAAAAAATCTCGCACGTCAAAGCGCTCGGCGCCGAAGTGCGGATCACCCGTTCGGACGTCACGCGCGGACATCCTGAATACTACCAGGATGTGGCTGCGCGACTTGCCGATGAAATCCCTGGCGCATTTTACGTGAATCAGTTTGGGAACCCCGCGAATCCTCTCGCGCACGAGCGCACCACAGGCCCGGAAATCTGGGAACAAATGCGGCACGATGTCGACGCGGTTGTCGTAGGCGTCGGTTCCGGTGGGACGCTGACTGGTCTCGGACGATTCTTCAATCGCGTCAAACCGCGGCGCGGAATAGAAATGATTTTGGCCGACCCAAAAGGCTCTGTGCTTTTCGAATATGTTAAGTCAGGCAAGATGCTCGAAGCAGGCAGTTGGGCCGTCGAAGGCATCGGCGAGGATTTCATTCCTGAGATCGCCGACATGTCGTTGGTGACGGACGCTTTCGAGATTGATGATGCAGAAAGCTTCGCCACAGTGCGTGAGCTGTTGGACAAAGAAGGAATTTTCGGCGGATCTTCTACGGGCACGCTCGTTGCTGGAGCGCTGCGTTACTGCCGTAAACAGACAAAACCGAAGCGTGTCGTCACCTTCGTTGTCGATACCGGGAACAAATATCTTTCCAAGATGTACGACGATTTCTGGATGGCGGAGCAAGGTTTTATTCATCGTCCGCCGCATGGCGACTTAAGTGATCTGATCTCGCATCGTTACGAAGCAGGCGAAGTGGTCTCCGTCGGACCAAAGGACACATTACTGACCGCGTTCAAGCGTATGCGCAACGCGGATGTCTCGCAGGTCCCAGTAGTCGATAAACATGGACGTGCGATTGGGATCATCGATGAATCCGATGTTCTGGTGAAAGTGCACCGCGATCCGTCGCATTTTAATGATCCGGTTAAAAAAGCGATGACATCCAAGTTGGAAACATTGTCGCCGAAAGCGACGATCAAGGATCTTTTGGATGTATTTGATCGCGGCCGCGTGGCCATCGTAATGGACGACGATAAGTTCCTCGGGTTGGTCACGCGTTCCGACCTTCTGTCGTATTTGCGGTTGCACATGCCGAAGCAGTGATCGGTTGCCGGGACGCCGATTTTTCTGAGCGCTAATCGCATCATTCGCGGTTAGATTGCCCCACATGAAAAAGGAACATGAATTTGCCACGCGGGCGATCCACGCGGGGCAGGAGCCCGATCCTTCTACCGGCGCGGTGATGACGCCAATCTACGCGACATCCACATACGTGCAGGAGAGCCCGGGAAAGCACAAAGGATACGATTACGCGCGTTCGATCAATCCCACCCGGCTCGCTTATGAAAAATGCATTGCCGATCTGGAAAGCGGCACGCGCGGATTCGCGTTTGCCTCCGGCCTGGCAGCAATGGCGACTGTGCTCGAGTTGGTCGAAAGCGGCTCGCATATCGTTGCCAGTGACGATCTTTATGGCGGCACATTCCGATTGTTCGACAAAGTGCGCCGGCGCTCGGCGAATCTTGATGTTAGCTACGTCGATCTGACCGATTCAGAGGATCTCGAGCGCGCAATCAAACCAAACACGCGCATGGTCTGGATCGAAACTCCAAGCAATCCGCTACTGAAGCTGATCGACCTCGAAGCGATCGCAAAGATCGCACGTGAGCACAACATCATCTCGGTTTGCGATAACACCTTTGCGACGCCGTGGATTCAACGTCCGATTGAGAACGGATTCGATATCGTAGTGCATTCTGCGACGAAGTATTTGAACGGTCATTCCGATCTGGTAAGTGGAGTCGTCGTTGTCGGCGATAACAAGGAACTCGGTGATCAAATTTGGTTTTTGCAAAACTCGGTCGGCGCAATCGCCGGCGCGATCGACAGTTTCCTTGTGCTACGGAGTTTGAAAACATTGGCGCTCCGGATGGAGCGGCATTGTTCGAACGCACTGGAAATTGCGCGCTGGCTGGAGGAACAGCGCGAAATAAAATCCGTCAGTTACCCGGGGCTCAAATCCCATCCGCAACACGATCTGGCGCGGCAACAAATGCGGGGCTTCGGCGGAATCGTAACGATTGTCTTGAAAGGCGATCTGGCGGACACCAGGCGTTTCCTCGAGAACACGCACCTCTTTGCGCTGGCGGAAAGTTTGGGCGGCGTGGAAAGCCTTATCAATCATCCCGCGCTCATGACCCATGCTTCCGTCCCGAAGGAAAAGCGCGAAGAGTTGGGCGTTACCGATTCACTCGTTAGGCTTTCGGTTGGCGTCGAGGACGTCCGCGATTTGATCGATGATTTGAAGAGCGCTCTCGAAGCGATTTAGTCGCGCAGTGGAGCGGCCCGTCAGTCATGCGCGTATTTCTCCGCTCCGAGAAAGTGAAGAGAAACATAAGGTTGATCGCCCACGACCCAACTGTCGTGCCCGGGCCCGATGTAAAAGATGTCTCCGGGTTTCATCACGTAAGACCTTCCATCCTCCATGGCACACACAGCCTGTCCTGAAATCACCAGGCCAATATGCTCCACCTGACAAAGGGAAGTCCCCACGACGGGTGCAACATGCTGGGACCATTTCCAACCGGGTTCATAGGTCGCCCGGCCAATCGTCATTCCCCCGATCTTGATGAGTTCGAACCGTCCTTTTTCAAAACTGCGAACCTCATCCGGGCTCTCAAATCGTTTAATTAAGAAGTCAGTGTAATCAGGAAGCATAATGTTGGCTCGGTTGCTCCTAAAATATTACGCGCCGCCGACACGTTAGTATTCTCTCAAAATCTCGATTATTCGAATCCGGCAATGCGATGAGGCACGTATGGCGCTTCCAGCGCTTCGATCTCGGCGTCGGATAGTTTCACGTCCACAGCTGCCGCTGCTTCTTCGAGATGATGAGATTTGGTTGCGCCGACGATTGGCGCGGTTACCGCTGGTTTGTGAAGCAACCACGCGAGCGCGATCTGCGCGCGAGGGATACTTCGCGCGCTGGCGATTTCCCCGACGCGATCAATCACTTGTTTGTCCAGTTCTTCGGTTCCCGAATAAAGTTTCTTGCCGTACTCATCAGTTTGACCGCGAGTGGTGCTCGACAGCGCGTCCCATGCGCGAGCAAGACGACCGCGCGCCAGCGGACTCCATGGCAACACGCCAATACCCTCGGCCAGGCAAAGAGGTAACATCTCCCGTTCCTCCTCGCGATTCAGCAGGTTGTAATGAGGTTGCATGGACACAAAACGCGTCCAGCCATGAAGGTCGGCCAGGTAAAGCGCTTTGCAGAATTGCCAGGCAAACATCGATGAGGCTCCGATGTAACGCGCCTTACCCGATTTCACGACGTCGTGGAGAGCATCGAGCGTTTCTTCAATAGGCGTCTCGTAATCCCAGCGGTGGATTTGATAAAGATCGACGTAATCCATCCCCAGCCGGCGCAAACTGTAGTCGATCTCTGTCATGATCGCTTTTCGGGAAAGCCCGCGCCCGTTCACATCGGGACGCATCGGGAAATAGACCTTGCTTGCGATCACTACTTCATCGCGTTTCGCAAAGTCGCGCAGCGCTCGGCCCAGGACTTCTTCGCTCCTGCCATCTCCGTACATGTTGGCTGTGTCAAAAAAGTTAATGCCAAGCTCAAGCGCTTGTTTAATGAATGGCCGGCCTTGTTCCTCATTCAGGCCCCACTTTCTCTCCTCGAGTCCGTAACTCATGCAGCCCAGACAAATTCTCGATACCTTAACACCTGCTTTTCCCAGATTTGTGTAATTCATAGC
This sequence comes from Verrucomicrobiota bacterium, assembly GCA_046734635.1. Classification (GTDB taxonomy): domain Bacteria; phylum Verrucomicrobiota; class Verrucomicrobiia; order Chthoniobacterales; family UBA10450; genus Udaeobacter. The sequence continues at coordinate 11,516 of JBKPRQ010000049.1, forward strand.
GTTGTTTCTCCTGTTTAATCATCCGCGCTTCGTTTCAGAGCGACTCCGGCTATCACTGCGCCGACACCGCTTAGTTCGGAAATGGAGGGAATCTGTCGCAGAACGACTATGCCTACCAGGCACGCTGTCGCAGGCAACAGCGACAACATAAGCGCAAAAGTGGCCTTAGATAATCGCGCCATTGCAAATTGATCGCAGATATAAGGGATCACAGAGGAGCAAATACCAACTCCGGCGCCGGCGAGAAGAAGCATCGGATTGAGCAATGCGCCCAATGCGCTTTTGAAACCAATCGGGGTGATCACAACGCTCGCGATGAGCATTGCCATTGCCAGACGTTCAACTCCGCTGCGGCCGCCACTCGCCGCGATCCGATGCCCAAGCAGAATGTAAAGAACGAAGAACGCACAATTCGCAAACGCAAAAATATACCCGATCGGTTCGCCACTGATTCGTACACTGGTCAGCAGAAATACGCCGCCGCAAGCGAGCAGAAGCGCGGCAAGATTGCGCATCGTGCGCACACCGAACGCCGCCAATGCGATTGGCCCGAGGAACTCGATCGTTCCCACCGTTCCCAGCGGCAGCCGATTGATCGCCAGATAAAAACAGACGTTCATGATGGCCAGCACGAAACCTAAAGCGACCACGATTCGCCTCTCGCTTGCGTCCAGTTCACTGAATAAACGCCACGGACGCTTCCAAAATGCGAACACCGCGCCCGCGCTTGCAATCCTCAGCCACGCGACGCCTAATACATCAACCCTGGCAAAGAGAAGCACCGCAAAGGCTGGACCAAGATAATGAAAAATGGCGCTGCAAACGAAAAACGCCTCTGGCGGAACAGGTCTCGCCGTGTGTGCCCGTTCGCAGACCATTGGCTTTACGGGCAAGACGATTTTGTTCGTCATGGAAACAACCTAGAGCGTCACTCCACGTGCGCAAACAGAAAAGAAGGCAAAGTATAGCAAATAGTGCTACTTATAGTAGATATTTGGCCATTAATTCAGTAAATATTAAATAAATTGTGGACGACTACAAAAATATTGAAATTTTGAAGCTTCTGCAGCGGAATCCGCGGATGTCAATCGCGGAGCTGGCCCGAAAAATTAAGATGTCCAATCCAGCAGCGAAGGAGCGTGTTCGACGTTTGGAAAAGAGTGGTGTGATTACAGGCTATCGTCTCGAACTGGATCCAAAAGCAGCCGGACATCAGATCACCGCGTTCGTCAGGATCCGGCCGTTGCCGGGACATCTGCCGAAAATTTCAGCGCTCGCCCAGCGGATTCCCGAGGTTGTGGAATGCCATCGAGTTACCGGGGAGGATTGTTTCATTCTCAAAGTGCACTTGCCTGAAATTGCGTCTTTGGATCGCGTGCTGGATCGATTTCTCGTTCACGGACAGACCACCACTTCGATCGTGCAGTCCTCGCCTGTGCCGCCCCGGCCGCCGCCGATTTTGGCGGCGCCCGCACGCAAGAGCACCAAACGGTAGTGAGATTGGCATCGTCTTCAGAGAAGCCGATCCACCTCGCACTGGCGCGCTGATTAGATTAAAATCACCATGCAATGGGCAACACCTTCGGCGAGCTTTTTCGGGTCACCACTTTTGGCGAATCGCACGGGGGAGGTGTGGGCGTGGTGATTGACGGTTGCCCGCCGAACATCGAGCTGTCCGACGCGGAAATCCAAGGTGAGCTCAACCGCCGTCGCCCGGGCCAAAGCAAGATCACAACGCCACGGAAAGAAGAAGATCGGTGCGAAATTCTCTCCGGTGTCTTTGAGGGCAAAACGCTGGGCACGCCTATCGCGATTCTGGTGCGCAACAAGGATGCACGGCCAGAGGACTACTCTGAGATAGCGGAGAAATTTCGACCGTCACACGCCGACTTTACCTATGAAGCCAAATACGGAATTCGAAATTGGCAGGGTGGCGGACGTGCTTCCGCGCGCGAGACCGTTGGTCGAGTGGCGGCTGGTGCAGTTGCGAAGAAAATATTGTCGGTGCTGTATGCTAAATTCGAGGTGATCGCTTACGTCGCGCAAATTCAGGAAGTTGTTGCGAAAGTCGATCGTTCCGCACTGAAAGCAAAGGAGATCGAGAAGAATATTGTTCGCTGTCCGGATACCGTGGCGGCGAATAAGATGGTGTCGCTTATTGAGGAAGTTCGCGCTGAGGGCGATTCGGTGGGTGGCGTCATTGAATGTGTCATCCGCGGCGCGCCACCCGGGCTCGGTGAACCGGTTTTCGACAAGCTCGAGGCAGACTTGGCCAAAGCGATGCTGAGCATACCGGCAACGAAAGGATTCGAGATTGGCTCCGGTTTTGCGGCGACGCGGATGCGCGGCTCACAGCACAACGATCCATTTGAGATGCGCGGCGGTAGAATTCGCGCGGCAACGAACAATTCCGGTGGCGTGCAGGGTGGCATCAGCAACGGGGAAGAGATTTATTTTCGGGTCGCATTTAAGCCAACAGCTACAATCGGCCACGAACAGAAAACCGTGACTAGTTCACACAAGCAAACTCGGCTGGCTGCGCGCGGGCGTCATGATCCGTGCGTCGTTCCCCGAGCAGTGCCGATCGTAGAAGCAATGGCTGCGTTGGTGCTTTGCGATCATGCTTTGCGGCAGCGAGCAATCAAGATTGCGGATCGCGGACTGGAGATTGCGGAGCGGTGAGTCTGGCGATGTCGAGTGGAATTCTATCCGCAATCGACAATTCGCAGTCTGCGATTCCTTCAGTGGCCGGCTCGCCACTTTGGCAGGTGGCCTTCATTTCTTTTGCCGTCATCTTGATCCTATTCGAAGTCATACGCGGATGGAGACTTGGTTTGATGCGTCAAATCATGCGCCTGATCGCTCTTGGCGCTGCTTACGCCGCTGCATTCCTGGGAGGCAACTTGTTTGTCCCGGCGTCGCGGTCCTTTTTTAAAATGCCCGATCCCGTTTTGTCGATCGTATGCGGCGCGATACTCGCCTTGGCCGCGTATGCGCTTGTAAGCGGCATCGGAGCGCTCTTGTTTAGGCGGACTGCTCAGCAAGAATCCGGACTGATCCGGCTCATTTACGGTTTTGCAGGCGCAGTTGTTGGATTGTTTTTCGGTCTCTTTCTGCTTTGGCTGACTGTCGCGAGTTTCCGAGCGATCGGCGCACTCGCTGAAGGACAGGCTGCCAGCCGGTCGAGCGTAGCGGAGAGTGCGCAAGATCCGACGTCGCACGCGCTGAGTGTGCGCCGCCGTTTTCTTTCAGAATCAGGCGATGGCATGCAGCCGCTCGCGATTTCTCTGGCGCGTCTGAAGAATTCACTGGAACTGGGTCTGCTTGGAAGCGTACTTAAGAACACCGACCCAATTTCGCAGAGGACGTACGAAACGCTGGAAAAAGCAGCGAGCGTTCTTTCCAGTCCCGAACATACGCAGAAGTTTTTGACGTTCCCGGGCGCGCGCGAATTGGCCGAGCATCCTAAGGTCGTCGCGTTGCGAAGCGACCCGGAAATCGCCGACCTGATCGCGCAAGGCCGATTTATGGATCTGCTTCAAAATCCTCGCGTCATCGAAGCCGTAAACGATCCGATGCTCGCAGCTCGCATCAAAAAATTCGATATTCAGCGTGCGTTCGATTACGCGCTGGAGCAGAAACAATGAATTACATCACCACCATCGGCCTGGAAGTGCACGTCCAGCTCAAGACGCGCTCGAAAATGTTTTGCGCGTCTCCGGTTGAATTCGGGGCGGAGCCGAATGCCCATACGTGCCCGGTCTGCCTCGGTCTTCCGGGCGCTTTGCCGGTAATGAATCATGAGGCGCTGCGCATGACGGTGCTCGCCGGACTCATGCTCGGATGCGACATCGCGCCTATCTGCAAATTCGATCGAAAGAATTATTTTTATCCGGACATGCCGAAGAACTATCAGATTTCGCAGTATGACATGCCGCTTTGCACCAACGGCGCCGTCCCGTTACACGACCTGGCGTATCCAAAGGACGCGCAGAAAAATATCGTCTCATCGGACAAAGAAGTTCATCTGGTGCGCATTCACCTCGAGGAAGACGTGGCAAAAAGCTTCCATTTTGAAAACAGCACCGGGATCGACTTCAATCGTGCCGGCACACCGTTGATGGAGATCGTAACGCAACCGGAAATTAATTCGCCCGAGGAAGCGTTCGCGTTTCTCACTTCGCTCAAGCAAATCTTGATTTATGGAGCGGTAAGCGACGCCGACATGGAGAAGGGGCAGTTGCGTTGTGACTGCAACGTGTCTGTGCGCCCCGAGTCGCAGGCAGAGCTCGGGGCAAAGATCGAGATTAAGAACCTCAATTCAATCAGCGGGGTGCGACGGGCGCTGGCCTACGAGATCCGGCGCCAAATCGTTGCACTGCAGAATGGTCAGACACTTGAGCAGGAGACACGCGGTTGGAACGACGCAAACGGCGAAACGTTTTTGATGCGCACAAAGGAATTCGCGCATGATTACCGCTACTTCCCAGATCCCGATCTCGTGCCGGTGAAAACTGAAGTGTTGCTGAATGAAGTGCGGCAGCGAGTGCCTGAGTTGCCGAAAGCGAAACGTGCCCGTTTTGTCCAGCAATATCAGGTCAGTGCATACGATGCTGCGGTGCTGGCGAACGATCTCGATCTCGCTCGTTATTTTGAAGCCGCCGCCAGGGGCGTAAAGAAACCGAAGAACATCGCAAACTGGATCCTGAACGACTTGCAAAATGCCCTCACCACCGCCGGTAAGGCGATCACAGATTGTCCGATTCCATCAGAAGGGCTCGATGAATTGGTCAATCTGATCGACAGCGGAAAAATCAGCGGCAAGCAGGGGAAGGAAGTTTTCGCAGAGATGTTTGCGAGTGGAAAAAGCGCAGCCGCGATCGTGAAAGAAAAGGGCATCGAGCAACTAAGTGACTTAAGTGCGATCGAAAAATTATGTGACGAAGTGATCGCTGCGAATCCGAAGCCAGTCGCAGATTTCAAAGGCGGCAACGTCGCCCCCCTTAATTTTCTCAAGGGACAGGTGATAAAACTATCAAAAGGAAAAGCTAATCCACAGATGGCCGGCGAGATCCTGGAGCGGAAGCTGAAAGCGTAACCCGCCGTGTCATTCCGAGCGAAGTCGAGGATTCCCGTGATGTAACCTTTGGACAATGCCGCGGGATCCTTCGACTGCACTTCGCTCAGGATGACAAGTGCTACGCACACGATGAAAGTCCAGCCGTGCGAATCCTAATCGCCCCCGATAAGTTTAAAGGCGCGCTCAACGCGCGTGAGGTCGCGGAAAACATTGCGAAGGGTCTGCGAGACGCTTTGTCGGACGTAACGATCGATATCGTACCAATGGCGGACGGCGGCGAAGGAACTGCCGAAGCAATTTGCGAAGCGCGCGGCGGTTCGTGGGTGAATTGCAAAGCGCATGACCCACTCGGCCGCGAAATCGAGGCGCGTTATGGATGGGTTGAAGATCAAAAACTCGCGGTTATGGAAATGAGTGAAGCCGCGGGGATGCGACGGCTATCCGAAAACGAACGAGATCCAATTACCGCGACGACGTTCGGTGTTGGCGAAATGATTTTGGATGCGGCCAGTCACGGCGCGAACGAAATCATCATCGGTCTTGGCGGTAGTGCCACAAATGATGGTGGATTCGGAATGGCGAGAGCGCTTGGGTTTCGATTCGAGTTCGAGCAAGAGCAAGAGAAGGGCGGGGAACGCGTCACGGACTTGGTCGATCTCAAGGCGATTGAAAATCCGCAAGATTTGAGGCTGCCGAAAATCATTGCGGCAGTCGATGTGCAGAATTCGTTACTAGGTGAGAATGGGGCGACTCGAGTGTTTGGTCCGCAAAAAGGTGCGAGCGCCGATGACCTCAACGTCTTGGAACGATCTCTGACCAGGTTGGCCGATGTTGTCGCCAGGGAATTCGGCTTTGATTATCGCGATGAGCCAGGCGCCGGTGCGGCAGGGGGACTTGGATTTGGTCTGATGAGTTTCTGTGGCGCAACGATTCAACCTGGTTTCGATGTCGTCGCTGAAGCCGTCGGACTCGAGTCAAAAATGAAAGATGTCGATCTGGTGATCACCGGTGAGGGGAGTTTGGATCGGCAGACTTTGGAGGGGAAAACCCCGGCTGGCGTTGCGAGATTGGCGCGTAAACTCGGAAAGAAAGTCTTCGCGATCGTTGGGCGCGCAACCGAAGATCGCGAAGTTCGTGGGCTTTTCGACGGCGTCTACGAGAATTCGCGACCGGGAATGAGTCAGGAGGAAAACATGAAACGTGCAGCGGAATTATTGCGCGAAAACGCGCGCGAGCTGGCGAAAGCGCTGTAGCGGCGCTCTGTGAGCGCCGAACTTTTGAAAGCTCGCGGCGCTGCGTTGCTCTTTCGGCGGTCACAGAGCGCCGCTACAGATAGTGGCAATGCTGTGGTCGCGCCCTACCTGTCACTGCGATTTCTTCGCGGTCCTCGGATCGTCGGCGGGATTCACGTAATTGATCTGCCACGGTCCGACGCCGTGAAGTTGGATGACTGTTTCGCCTTCAGACCACGCAGTGTGCTTCATGCCGGCGGGCCAGTAACCGAACGAACCAGCCGGAAGTTCCTTTGCGCTGGCCCGATCGAGCGCTTCTCCAGTTGCGAGATAAAGAGTTCCAGAAATCACAGTGACGCGCTCGGTTTTCGGATGGGTATGTGACGGGATATGATAGCCGGCAGGAAACTGAAAACGCACTACAAACGGACCTTCTTTCGTTGGGTCGCCTTCGAGCACAGCCATCTTTGCGCCCGCAGGCAAAGCAGCCGGTCCTGCTTTCCACTCGATAGTCGTCGGCGGAAAAAATTGCATGTCCGCGGACTGCGGCTCGTCGGCAAATGAACGCGTCAAAGAGAAGACCACGGCCAGGAGCAGAGCGAATACGGAACAAGTTTTCATAGATGGTTTGCTGGTTTTTTGGTGGTGTGTCGTTCAGTAAAATTCGCGATATTCCTTTGCCGTTTCGACGTAGCTCCAAGCCCATCGGGCAATATCCTTTTGTTCGTCCAGAGTAAGTTGGCGACGTATCTTCGCGGGCGATCCAAGCACGAGCGAACCTGGGGGAATTTTCGTTCCGATGGTGACAAGAGCGTTCGCGCCGATGATCGACCGCGCTCCAACTTCCACATCGTCGAGAATGACAGCGCCCATGCCGACCAGCACTTCATTGTCGATCGTGCAGGCGTGCACGACAGCGGTGTGACCAACGGTCACCAGTTCGCCCATGGTAGTTGGATAGTTTGTGTCGACGTGAACGACGGCGTTATCCTGGATATTCGACCGCGGGCCGATCACGATGCGATTGATATCGCCGCGAAGCACGGCGCCGTACCAAACGCTGGATTCCTCTTCAAGAATCACGTCGCCAGTCACCGTTGCGCCAGGGACAACCCACGCGCTGGAATGGATAGTGGGGCCTTTTTGTAAACGTGCCGCGATACCAGCGTGCCCAGTGGGCAATGAATCAGGTTTGATGTGCATTGTTATTTTGAACTTCCAACTCCGGTTGTCAGGTTGACACAAGTCGAAACATTTGTGTTAGCGTTTGATCGGAGATTCCGCCACGTCGGTCGGAATGACAAACATCGAATGACAGAATGGGATTTCCTTATTTTTGCGCTTGGGCGATTATACGGATCGCATGCCGGAATTCCCTCCAGAAGAAGTTACACCGTTTGTTTTCTCCGATCCGACGGGAAAACGATGGCCGCGGCTCCGCCTGACCTTACTCATCGCGGGCGTACTATTTTTCCTGGCGACGGTCGTTTTCGTTCAGACGCTTTTCGTTAACCCGAAAATGAATGTGCCGTTCTCCTTGCGGCAGTTGAAAGGGCAGTTGAAGGCGTTGCAAAAGCAGAATCCGGTGGACCAATTGTCTCCGAGCTCATTGCTTTGGCAGAAATTCGCCGCAGCCCGACAAGCAGCCAGAAAGCTCGCCGGCGCGGCGCCGTCGCCGTCGCCCCGAAAGCTTTCGGGGAAGAAAGCGCCCAATAACGAAGTGCGCCTGGCATTCTATGCGAACGGCGATCCGTACAGCTACGCGTCTCTCGAGCAACACGCAGGCCAGATTACGCATCTCTGTCCGGAATGGATGACGGTGATCAATGGCCTGGGCGAATTGCAAATCGACGGAGACACCCGGCTATCGAAATTCACGGCAACCAAAGGGATCGCGCTGATGCCGCTGCTGACAAATCTTGTCGGCGACACGTGGCAGCCGGAAGCAATTGAAAATCTCGCGCGCGGACCGGCTCAACGACAGGACAGGTTTATCCAGCGTGTGCTTTCCGTGTTGCGCAACGCGAAAGCGGCAGGTGTCGTGGTCGATTGGCAGCAAATCGATCCAGTCTATAAGAAAGACCTCACCGGGTTCATCGACAAGTTCGCTGACGCGTTGCATGACGATAACAAGGAGCTTTGGCTGTGCGTTCAACCGAGCCAGGAGCTGGATTACATCGATTTCGAGGCGCTCTCTGACAACATCGATCGTTTCGTGGCGATGTTGTTTGACGAAACATCCGACACCGATCCGCCCGGGCCGCTGGCGTCGCGCTCGTGGTTTGAAGGGTGGGTGCACGTCCTGCTGGAAGATTCCGATACCAAGCAATGGATCTTCGCAATCGGTAGCTACGGATACGATTGGACCATCGGCGCGAAAAAGGCCGAGATGATCAGTTTTTCAGAAGCGATGAGTCGCGCGAACGACGCGGAAACCGAGAGCGCGGAAGTCCAGGGACCCGGTTATAGCCCGTATTTCTATTTTCAGGATGAAGACAAGGAGCACGCCGTTTGGTTCCTCGATGCGGTGACGTTTCTCAACCAACTGCGCGAGGTGCGCGACAAGAAAGCCGGAGGGTTCGCCCTCTATCGCCTCGGCAGCGAAGACCCGGCAATTTGGGATGCATTAAATGTCCCCCGCGATTTCAAACTCGATAATCAGACCCGCCAGGCGCTGGAGCTGATCAAATCGACGGACACAATAACCGATGTGGGCGACGGCGAGATTGTAACTGTTGACGAGGAGCGCACCGATGGATTGCGAAAACTTGCAGTGGACGCCGATGGCTATCTCACGGCGAAATATGTGAGGTTTGCGGAGTTCCCCACGCTTTATCATCAAGGCGCAGGTAGCGAGCATCAGGTCGCAATCACTTTTGACGACGGGCCGGATCCGCGATGGACGCCCCAGATCCTGGACATCCTCAAAGCGGCAAACGTGAAAGCAGCGTTTTTTCTCGTGGGAGTAAACGCGGAACGTTACCCGGGTCTTGTCCGTCGCATCGTCAACGAAGGACACGAGATCGGGAACCACACCTATTATCATCCTAACTTGGCGCTCTGCTGGCCTGAGCACATCCGGGTGGAATTGAATGCCACACAGCTTCTGCTCGAAACGATCACAGGTCGCGCGACCACATTGTTCCGCCCGCCTTACGCGGCCGATAGCAGCCCGACGCAGCTGACCGATCTGACTCCACTCAAAATTGCGGAAGACCTCAATTACCTCGTGGTTCTGGAAAGCATCGACCCGCAGGATTGGGCGAAACCCGGCGCGGACGTCATCGTGCAACGCGTAAAACAACAACGACACGACGGGAGCGTCATTTTGTTGCACGACGCGGGTGGGGATCGTTCGCAGACGGTCGAAGCGCTCCCGCGTATTTTGGATTGGCTGCATACGCGGGGTGACACGGTGGTGCCTTTGAGCACACTGTTGGGCACAACGCGCGACGCTGTGATGCCGGTCGTTCAAAACAATGGACGATCCTTCACGCATCTCGTGAGCAGCACCGGATTCCGCGTCTATCACACCATCGAAGAATTCCTGTGGGCATTCATGATCGTGGCGACAGCGCTGGTGGTCGTACGCACGCTGATTGTCATCTGGCTTGCTTATCGTTTTCGACGCGGGCCAAAGACGGATTTCGCTGAGCCAGTCAGTATGGTGATCGCTGCTTACAACGAAGGCAAAGTTATTGGCGAGACTTTGCGCACACTTCTTGCCACCGACTACAAAGGCGAGATCGAAGTCGTTGTTGTCGATGACGGCTCGAGCGACCAAACTTCTGCGGAAGTCGAGCACGTTGCGAACAATGATCCGCGTGTTCGCTTGCTGCAGCAGGAAAACCGTGGAAAAGCGCGCGCTCTCCGGCGCGGCCTCGCCACCGCGCGACACGGTATCATTGTGTTCATCGATGCTGACACGCAATGTCAGCGCGATACGCTTCCGCGATTGCTCGAGCCACTCGCTGATTCACGCACCGGCGCCGTCTCTGGCCATGCGAAAGTTGGGAATCTGCGCACCTTCATCGCGCGTTGTCAGGCACTGGAATACACCTGCGGTTTTAATCTCGACCGGCGCGCCTACAATCGATGGGACTGCATTACCGTCGTGCCCGGTGCGATCAGCGCTGTTCGCAAAGATGCCATCGATGAAGCGGGCGGACTAAGTCTGCAAACGCTGGCCGAAGACACCGATCTCACATTGTCGTTACACAGACACCGGCGACGCATTGTTTACGTGCCCGACGCGATTGCATGGACGGAAGCGCCTGAAAGCGTGCGCACCCTCGCGAAGCAGCGGTTTCGCTGGGCTTATGGCACGTTGCAATGTCTCTGGAAACATCGCGACATGGTGTTCAACTGGAACTATCGCGCCCTTGGCTGGTTCAGTTTGCCGAGCATTTGGTTTTTTCAAATCATTCTCGTGGCCATCACGCCGATGGTAGATTTGTTCCTGCTCGCATCGCTGCCATTTGGTGCGTGGAACGCGGTGTTGCCATTCGTCATAACATTTTTGGCGATGGACGTGCTACTCGCCACGCTAGCCTGCATTCTGGAGCGCGAACCAATCCTGCGCGCCTGGCGAATTCTGCCGATGCGGTTGATTTACCGCCCGATGCTCAGCTACTGCATCTGGAAAGCAATCCTGCGCGCGATCAAAGGCGCATGGGTCAGCTGGGGCAAACTAGAGCGCACCGCCAGCGTGCCGGTGCGAGCGTAATGCAAGCCTACAACAATGACTTCCTACCCAACCACTGAACGAACGGGAGTCGAAAATGGGCAGCCGCTGGCATTTCCAACCGCCGACAGGGAGGCGGCCCGCTTTTCCGAGTTAGGTTAACAATTGTTTCCCTAATTCTCGTTAGGCCAAAAGAGAGCGCCTCACTCATTTACACCACAACAAAACAAGAAAGGAAAACACCATGCAAGTAGTCATCAGAAAATATGCCGGTAAGGACGCCGCGGCGCTAATCGACCTGCTGGAGAAGCGTGCGACCGAGGTGCAGAGCCTCATGCGTTCTGTCAAAGGACTCGTCAGCTACAAGGTCGCTCGCAGCGAAGGCGGGGGATTCACCGTGACGGTCTGCAACGACCGGGCTGGCATCGACGAGAGCATTCAAAAGGCAAAGGACTGGATTGCCAAAAACGCCGCCCACCTTGGTGCCGTGGCGCCGGAAGTATCCATGGGCGATGTGATTGTCCAGGTAAACTGACCTTGGGATCACGCGCGAAGGCGGCCTAACCAGACGATGGAGCGAACGGCGGACAGCTGTGCATCCACATTTGAGATGACTTCCACCCTTTCACCGCGAGTAAGGCGCGCTCTCGTCCGCCGTCGCTCATCTTGTTCTCGTTAGACCATTAAAACATGTCATACATGAAGTGGATCACAACAGTCGTATTGGCGATCTTCCTCTTGGTCGGATGCAAAGAGAAGCCAAAGGCCATCGACCCAAAAAGAAAAGATGAAGCGAGCGCGAAGACATTGGAGGCTGCTGATCTAGTCGGATACGATGGCAAGCACCTTAGGAAAACTACCGATCGCATCCTCGATGCAAACGATAAACACAATCAGGACATTCAAAAGACACTAGATGACAATAAATGAGGCCTAACCAAGCGCTGCAGCCAACCGCTCTTTGGCGTTGTGCGTCGATGTCGATCTTGATTAGTGTATTCTTAATTGTTGCACGGCTTCGCTCCCAGAGCGGTGGCTGAGCTCCGTCTCGTTAGAT
>JBKPRQ010000050.1:0-4638 GCA_046734635.1 Verrucomicrobiota bacterium
CTTGCGCTGGAAGTGATTTGGTTCCGGTTTCTGCGGCTGTATGTTGCATCGTCGCCGACTGCTTTCGCTATCATGCTCGCGGTTGTGCTCGCAGGGATTGGGTTCGGCGGCGTCGCGGCCGGCGCGATTAATCGCCGTTCAAGGCCACTGAATCACTTGCTGCCTCTTCTTTTGCTGCTGGCCGCGATTGCAACACTTCTCTCATACGTATTCTTCCCGGGAGAATTGATTCAAGCGCGCACAAGCGTGTTTGATCTTCGTTGGTGGCAGATCGCGCTGCTCTCGACGGCTTTGATGTTTCCCGTGGCGCTGTTTTCAGGGATCCTCTTTCCCTCCATTGCGGCAGGTGTTCAGCAAAGCGTGGGCGACCGAATGAACAGCACCGGCATTACTACTTTAGTCAATACGACTGGCGCAGCGATGGGCCCGCTTGTTGTGAGCTTCGTCCTGTTACCCGCCATCGGCTATCAATGGAGTCTCTTAATCTGTGCCGCTGGCTATCTCCTACTTGGCATTCTTGTTAGCGAACGCTCGAGTTGGTCAATTCGGCGCCCAATCGGTCTGGCCACCATTGCACTTTGCGCAACCGTGATTCTCCTTCTCGCAATTTTTCCGTATCACCGCGACGAGACCCATTTCGGCCACGCAAGACATTTTCTTGGTCATTTGGTCAAAAAGATCGAGGGGTCATCCGATACATATCAATTGCTGCGGTACGATCTTTTCGGCGAGCCGTATCGCTATCAGCTCTTAACTAGCGGGTTCTCGATGTCGGGCACAGCGCCGCTGAGTCAGCGCTATATGCGATTGTTCGCCTATCTTCCGCTAGCTTTCCGTCCGGAATCAGAAGACGTGCTGCTTATCTGCTACGGCTGCGGAGTGACAGCCGATGCATTTCTCCATGGTTCGCATCTGAAGCGGTTAGATATCGTAGACATATCAAAGGAAGTATTTGATCTCGCTGATTTCTATGTGGGAATTAACTACTCCAATCCGTTACGGGACCCTCGCGTCACGGCGTTTGTTCAGGATGGGCGTTTCTTCCTTCAGGCCAGCCCGCGGCAGTACGACGTGATTTCCGGAGAACCTCCACCTCCCAAGGTAGCGGGTTCAGTCAATCTCTACACCGAGGAATTTTTCTCACTGATGAATAGCCGCCTGAAGGAAGGCGGCATCGCCACTTTTTGGCTTCCAACTAACCAGTTGAAAGTGGACGAAGCGAAAGCAATCCTGCGCGCGTTCCATAATGCATTCCGGAATGCGTCGGTTTGGGCCAGTTCCGACGAGCAATGGATTATGATGGGAATCAAGGGCTCGGCTCGCGCACTTAGCGATGGGGAGCTTGAACGTTTTTGGAGCGACCCAGCTACCGGTATAGATTTGAGTCGTGTTGGTTTGGAAGTTCCGCAGCAGTTAGACGCACTGTTTGTAATGGACGGCGATGAAATCGATCGCATCACGAACGACATACCGCCGTTGACAGATTTGTACCCGAAGCGCCTCTCCGACGCGGCTTGGGATGAACAGGCAAGCCATCGCTTTGCTTTGCCCTATATGGAAGCTTCATCCGCTGTTAACCGTTTTCTTGCGTCTCCACTTATCAGCGGCAATGAGAAGGAAGCGCCGAACGAGTCGGTCAAGTCGTGCTTCATCGTTCGTGACGCGCGTTATCGGTGCGGAATCGTTGGGCGTTGCAACAACCTCGCTGAACTCGACATCTATCTGCGGCATTTGCCATTGCGAACGCCGGTATTGGAAGTCCTCGGCAGCGATGAATTCCGACTCGCGATCGCAGAGAGAGTTGCGCGTGGATCGGGCACACCTCCACTCGAAACCATTCCGGATTTAATTGCGGGAGCCTTGGCCCGACGAAATATCGACGAAGCGATTCGATTATTAGAGAGCCAGAAAATTCGCGGCGTGTTTACCCTCAATGACATCTTCCTGCTTACTTATCTCTATTGTCTGGATGGTAGCGTGGAAAAAGCGGAAGCGCTCGCCGTTGCTAACGTTGGGTCACTCAAGAGAAACTGGTTCGTCGATTGGCTTTGGGAAAAATTGGAGACCGATTTTGGATTTCATCCTCCCGACTAGAAGGGTAACGCCGGAAGATCGACGATAGACGTGCACCGCCCGTATCAAGCTAAGTTACCGCGTAATCTCAACGCGAGCCTGCGCATTGGGATTCTCTGCGGCGTGCTCTTTCTGTCTGGAATTGGCGCGCTCATATTCGAAACGCTCTGGCTGCGGCTCAGCGGCCTGGCATTTGGCAACTCGGTCTGGGCGGCGGCGTTGATCCTTTCCAGTTTCATGGCGGGCCTGGCTCTAGGGAACGCGATCGCCGCATCATCGAGAATTCGGCGATGGCGACCGCTTCATCTTTATGCGTTGCTGGAGGTGCTCGTCGCTCTGCTTGGTTGCACAATAGTTTTTGGTCTTCCGGTGTTAGGCGAATTGTTGCGACCCCTGTGGCAAACACTTTGGAATTATCAGCCCGCGCTTCTCGGACTGCGGTTCGTTGTGTCTTTCCTAATTCTGCTTATGCCCACAACGGTGATGGGTCTAACGCTGCCGGTGTTGATCGAGGATCCAATGCTGCGGCAAACGGATTTTGGGCGCGCGATTGGTTTTCTGTATGGCTCGAACACTTTAGGCGCGGTGGTCGGTGCTGTGCTTGGTGAAAGTTATCTCATCGCGGCGTTTGGCCTTCGAGGCACGAGTTTGGTTGCAGGTTTAGCGAGTTGCATCGCCGCGGTAGTCGCGTTGTTCGTGGCAAAACGCGACGGCGCGAGCAGCACGCATGTTTTGCAGCGGACGTTTCCTCTTTGCCTGAATGCGAGGTATCGGCCGCCGTGGCGTCTGCTTATCGTCAGCTTCGGGACGGGCTGCATTCTTCTTGCACTTGAAGTGATTTGGTTCCGGTTTCTGCGCTTGTATGTCGTTTCCTTACCCATCGCATTCGCACTGATGCTCGCGGTTGTGCTAGCGGGAATCGGGCTAGGCAGCATTGCGGCCGGCGTGGTTAATCGCCGTGCAGCCTGGCTGCATCAATTACTTCCTGTTCTATTGCTGCTGGCGGCGATTGCCGTGCTTTTGTCATACTTATTCTTTCCGGGCGAGGCAGTAAGAACACCTGCCGGTGCTTTTAGTCTCACTTCTTGGCACCAGATTGCTCTTCTTTGCCTAGCCTTGATGTTCCCGGTCTCATTCTTGTCGGGGATTTTGTTCCCGACCATCGTCGCGCTTGTTCAAGCGAGCGCGGAAGACCGGATGAATAGCACTGGAATCACGACCTTGTTCAACACGACCGGGGCGGCAGTTGGTCCACTCATTGCAAGTTTTGTGCTGTTACCTGCCATCGGCTATCAATGGAGTCTCCTGATCTGCGCCGCTGGTTATGTCCTGCTCGGCATTCTGGTCAGCGAAAGCTCGAGTTGGTCAATTCGGCGCCCAATCGGTGTGGCCACCATCGCATTTTGCGGGGCCGCGATCCTCCTTTTTGCGATCTTTCCGTATCATCGCGCTGAATCGCACTTCGAACATGCAAGTCGCCCTTACGAAACTGATGAGCATGGCGAAGTGCTTGCGCATGTTGTGAAAAGAATCGAAGGCACTTCGGACACATTACAGCTACTGCGATGCGATCTTTTTGGCGAACCGTACTACTACCGGCTGTTGACCAACGCCTTTACGATGTCGGCCACAAATCCTCACAGTCAGCGATACATGCGATTATTCGCATATCTCCCGTTGGCTCTTCGTCCGGAATCAGAAGACGTGCTGCTTCTTTGCTACGGCTGTGGAGTGACGGCGGACGCATTTCTTCATGGACCAAACGTCAAGAGAATGGACGTCGTGGACATCTCGAAAGAAGTGCTCCAGCTCGCTGATTTCTATGCGGGAATTAATTACTCGAATCCGTTGCGCGATCCGCGGGCGACGACCTTCATTCAGGATGGCCGCTTCTTCCTCCAGGCGAGTCCGCGGCAGTATGACATAATTTCCGGCGAACCTCCTCCGCCGAAAGTGGCGGGTTCGGTTAACCTCTACACCGAGGAATTTTTCTCGCTGATGAAGAGTCGCTTGAAAGAAGGCGGGATTGCCACCTTTTGGCTACCGATTAACCAGCTGAAAATAGACGAAGCAAAAGCGATCCTGCGCGCCTTCCACAATGCGTTCCCGAACGCGTCGGTCTGGGCCAATCCCGACCAGGAATGGATCATGATGGGCATCAACGGTCCGGGTCGTAAGGTGAAAGAAGAAGAAATTCGACAGTTATGCAGCAATTCGGGTTCCGGTGCCGATTTGCGGCGGATCGGCATCGAGTTTCCGCAGCAACTTGGCGCTCTTTTCCTGATGGACGGCGACGAAATTGATCGCATCACGCGTGATATCGCCCCGCTGGCGGATAATTACCCGAAACGGCTGAGCGATGCGGCATGGGACGAAGAGGCAAACTTGCGCTTTGCTTCCGCCTATATGGACCCACCTTCCGCTGCCGACCGTTTTGTTCGGTCTCCGATGATCGCCCGAATCTGGCCGGAGACACTAAATAAATCGATGAAATCATTATTTGCCGTTCGCGAGACCCGATTTCTTTCCCAAACAATTGGAACCAACAAACTGGCCGAGCTGGAT
>JBKPRQ010000051.1:0-20120 GCA_046734635.1 Verrucomicrobiota bacterium
GGGTACATGTATTTCGGGGTGAACAATAATGTGACGGGACAGGTTTATCAGACAGTTGCCATTCCCACGACAGCAACGGGAAACCTGACTTTCTGGTTCAATTGCAGCTCTCAAGAGGGCACGACGCAGGCCTATGATTTCTTGTACGTCGAAGTGCGCAACACCAGCGGCACATTACTTCAAACCCTCGCGACGTACAGCAACAGGAATAAAACGACAGCTGGAAATTACTCGCAAAAATCGTTTAGCCTCGCAGCCTACAGGGGTCAGACTATTCGATTACAATTCCGTTGCACGACCGATTTTTCGCTATCGACGACTTTCCGAATAGACGATGTCTCGTTGAGATAGTCTCTCCGGCAAAAAGAGCAGAAAAAGGAACGGTACGCGCCGTCCTTTTTTGTTGTACTCGACGCGATTATCGAATTCAGAATAACGTGCGCGTGACGCGTCCGGTACCAAAGACTGCACAACCTTGCGACGGACTGCTGTCGATCTTATACTTAGAAGGCGCATTCAGTGCGAAAGATTTAGGAGGTTATTATGCCAACGACAATTGCTGCCCCAAAAACCCAAAAAGCACCTGTAGTCGAGGAAGATTTTTTGCCGCTGCACGGCACTGATTACGTCGAATTTTACGTCGGCAACGCCAAGCAAGCGGCACATTTTTACAAAACGGCTTTTGGTTTTCAAAGCCTCGCCTATTCCGGACCGGAAACAGGAATAAAGGATCGCGCAAGCTACGCGATTCGTCAGCATAAATTGACGCTTGTTCTGACAACACCGATTCGGCCGAATAATCCAATCGCCGATCATATTCATAAACATGGCGATGGCGTGAAAGTCCTCGCCCTCACCGTTGAGGACGCAACTTCAGCCTGGGAAGAAACAACAAAGCGTGGCGGCAAGAGTTATCTGAAACCCACGACTTTGTCAGACAAGCACGGCGAACTAGTGATGAGCGGGATTCACACTTACGGAGACGTCGTTCATCTGTTTATCGAACGCCAGAATTATCGTGGTCCGTTCATGCCGGGCTTCCGCAAGTGGGAATCGAATTACAACCCGTCCGAGACCGGTCTGCAATACGTCGACCATTGCGTGGGCAACGTCGCCTTGGGCAAAATGAATCCGTGGGTGAAGTTTTATGAGGACGTGATGGGATTCCGCAACATCCTGAGCTTCGATGACAAGGACATTTCCACTGAATACTCGGCCCTGATGAGCAAAGTGATGAGCAATGGCAACGGCTTTGTGAAGTTTCCGATCAATGAACCGGCGGAAGGCAAAAAGAAATCGCAGGTGGATGAATATCTCGAATTTTACGATGGCGAAGGCGTTCAGCATGTCGCCATGGCGACCAACAATATCATCGAGACGGTGACCGAACTGCAGAAGCGGGGCGTTGAATTTCTGAACATCCCTTCCACCTATTACGACACGCTTCTCGATCGTGTTGGTCACATCGACGAAGAGCTCAACGCGTTGAAGCATCTGGGCATTCTCGTTGATCGCGATGATGAAGGTTATTTGCTGCAAATATTTACCAAGCCGGTAGAGGACAGGCCGACGCTCTTTTTTGAAATTATTCAGCGCAAAGGCGCGAAGAGTTTTGGCAAAGGCAATTTCAAGGCGCTCTTCGAAGCCATCGAACGCGAACAAGCTGCAAGGGGTAATTTGTAAAACCGGGAGGAGACGACGATGCCGTATTACCAAAGACTGGGAGAAATGCCGAGGAAACATCACATCTGGTTTCATCGCAACGGTGCGACACCGACGTATAAGAACGAAGGCATCGCCTATGAGCACGTCTTCACTACGCAGGGATTTGATGAGGCGTACTCGATCATGTATCACCTGCGTCCGCCCACTCGCGTGCGCAATGTCGAGTTGATTAAACATTGGGAACCGAAAAAAGTGACCGATAGTCCGCTGCGGCACCATCATTTGAAGACTGCAGATATTCCGCGGCGCGGCGATCTCTACACGGGACGCGTCCCCATGCTGTTTAATCAGGATGTTATTGCTTATCGGGCAAAGCCGGCGAAGGCGTACGACAAGTTCCAATATTACAAAAACGGCGGGGCCGACGAGATCATCTTTGTATTTCACGGCAGCGGCGTGATGGAATCCGTTTTCGGCAAGCTGCCGTATCGCGCTGAGGATTACATCGTCATTCCGCGTGGAATCACCTACAGGCTGGTTCCGGACAAGGTCGAGGAGGAGGATTATCTCATTCTCGAATCGGTTGGCCCGGTTCGGATTCCGCAACGCTATCTGAATCACGAAGGGCAAATCAAAATGGGAGCGCCGTATTCGGAGCGCGACCTCCACGGTCCTAGCGAAATCATTACAATCGATAAGGAGGAAGACGTCGATATTCTCGTGAAAGATGGTTCGCGACTCACGCGGGTGACACTGGCGCAGCATCCCTTCGATGCGATCGGGTGGGATGGATATCTTTACCCGTTTACTTTCAATGCGCAGAATTTCGAGCCGATCACTGGCACGGTCCATCAACCGCCACCGATCCATCAGACATTCGAGATCCGCGGTTATGTCGTTTGCACGTTTGCACCGCGCGTATTGGATACGCACCCGGAAGCTGTAAAAATTCCGTGGGTGCACGACAACGTCGAGGCCGACGAAGTTCTCTTTTACGTGCGCGGGAATTTTGGTTCACGGCGCGGAATCGAAAGTGGATCGATTACATTGCATCCCCGGGGGATTCCGCATGGGCCACATCCAGGAACAATCATGGCAAGCAGGAACGCGACGCGCACAGAAGAGCTCGCCGTGATGTTTGACACACAACACACGCTCGAATTGACTGAAGAATCGCTCGCGTTGGACGATCCGAAATATCCTGAGAGCTGGCTCGATTAGCCAATAGTGTCATTCCGAGCGAAGTCATAACGCGATAAAGTGTGCTACGGTAATTCCAACACCATTTCATGATTCAACGACGCAATTCCGATCTTGATGTTGAGGAACGGTTCACGCGCGAGGACAATCGCCTGCCGGGGAAGGGTCTCGACAGAATTGCGAACGCATACCGCGAACAGCTTCAAGCGATCGGGGAGGATATTGATCGAGAGGGTCTCTTACGAACCCCCGATCGGGCGGCGCGCGCTCTGGAGTTTCTCACGCAAGGTTATCGACAGAATCTCGATGAGATCATCAACGGAGCCGTTTTCGAGTCGAGCGCGAGTGAGATCATCCTGGTCAAAGACATTGAGCTTTATTCGCTGTGCGAACACCATCTGCTGCCGTTCATCGGTCGCGCGCATGTGGCTTACCTTCCGAATGGGAAAGTGATCGGACTTTCCAAGGTGGCACGCATTGTCGATGTTTTCGCGCGGCGTTTGCAGATCCAGGAGAATCTTACGACTCAAATCGCGGAGTCGCTCATGAATTGCCTGCAACCTTCGGGCGTGGCCGTGGTGGTGGAAGCCAAGCATCTTTGCATGATGATGCGGGGCGTTGAGAAACAAAACTCGGTGATGAAGACCTCCTGTCTTCTGGGCACATTTAAAGACGACGCCCGAACGCGTTCCGAATTTCTCTCGCTGTTGAAAGACTAGGTGGAACGCGTTGTCCCTTGGCGGGCCGTAGCGATACGAAGGCGGCTCAACGCGTTGGCAGTGGAAATGCGACTTTGCCGCCAAGCTTTCTCCATAAGTCGACTCGCGAGCGTTAGCTTCCGCTTTCAGCGAATCCCTGATATCGGTCCGAGCCGGACTGGCAATTTCGGATCCGACCACCTTGGATGATTAGCCGCTCCGCGTTGCTCACCCGCGGGAAAACTGCTGGCTCAATCGAGCCAGAGCAAGGGCGCCAAGCAATAACCCAAAGTCACGCAGTGCCACATCGAAGTAGCCGGGGATGAGTAAAAGATTTATTATGATCACCGCAAGCCAGGCAGCGACGACATAACTGAAAATCCGCGGTTTAAGCCAAACTCCGACTCCAGCCACAATCTCGATCACACCAACGATAAGCATCAGCGTATGCGGCGCGATTGGTGAAGCATTCGCTACTACTCCAGGGAGATACTGGTCCCAATTCGTCAGCAGGTGAAAAAACTTGTCCAAGCCGGCAAGGATCGGGGCGACTGTGAACCCGAAATGGAGGATCCAATATGCCTGATAAGCCGGCGAACTCGTAGCGGCATGTGCTTGATCATCGGTTGTATTCATGGCTGGCAACTTGTTAATTGTGTCCTAATAAGTCAATATCTTATTTGACTATTTTTTATTGTCTAAATACGCAACTGGTGCGATTACTGGATGTCTTCTATTTCACCTCAAACCGGCAGGAAGGCGCTGCTCCACGGATGCAACATTCCTTCACGGGCGAACCAATTACGTTCGTGAGCAGTGATTCCGCCAGCAAACAGGCTTCAGGATGATTCGCCGTGGCGGCAGCGATTGGACAGCCGTTGCCATGGATGAAGTGCTTGCCATCTTCTTCGCGGAAAGTAGCGGCACCACCCAGCTCCTTGAGAATTCGCAGTGCAGCATCAATTCTTTGCCCGCGGGTTTTACCCTTCAAGCCACCGAGGTGTTCCCTGGCTACCGCTCGCCCGGCGGCGCGCATCCCGGCGCGCAAACTCCTTGGCTCAATCTGCCGTGAAAATATCGACATGAGAAGAGAGACCAACCGCCCGTACGCCTTCGGGAACAATTGTTCGGCTTCCGGCCCAAGAGCATACGTAATGTGCGGTTTGCGAACACCCGGTTTCATGCCTGATTGGCACACCAGTCTGTCGCGCTCAAGGCTGGCAAGGTGCGCTCGCACAGCGTTATCAGTCAGGCGCAGCTCGGCTGCGAGTTCGTTGACTGTCCGTTCTCTGGTTCGCAGGAGTTCGAGAATTTTCCCTCTCGTGCTTTTGAACAACCGTTCGCGCCAGCCTATATGTTTCATTGATTTAAAGATCATGAGGATTCGGATTAAGTCAAAACACTGTTTGACTAATTCTCGGGGACCATGCTGTGCGTCGCCGCCGCTATTTGCAACGAAGGGGACGACATCATGCTTCTGACCGTTAGCAAGCGCCTCGAATTTTCCGCTTCTCGTCGACTGCATGTTGCCAAATGGAGTGACAACGAAAATCTGGCGGCCTTTGGCCCTGAAACGAATGCGCGCCACGGAAGCGGTCGCAATTACGCCGCCTATTTCGTTTTCGCCGGCCCTGTTGATCCCGATACGGGAATGCTGATCAACATCAGCGAAATCAAGGAGCGTGCGGGCAAAATTGTGCGGCAGGGGTTCGATCACAAGTTCCTGAACGAGGACAATCCTTCTTTTCGGGATGTACCACCGACCGCCGAAAATATTGCGCGGCAACTCTACGTCGACGTCGCGCCTGCATTTTCCGACGACAACGCAAAGCTTGTGGCCTGTCACTTGAGTGAATCGCCCGGGCGAAGCGCGACGTTTTACTCTAACGGCGCTTGCGAGGCCAATTACTGGTTCGAATTTTCAGCTGCTCGCAGGACGATGTCGCCGCAGTTAAGGGCCGAGGAAAACGCCCGTCTGTTTGGGTCGGCCACTTCGATTCACGGGCACAATTATCGCGCTCGGCTGAGCTACCGATTGCCGAAAGCTTTCAGCGCCCAAGATCTGCCGTTGGTTCGTTATGATATTATCGAAACGTGTTTGCACGCTTTGCATCACGAGCTCGACCACCGCTATCTGAATGAAGACGTTGCAGGCATGGCGAATCGTCCGATTACGACGGAGAGTTTAGCCAGTTACATCTTCCAACAAGCCAGCTCGCTGACGCCGCTGGATCGTGTACGTCTGTATGAGCGCGCAGATTTTTTTGCCGAAGCGTGGAACAGAGGAGTTGTCTTTCTTGGGATGCAGATGGCATTTCACGCGGCACACCGTTTATGCGCGGACACTCTGTCCGACGCCGAAAATGCAAAGCTCTATGGCAAGTGCAATAATCCGCTGGGTCATGGTCACAGTTATTTAACGGAAACCACAATCGGCGGCGACTACGACGAACGGACCGGAACGCTTTACGACTTTGTTGCGTTGAAGAAGGCCATCCAGGAATCGTTGGAGCCGTGGTACGATCGACATCTCGACCTGGAAACAGAGGATTTCCGCAACGGACCTTCAACGGGAGAAAATATCGTCCGCGTTTTGTGGCCGAAGATCGACAACCGCGTGAATCAACAACTCGTTAGGCTGCGTTTATGGGAAACGGCGAACAATCGGTTCACTTTGCGACGAACGTAATGCGATGGTAGGGACGGCTCGCCGAGCCGTCCGGCGCGCTAGATGCCAATCCGGCTCGGATCCGTCGCGCCCTACCAATTTATGAAACGCTATCTGATCACTGGTGCGAGCCGCGGAATTGGTAGGGCTATTGCCGAGAAACTGGCGGCTCCGGATGTTGAATTGCTTCTCCATGGACGCGATACCGTTGCCCTGGCGGAGGTTTGCAAAGCAGTGCAGCACCGTTGTAGGCAGGTGGTTCGCCTGGTCCATGACCTTGCTGTGCCATCAGGTGTTTCCGATCTCATCGATCATACGGGAAAGAAGCCGCTGGATTTGCTCGTGAACAACGCGGGCATCGCAGTCGTAAAGCCTTTTTGTGAAATAACACCGGTCGAGTGGGAGCAAACTCTCGGGGTCAATATCACCGCCCCCTTTATGTTAATGCAGCACTTTGCCCCCGAGATGCCGCCGGGCTCGAGCATCGTCAACATTCTTTCCATCGCAGCGAAGACCGGGTTTGCCAATTGGAGCGCTTATTGCACGAGCAAGTTTGCCCTGGAAGGATTCTCGCAATGCGTGCGCGAAGAATTGCGCAACCGCAAGATTCGCGTGATCAATGTTTATCCGACCGCAACAGACACGAACATCTGGAGTCAGATCGAGGGCGAGTGGCCGCGCCACAAAATGATCTCGCCGGAGGAAGTCGCCAGCACGGTGGCGTATGCGCTCTCTCGTCCGTCGGACGTTGCATTGGAGAATATCGCTATTTCCAGCTTGGCTGGAAATCTTTGACCCGCTAGTCTTGGCACCAGCAGTACGTTGTAGCCACGGCTCTGTGAGCCGTTTTCCTCAGATCCGCGTCCAAGCAGACACCAGCTGCAGACCGGTGGCTAGAGCAGCACCGAAGATGTTTGTCTTATGATCAAGGCCCTGCAAAGCGAACTCAGTGTCAACGTCATCGCGTCGATCATTGTGTCCCTGCTCTTTCTGGTGATGGGATTCCTCTGGGGTAAATACAAGGAGCGGCGCCGAGAGTTTGGGAGAAATCTGGAAGAGTACGATTTCTATCCATTCACCGTCAGCCGCGAGAATTTTGGGGAGTTTAGCCTGAAAGATTTTCGGCTCGGGATGCATTATTTTCTCAAGAACGAAGACCGCACAGCTGCGCGCCAGCTTATCTTTATCGGCGAGCAAAATAATGTGCGCGCACAACTCGAACCCGCTGAGCAAAAGGTTTATGCGCAACTGTTCGAGAAATATAACGGCAAAACAATCGCCGACGACACACACGAATTTCTGGAGAACTATGAGCGGATTGTGCGTCTCATCGGAAAATCGTTTCCGAATACCGGAATTGAGATCTTGCTTCACAACCTGGCCGATCCCGCGCATTCCCTCATCACGCTCGAAAACAATGTAACGGGTCGACACCTGCGCGACGGCACAACGAATTTACTGATTGATCTCAAGCGCCGGCAACTCCTCAACGAAGACAAGTTGAATTATGAGCTGAACATCGGTGCGCGAAAATTCAAATGCACGACGATTCCAATCAAACGAAAAGAGTTCGGAATTGTTGGCGCGATCTGCATCAACATTGACGCTAACTACATTAGCGAGGAAGTGCTGCAAGATCGGCAGCGGATTGAAACGTGGTTCCGCAATTTTCTCCGTACCGACATGCAGCTGGACGAGAATATCCTGAGCAAGGACGAATACGCGAAGGCTCTGAAAGGCAAACGGCATTTCAAAGACGAGGCCGTTTGATTGTAGCCGACGCCCTGTGAGCGGCGCGATGCGCGCGGAGATTAATCGAAGCTAGTGCCGCGCTTCGCACAGCGAAGCGGCTACAGCTATTTTGGCGAAGCGTGCAGCGTGGCCTGGTATTCCGGTTTCTTGTGATATTCGACCAGGCGGAATCCCCAACTGATTAACGTCCCGAGGTCCTTGGTCTTCGTCTTCTTCTCGTTAAGGAATTTCGCGATTCTGGCTTTCAACTCCGGCTGCTGATCGGTTGTGTCTAGAATTTCACAAATTTCCATCGACAACAGCCAGTCTTCCGGATGTTCGGCCTGCTGTGTCTCCCAGATTTCTCCAAGCCGTTCATAACCGGTCTTGCCCTCGCGAATCTTGCGCACTTGAGCGTAAAGATTCTCGAGTCGCTCACGCTTCGGCGTGGATGGCACTTTAATGGTGCGTTCCTTTGGAATCAGCGCCACCTGATTGTAGGCGTCCTTATCGGCAGCACCGTTAAACACTGAGCTGATTCGTTCGCCAATGGCCATGTCGTAACTGCCCCAGTCAGGCTGGAACAAGATACGGTCACCGTATTTCGCATTGCAGCTTGAGAATGTGATCAACAAGAGTTTCCCGTCGCCGCGCAAAATTTTCTCAACTTTCCCTGACACAATAACTCCGCTGACGAATTCGATTTTCGCTTTCTTACCCTCAACAATGCCGAGCGCGTGTAGTTGATCGTTGGTGAGCAGCTCTGGCGCTGTTGACGTTTGTTTCCATTTGCCGACCGGCGAACCAAAACCGTCTTTGTGATAATCGACCCCGTGCCCTTCGAGTTCTTTGCCTTGGAATGCCAGCGCGGTCTTGCCGGTTGTACGCAAATAAATCGGGACGCCGTTTTCGTCCGTGATAACCTCAGTGAAAATCCCGCTGACCTGGAGACCGGACGAATACTCACAAGTCGCCGTGTTATTACATTCGATGGCTTTATTGATGCCTTCGAGGCCGCCGACCATAAACGCCATCTTGCTGGCAAACTCTTCGAGCACCTCTTTGAGATGCTGGAAATCGCGACAGACGAAGAGCTGGGGTTGCTTCGTAGTGATGTCGAAGGCGTAATTCTGAGCATCGATGGAGTAGGGGATCTTCTTTACCTCAGGTTCCAGACACGACACCGATTCACCGATCGATGAAAGCAAGCCCGCGCCGTAAATTTTTGGATTGTCGAGTGCGCCGATGAGTCCGTATTCGACCGTCCACCAGTGCAAACGTGAGAGCAGCGCCATCTCCGAAGGTTCGCCGAGATTTTTCTGGCGATGTTCCACCAGCCTGGTCGCTTCATCCAATTCCTTCGGATCGACGTTCGGGCGCTCCTTTAAGATCGATAAGTGCCGGATCGCTTGATACAATTCAAAATCCTTCTTGGACGACATTGCTTTTGCGCCGACCTCTCCAAAGCGCCGCAGGTAATTTGAGTACTCGCGATCGACGATGATTGGAGCATGGCCGGCGGCCTCGTGCACGATGTCTGGCGCCGGCGTGTATTCAATGTGATGGATCTGGCGCATATCGCAGGCGATCACCAGCACCTTGTAGGCTTGAAATTCCATGAACGCTGCCGGCGGAATGAAACCATCCACGGCCACCGCGCCCCACTCGATCTTCGCCAGGATATCGTTCATCTCTTCTATGCGCGGGATGCGGTCGAACGAGATGCCGGTATTGAGGAGGCCCTGGAAATAAACTTTGTGCGCGTATTCCTTCAGGAAAAAAATGTTCTGGCGCATGATGAAACGCCAGACTGCGTGATCGACCGACGTGTAATCGTCATACCTCTGATCGACTGCGAATTGGAGCAAATGTTTGGGGCACGCTGCGACCGCCGCGTTGCTGTAACTGATACCGCCTTCAGATTTCATCGCCAACCTCCTCGGGAAACGCACGTAAACTATGACTCGTTTGAGCAGCGAGCAAGAATGATTCCGTCGCTACAGTTTCGATCTCGCGCGCATTACGCGTCGCGTAATCCAAATAACTCCGACAAATCCAATCGCCCAGGGCGCAAGAAATGCGATCGCCACGCCAATCATCCGCAAGCTCCACATGATTGCGCCCGCGCTTTGGGCCAGCGTGCGGCGCAGCGTGGCAATCAAGCCGCTCTCCTCGGTAACGATATGGCCCTGGCTGTAAACCTGGATCGAAACATCCGCCGGAGCGTTTGCTTCATCGGTCTGTGCGTCCGTGCGGTCCTGACGTTGGACACTCACGTTCTCGACCTTGCCTAACGAATCGAGCGACTGCATCAGCGCTGGGTAATTTTTCATAGGCACGCGGAGAGAAACGCTTGCCACTGCGCGGCCATTGGGATCGCGGCTGAAGGTGGAACTACGAATGCGTCCACCTTGTTTCTCTGCAAGACTGCGAAGCTCCTTTGCCTTTTCGTCCACCGACGGCGTGCGAATGCGAAGGCTCGTTTGCTGAAAAGCTTGCTCCTGTTCTTCGCGAGAAATCGCGATGCTGAGTTCCACTTTGTCACGTTTGGTCCTGGCATTTTCCGACATGCCATTGCCGCCTTGCGCGATGCGTTGAGTCTGTGTTTGGAAATTTTCCACGCGCCCGAATCCTTTAACGCGGCCGATCACGCCGTCGCTTTCTTCCGGAGCAATCAACATGCTCACCTGCGCTGAGACGCGTCCGGAGTAATCGCGGTTTAGCTGTGCATTGGTAATCTGCACTTTTGGCGAGGCGAGACCCTTGATTTCGTTGTAAATTTTCTCCACATCGGGGGAGTAAAGCGCTAGCTGGCTGCGCTCCCTGAGCAGGAACGCAGCGGGCTCTTCCATATCTTTTTCCGTCAGCGAAATCGTCACGGTGGCGAATTGCACCTGTGAATCCCAATATTTTAATTCGCCCTGCATTTTTTCGATCTCTTCCCGCACACGGCCCAGTTCTTTTTCCACCTGAAGCAAATCGGACACTTTGCCGGTCTTCGTTTTCAACATGTCGATCAAACGCTGCTCCATCACGTGGGCGTTCTTCAGGCGTGCATCGGTATCGAAATACGCCTTGGTCACGTCTTCGGTGCCGAGCGTCTGGTTCTTGAGTTCGCCGAGGCTCCGGCTCTTTTGGAGAAACCGATCGAGGTTTTCGGGCAAAACCTTCACGACGACCTGTCCCTTCAGTTTTCCGTTTGCCTGTTTTTCGGAATCTGTGGTGGCCACGTACCCATGCTCTTCAATCGCAAATGCAGTAATTTTTTGGACCGCATTATCGAAGCTGACAGTCTCCAGCTCGACCGTTGCATTGCGAATCAGCTTGCGATTGGTCAGTGCCGAAGTGGACGATTCAACGGAGCTTTGCGCTGCTTCTTCTCCAACGTCAGCGTTCCCTGAGGCTGCATACGCTTCTGCGTCACCAGTTTCTGACTGCGCCGCTTTGGCCTTTTCTGTTGTGGCGGCTTCTTCAGCAGTGGGGATCTTTGATCCTGTGACGATCGTCCGTTCGGCTTCAGCGAAGTTTTCACTTTTGTCCTTTGCTACAACCGGCGGTGGCGGCGCGCTGACCGACAAGTCTTGTGGTCGTCCAGCGGCGATCCCGCCTGCTCTGCCCAACGCTCCGGCCTGACCTGGGCGCGATTCTGGCGGCTGCACTGCGGATACTTCAGCCTCCGCGTAGCGCTTGCTAGTGCGCGGGACAGTTAACGATTCGCCCGTGATCATTCGTCCGATCTGCATGAGCCCGAGCAAAAGAGCGGCAACAGCTGCGACTTGAGTTGCGCGGAGGCGTATCAGGTCGCCGAGCAGTTTTACAAGTCTGCTTCGTTGAGGAACACGACTGCGAAAGCCAGCCAGCATCCGCTGTTCGAAAACAGGATCCGGTTTTTCCTGTGCGAGAGTTTCTTCCAGAATTTTGTTCATAAGTTTGGTTTCCTGATGAGTTTTTCGACAGGCAGCGCAATCGACCAGATGCGTATGAAGCGCGCTCCGTTCGCTCTTAGAAAGTTCGCCGTGCAGATCGGCGGCCAGCCAATTGTCGATTTCGTCGTGGATCGTTGCCATAATCGTTAGTCCATTGAAGCGACAGCCGGGCGAAGTTGCTTACGCATCGAAGCCAGAGCACGGCCGAGAATTCCGCGCAGCGCGCCATTCGTTAGGCCCAGGGTATTTTCGATGGTTTGATAATCCATTTCTTCGAAGTAACGCAACGTGAGCGCGGCGCGATGAAGCTCCGGCAATCCCGCAAGCACGAAATGCAACTGTTGATCTAAACCGTTCGTATCCGCTGGTTCTGGTTCGATCGGTTCGGTCAGCTGTTCCGGCAAAGGAACCGTGCGGCGTTTGCGAAAAACGTCGCGCGCTTTGTGTCGCGCAATGGCTGCGAGCCAGGCGGGAAATTTCTCCGGATCGCGGACCCGCCACCGAGTTTTCCAAGCTTTAAGCAGCGAGTCCTGTACGACATCCTCTGCTTCCTCGCGGCTTTGAAGAATACCGTAAGCGACGGCGAAAAGGGTTCGGCTATGCGTGCAAATGATCATTTCAAATGCCTTTCGATCGCCGTGAATGGCCGCCTCATATTGTTCGCGTTCACTGGGATCCATTGTGGTCGATCTAAAGGCTAGACGTTCGAGGACGCGGTTCGGCGCGATTTTTTTTCGGAAATTTTGGTAGGGCGCGCTCGCCGAGCGCGCCGGACGGCCCGGCGGTCCGTCCCTACTAGAAAATGAGCACGGTATTGCCGACGCTAACCAGGTCTTTCACCCGCGCGGCATCCCAGTTTGCCAAGCGGATGCAGCCGTGACTCGCAGCGCGACCGATCGTCTCGGGATTATTGGTGCCGTGAATGCCGATGCCCGGCTTGTTCAAGCCCATCCATAAAATACCGACGAGATTGTTCGGGCCTGGCGGAAGGTTGTAATAGTTCTCGGTGCGCACACCGTAATTGAGCATCCCTTCGTCGTAGCGGAACCATGGCCACACGTTTGCGCCGAGAATTTTCCACGTGCCCACCGGCGCTGGCAGAGTTTTCGATCCCGGTGTAATCGGAAAAACACAGACGAGGTGGTCGTTATCAAAGACTTCGAGAAGTTTTTCGTATGTGTCGACGAAAACCTTGCGCGAAGCGAATGCCGGATTTTCCGGGATTTTTCCCTCCTTGAATTTCTCGACCTCAAAAGGCAATACATTCGGCACCTTCAGGGTTTCACCGGGTTGAAGGTGCTCCCAGTTCTTTCCGGGATTAAGTTTCTGAATGTAGGACTCAGCTGAGTGGAAGCGCTCGGCGACGAACTCAAGCAGGGAAGTGTAAGGCGACCATTTTAGTTTCGCCTGTTCGGCACGGCTGCCCGGAACATCACCGACCAACTTCAGATCTTCATCCCTGATCGTGTAAGTAGTGTAAGTGACGGGCACCTGATCTAGCATCCATTGATCGACGGCGCCGGTCTTCGGCATGGCGTTGGCGTGCTTGTATGAAATAAGCGCTTTGCGAAAGAATTCGCCCATTCTTCCGTCAATTTTCCCAGGTCCAAAGTCACTGTTGTCCAAAAAAATTTGCAACCGCGTCGCGGTTTCCTCGTCATAATTCGGCAAGGCAACCGGATACACCCGGGGCGGGGGAGTTGGTTTTTCCTGGGGAGACGTCGTGTTCTCCTGCGCCAGCGCGGCTGTTGTGATTGCGGTAACCGTGAAAATGCAAAAACCGAACTTCATTGGCAGAAGTTATGCGCGGCGAATCCGGCGGTGCAAACGCGATCTGAATTCCGTTTCACGACGCCGCACCCGGTCTCTTGAATCGGATTGCTTGCCATTTGGTTGGTCAGTTCTAGTTTTGGCGCGGTGAAAAAGATCGAGGCAGTAATCAAGCCTTTTAAAGCCGAGCCGGTAAAGGAAGCCCTGATGGCAGCAGGCGTCGAAGGGATGTCTCTTAGCGAGGTAAAGGGATTTGGCCGACAGAAGGGGCACAGCGAAATTTATCGCGGCACGGAGTACACCGTTGATTTCCTGCCGAAAATAAAATTCGAAATGGTCGTTTCTGACGACCGCGCACAGAGAGCGGTCGAGGCAATTTTGGGAGCAGCCAAGACGGGCAAGATCGGCGATGGAAAGATCTTTGTAACCGAGGTCGAAGAAGCGGTCCGTATTCGGACGGGTGAACGGGGAGGGGAAGCTCTGTGAGCGCGAGCGCTCACACACTTAAATGGTTAAAAAGTTACAAGAGGCAGAACCACTTAACTATTTAACCTTCTAACGATTCAAGAATGCACGAATATCTGTTGTCAGTCTTTCTCGGAGTGGTCGAAGGGCTGACTGAATTTCTTCCGGTAAGCTCGACTGCACATTTGCGTATCTGCGAAGCGCTGTTGCATATCGATCTTCACGACGGTTTCTGGAAAATGTACACGATCGTTATCCAGCTCGGCGCCGTCCTGGCGTTGCCGGTTTATTTTTGGAACCGCATCTTGCAGTTTGTTCGCACATTTCCAAAAGGCGAACGCGGCGATCGCACCATTTTAACGCATCCGTTGAGTCTTACTTTAATCGCGTTCGTCGTAACCGCAGTTCCAGCCTGGGCACTTACGAAACAAATTGGCAAAAACCTGGAAAATCTCTGGGTAATGGCCCTGGCGCTTCTGATCGGTGGAATCGTAATGTGGATCGTTGACGCGGTTTTTACGCGTCCGCGCACGATGCACATGGAGGAAATGACCTTGCCGCAGGCGGTGTGGATCGGTGCCGCGCAAATTCTTTCGGCTATTTTCCCAGGCACTTCCCGTTCGATGTCCACCATCGCCGCCGGCCAAGTCGCTGGTTTATCGCGGCCAGCCGCGCTCGAGTTTTCGTTTTTCTTGTCGATGCCGACGATGGTCGTGGCTACGGGTTTTGATTTTTTAAAGACAGTAATGCCACACCACCACGACGCGGACATTGCACCGTTGGCCATGAACGCTCATGAATGGATCGTTCTCGCCATCGGATTTATCGTTTCCTTCTTCGTGGCGCTGGCTGTGGTCGCCTGGTTTATGAATTGGGTGCGTGCGCGCGGGTTCGTGCCGTTTGCTGTTTATCGGATTGTGCTCGGCATTGCGTTATTGACGCTGCTGGCACGCGGGATCATGTAATCAGGATACCGATGGGGACCGACGTTATTCTTCCGGATCTGCAAAGCGCCGTCCTTTGTGAGGATGTCCGGTGCGAAATCAACGGTATGCAAACACTCGTGGGAGTGCTCAGCGTCGTCCCAGCGCCTGCCTTACCGATCAATTACATGCGGCTTTGTATCTGGACGCGTTGGTGCAGCGGGGCCGGAAAATTTCGGCAAAAATCGCGCATCGTCGGCGTCGACGAGCAACAGGTCATCGCGCAGGCGGAAGTGGAATTTGTTTTGAAGGAAATGGAAGGCCACGCGACCAACGTCCATTATTTTGGTGGAGTGCAATTTCAGCAATGTGGACTGCACCACGTGGAGATTTATCTGGAGAACGAGTTGCAGCTGCGTTTTCCCCTGCCTGTGATCAAAATCGCGCGACCAACCGGTTAGGTCAGAAAAGTTTGTGAATGGGGGTTTGCGAACGGGTTGGAGTTGTTTATCACGACGATTTATGTCGAGGGGATTTTTGATGGTGCTTTTCTGCAGCTTCCTTCTCGTAGGCCAGATGCCGGCGCAGGAGGTCATCGTTGCTCGTGAAACAAAACCCGAAGCTCCCAAGCAAGCAGCTCCGCCTCCAGAACAAACTCCGTCTGAATCAGCGACACCCGCTGAGGTCGAGCGACCTAAACCCAAGTCACGCAGCAAAAAATCTACATCTGCCGAGCCTACTCTGGAAGAGATGCGGATGGCGGGAGCACACGCCGCTGAACGGCTGAACAATCCGAGTCCATCAGAAACGAGGAGATCTGGCCGATCAGACTCCGAGGCTGCTCCAACGCCAAGTCCGGTAGTTCCAGAAACTCCCAGGCCCG
The DNA here is from genome assembly GCA_046734635.1 of Verrucomicrobiota bacterium. GTDB lineage: Bacteria > Verrucomicrobiota > Verrucomicrobiia > Chthoniobacterales > UBA10450 > Udaeobacter. The sequence continues at coordinate 15,930 of JBKPRQ010000051.1, forward strand.
CAAGGCGGGAAACTCGTTCCGAACAAACGAGCACGTCGCGTCGCTCAACTTCACAAGCTGTAAAGCCAGAGGCGGGTGGTGCCGTGCGGCCAACGTTCATGGAATCCGGAAGAGAGCAGCCGAGTGCCACTCCTTCATTAAAAGAGAAAACACCAGTACCGTAGTCTGCGGTTTAGCTGTAGGGGAAGCTAACAACTTCTCCACAGCAAGAACACACCAGGCCCGCAAATTCTCTTGCACGCAGAGGCAACCAACATATTATTCGTAGGCAGTTCCCGACTGTGTCCTGCCGGATGCATCGGGAAAATTTTTTGCCCATTTCTAGTGTTGTGTAACCGGTATGACTTGCCAATCGTTGAGTTCAAAATGGCCCGCCGCCAAGGCGCGACGAGGGAGCATGTCCTTTGTGACCTGTGACCGAGACGCAACGCAGGCGCCGAGCCATTTTCAATTCAACCCTCCGGGCCGCAGTTCTTTGAGCGAATTTCGGCGTCGCTCGCTCGGCCAGTATCGCAATGGATACAGGCGCTTCGCTCGCTTCTTGAAATTCGCCCAAACTCCTTGCGGCGATTGGCACGCCATACCGGTTACACCACACTAAATTGCAATGGCCAATACAATTTTAATTGGAGCGCAGTGGGGCGACGAAGGTAAGGGCAAAATCATCGATGTGCTTACCGCGAAGGTTGACATCGTTGTTCGCAGCCAGGGCGGCAACAACGCCGGGCACACCGTCTTTCATCGCGGCGTTAAATACATTCTGCACCTGATCCCCTCAGGAATTCTGCGACGCAGCAAGGTTTGCGTAATTGGAAACGGCGTCGTTATCGACCCAATCGCATTGCTTCGTGAGATCGATGGTTTGCGCAAACTAGGAGTTACGGTCGCCAGGAATTTGCTCATCAGCGACTGCGCTCATTTGGTCCTGCCTTATCACCGCCTGCTCGATGAACAACGCGAACTGCGTCGAGGCCACACCCGAATTGGAACTACCAAACGCGGAATTGGACCGGCTTATGGCGATAAAGCAGCGCGCACGGGGCTGCGCATGTCCGATTTGATGCAGCCGATTGTGTTCTCAAAAAAATTGCAAGCGAAGGTGATCGAGAACAACCGAATTCTGCAGGCGCTCGGTGCGAAGCCTGTCAGTTTTCGGGAGGTCAATGAAAGCTACCTGGCGGCCGGCGAAAAATTGCGCCCTTTTGTGGGCAACACGGTTGTGTATCTCCATCGCGCCATGGAGCGAGGCAAAAAGATTCTTTTCGAAGGAGCGCAAGGAACATTCCTCGATATTGATCACGGCACGTATCCGTATGTGACTTCCTCAAATACCACTGCAGGTGGCGCGTGCACCGGCACCGGTGTGCCGCCTCACCGCATAGACCGCGTGGTAGGCGTAATGAAGGCGTATACCACCCGCGTAGGTGAGGGGGCTTTGCCCACGGAAGATATGCAATTGACGCAGATGCTTCACAACCTGGGAAGGGAATTCGGCGCTACCACGGGCCGCAAACGCCGGTGCGGTTGGTTCGATGCTGTAGCAACCCGCTATGCCAGGATGATCAACGGCATTGACGAGCTTGCCATCACTAACCTGGACGGGTTGGATCATGTCGATCCGATCCGCATTTGCGTGGCGTATCGCCTAAACGGCAAGCGTCTCAGTGTGCCGCCTTCCGATGCAAGGCAGCTGGCAAACTGTGAGCCAATCTATGAAGACGTACGCGGCTGGAATACGCCTACGCACCCTGCTAAAACTTTTTCGCAACTTCCCCCTGCGGCGAGGAAATATGTCAGATACATTTCCAAATTAACCGGAGCAAAATTATCCATGATCAGCGTCGGGCCGGCACGGGGTGAGACGATCGTTTTGTAGCCATGCCTCCGAGCGTGAAGAGCGTTCCTCGTCACATCGCAATCATCATGGATGGTAATGGCCGGTGGGCCAAAGGGCACGGCCTCCCGCGGATCAAAGGACACGAAGCGGGCGCGCAGGCTGTCCGCGAGTGCGTGGAAGGATGTGGCGAATTAAAGGTGGAATATCTCACGCTTTACGCTTTCTCCGCTGAAAACTGGCAGCGCCCCAGGGCCGAAGTCCTGGCGCTCATGCGCCTGCTCGAAAAATTCTTAAAGGAAAAGACGCCGGAACTAGTGGAGAAAAATGTTCGTCTTCAGGCCATCGGCCGCTTGACTGATTTACCTGTGAGTTCGCAGGAACAACTTCATAGAACCATCGAGCAAACTGCCGGAAATACCGGATTGACTCTCGTCCTTGCGCTGAGTTACGGCGGCCGTCTCGAAATCATCGACGGCATCAAGAGTTTGCTCCGCGCAATCGAGCTCGGTCACATCGATAGAGCAATGATCGATGTAGAGATGTTCAGCAAACACCTCTACACACGGTACTACCCGGATCCCGATCTACTTATTCGTACTTCAGGTGAAATGCGTTTGTCCAACTTCCTGCTCTGGCAAACTTCTTACACCGAGATGTACATCACTCCTAAACTATGGCCCGACTTTACCAAAAAAGACCTCGTTGCCGCTGTTGAAGAATTTGGGCGCCGCCAACGCCGTTACGGAGTGGTGGTGTAGTTCGGACGAGGGAGCGCGCATCCGCAAAAAGCTGCCCCTCGACATCGCAGAATGTCAGAAGCTATCCTTCGAAAGACCATATGAGATTTGAGAATCAAGTTGCAATCGTTACCGGAGCGGGGCGGGGAATTGGACAAGCAATCGCTTCGCGATTGGCAAATGAAGGCGCCCATGTGGCGTGCGTTAGCCGCACCGAAGCAAACGCGAGGAACACCGCAGAGCAGATCAACGCCATTCGCGCTGACGCGGCAAAGGCTTACGCGGTCGATGTCGCGGACCATGCCGCGGTGCAAAAAATCGGAGCCCAGATCCTCAACGATTTTGGCAGGGCAGACATTTTGGTGAACAACGCCGGCATAACTCGTGACGTGCTAGCCATGCGAATGTCGCTCGAGGATTGGGATTCGGTTGTTAACACGAATTTACGAGGCGCGTTTAGTTTTGTGCACTCAATCATTCGCGCCATGACCAAGCAGCGCAGCGGCCGCATCGTCAACATCAGTTCGGTGATCGGTTTGATGGGTAATGCAGGGCAGACGAATTACGCGGCCAGCAAAGCAGGGTTGATCGGGCTTACCAAGTCGCTTGCCCGCGAGCTGGCCAGCCGCAACATCACCGTAAACGCCGTCGCGCCGGGATTCGTCACGACAGACATGACTGTCGGACTTTCCGACGAGGTTAAGCGTTCCATTCAATCAAAAATTCCGCTCGGTAAAACCGGGACCCCTGAAGACATCGCGAACGCCGTGGCATTTCTCGCGTCTTCTGAAGCCGGATATATTACCGGCCAGGTTTTGTGCGTAGATGGCGGAATTGTGATGTGAGGTTTCTGTAGCGGCGGTCTATGACCGCCGTGATTCGACGCAACGGTGAAGCGAACATTATTTCGGCGCTGGCAGAGCGCCGCTACAGCAGCCTCATTTGCGCTGCACAATCGTGACACGGCCCTCCGCTATTATTGCATCGCCAGCTGAAACGCGGCACTCGTAAACCGTGTTGGCTCCGTCTCCGAATAAACGGCGGGCATCTACTTGCAGCGCGCTCTGGATATCGTCCAGAAACGCCACATACAGGCGCGCGTCGCGCAAGGCAGCCAAGTAGCCAGGCGGGGCGACTGCACCCACCGAGCGCGCCCGCAATCCGCCGTGGATTGCCGCGGCTTGCGCACCATATTCGAAAGCGTTCACCGCAGACAAACGTCCGTCGCGGCGCAATGGATTCACGGGGTCATGGTGCGTGGTGCTGACGCATGTAATCGATCGATCATCCCACTGAGTTACCTCATCCAATAAACACATCAGACCGGAGTGGGGAATCAATGTGCGAATTTCTATTTTTCCGATCGGCGTGCTGTTATTCATTATGCGCACCCAGTGAGATTCCAGAACCGATTAATGCCCACGAAAGACACGAATAACACAAAAGACTTCATAATTTCCCACTTAGACATTTTTCCTGTCTATTCGGGTGTTTGGTGGGCGGCTGTCTTTCGAACTACTCCCAAAACGGATAGAAGTTAAACCAGTTATGAGGCGCAAGGCGCGTGTAGTGCTCCAAGCGCTCGGCATAGCGCTGCATCCACAGTTGAATCTCTTC
>JBKPRQ010000052.1:0-10031 GCA_046734635.1 Verrucomicrobiota bacterium
CGCTTTTCCATTTCCTCCGGCGCGACACCTGCATAACTCCAGATCACGCTCACCACTGGGATGTTGATGTTCGGAAAAATGTCCGTGGACATTCGCGTGATGGTCACTACTCCGACCAGCACGATCAAGATGGCCATGACCGTAAAGCTATACGGCCGCCTCAGAGCCAGACGAACAATCCACATAGTGCTTGTCAGTGCGCTTGCTGTGGCGCGGGTCGCTCAAGTGTTTGCCTGGCTCTTCGCAAAGCGGCAAAGCGTTGCCGCACCCCAAAACGTGGCCGTGATTGGCGACCCCTATTTGTCGCTCGTGTCTTGGAGTGCGGCAACGCTCCGCCGCTTTTCGGCTTCGACGCGGGGCGGGCGGAACCTGCCAGCTTTCGCCAGTAAATCGCCACCAGCGTTTCGACGGTCGGAAAACTCCTCATGCCGCGGCCTCCTTGTTTTCCACCAGCCGTTTGAAATTGCCCAGGTACTCTTCCAGTCTGTGCGAGAGACTTGGCGGATCGAAAATCGAGCGGATCTTCAGCGTCACTTCCGTTTCCCCCTGAGAACGCGGCTCGAAGGAAACCACGCCTGACATAAAGCCGCTGGACATGGTACGCCACGCGATCCGGCGGCCGGGAATTTGAAGTACGATATGGAAGACTCCTTTTTGATCGCTGCCGTCCGGATGCCATTTGTAGGAAAAATGCGTCTCATCAATTCTGTGCACCTCGCGAAGCGGCGTGACGAATTTCGGAAGATCCTCCAGGCGCGACCACTGCTCGTAGACGCGATCAACCGGCGCCTTCACCACGACGAAATGTCTTGCGGCGTTCATTGCGGCTGGAGCTGTGCCTATCATGTAAATCAAGTTGTTAAACGTTGAAGCGGGCATACTGCTCCCTTGAAAACACGCGGTTCCATCCGTCGGTGAAGTTAAAAAGGGACATGTTCAGAACGAGCATCGGATCATGACGCCGTCGGGAGCGCCGAGGGATCTTCGGCGCCTTGGACCTTGAATTGGTTTGTGCTTTTTTGAGTTTCATTTCTGCGAATTTTTTGTTCCACACGCTAGGCAATCCCGCGCGGCGCTACCACGAAGCGGTCGGAGGATTTTTCGGTGCTTCGCAGGGGAGACCGGATAACACCTCTTTCGAGGGAGGAAACAAAAGTGGCGTGACAGCTCTGGCTTGTTAGACTTGTGGCATGCGCACGCGGGCACAACGTCGGCCCACGACCATGTGGGTTCATAGGACGACTACTAAGTTGCAATGAAATCGGAAGTCACCGCTGCTGAGTCCGTCGAGCACACCGGTATCCTGTCGCCGTGTGCACAGGTCAGTCCGCCTGCCGGACTTTGTCCCGACGCCGGTGACAATGAAAGCGCGGCCAAATATCTGTTTAAGCTATCGCGTGATGTGATTCTATCGCTCGATCGGGCCGGGAACATCCTTTGCATCAACCAGCGCGGCCTCCAACTCAGCGGCTATTCAGAAACGGAATTGCGCGGAGCAAATATTTCAGAACGCCTGCTTTTCCCCGAGGATCGCGCGACGATTAATCAAATTCTGCATGATCTTGCGCACGGGAAAACGCGTGAATATGAGGTTCGATGGAGCACCAAAGATGGTGCAGTGGTTCATTTTGATGCGGTATCGGTTCCACGTCTTTCAGATAGTGGTGAATTTTTATCTACCCTCTGCACCCTGCGAGACGTGACCGAGCGCAAGCGCGCGGAAGAAGAACTACGCAGAAGCAAAGAGAAATATCGGGACCTGATCGAGATTTCACCCGACGCGATTTACGTTGTTGATGCCAATGGCGTCTGTGTCTTGAGCAATCGCGCAGGGGCTGAACTGGTTGGAATCCCGCAGGATGAGCTGATTGGCACGCTTGTCACAGATACCTATCTCCCGGATGAGCGCCACGTGTTTCGGGAACGCCTGGAGCAACTGAAAACCGGAGGCACGCTCCGCTTCGACAGAAATTTCGTGCGCAGAAATGCGGACATCGTGCCCGTGGAAGTTTCTGTGACTGCGATACGCGGAGGATATTTCCAAGCGATCCTGCGCGATATCAGCGAACGCAAACAAGGCGAAGCTTTGCTTTCCGGAGAGAAACGGCTCCTCGAGATGGTGGCGAAGGGAGATCCACTTCCCGCTATTCTCGATGCCATATGCCGTCTGGTCGAAGAATTGTGCAGTGGATGCTTGTGTTCAATCCTTCTGCTGGATTCGACTGGCAAACGACTCTGCGACGGCGCGGGACCAAGCATTCCAAAGCCATACGCTCAGGCAATTGATTGCTTCGCCATCGGACCAAACGTCGGTTCGTGCGGATCGGCCGCCTATCGTGCAGAGCAAGTGATCGTCGCAGACATCGCGACTGACCCGCTCTGGACGAGGTTCCGTGACGTCGCGCTGATGAATGGCCTCAGGGCATGTTGGTCTACGCCGATATTCTCCTTGGAAAACAGAGTACTCGGTACCTTCGCCATGTATTATCGCGAGCCCAGATTACCTGCTCCGCGGCACCAGGAGGTCATCGAACAGATTACTCATTTGGCCAGCATCGCCATCCAGCGCAAGCGAGCCGAAGAAGCATTGCGCGCTTCTGAGCAACTCGCCCGCGGACAAGTGGAGGCACTCACCTACAGTTTGGACGTCCTCGCAACTGCACCGGCGCCGGACAAGTTTTTAGGCCAAATGCTTAGCACAATGGGCAGGCTTCTGGCTGCGCAAAGTGTGATCCTTTGGTTGCTGGATGAATCGGATGATTCGCTGGTATTGCGGGCCTGGGCCCAGGGCACCAACTTTGCGAAGGCCGATCCAGACCATCCGTTCGTCAAGAACCCTTTGTCATGGAAGGAGGACCGCGGACTTCGTGATCTGTTTTTTTCCGGAGCGCCGGTTGTCTGTGAAGACTTGGAACACGACCCTTATGTCTCAACGGAGCTTCGCGAATACTTGAAGTCCGGAGGGACGAAGAAATTTCTCAGAATTCCGACGCTGGTGGGCGGTCGCGTCAGGGGTTTCATCGGAATTAGTCATGGTGACCGGCCGGCTTATCGGCCGGAAGAGATTGAATTGGCGCAGGCTCTCGCGCACCAGGCCATGCTGGCGATTCAGCTCAACGAATTTGCCGAGCAGAGCAGGCAGTCAGCCGTTCTTGAAGAACGAAATCGCATGGCGCGCGACATCCACGATACGCTGGCACAAGGCTTCACGGGTGTGATCGTGCAACTAGAATCCGCGGAGGACGCCATGGCATGCTGCCGCCGCAAGGAAGCAAACGAGCATTTGCGGCGAGCCGGCGAATTGGCGCGACTCAGTTTGAATGAAGCGCGTCGATCGGTCCACGCGCTGCGACCCCAGGCTTTGCAACGAGACAATTTCTGGGACGCCTTAAAAGGAATCGTTAAAAACACCACTGCGGGAACAAACCTTCATACACGCTTCGAGCTTCGGGGACGACTGCGACGTCTCTCACCGATTTGGCAGGAGAATCTTCTCCACATTGGTCAGGAAGCGCTGACTAACGCACTCAAGTACGCGCGTCCGCACAATTTTGAGACGCGACTGATCTTCAATTCAAAAGAACTTCGCCTGGAACTTCGTGATGACGGCGATGGCTTCAAAGTCAAAGCTCCACATGATGGGTTCGGTCTTGCGGGAATGGGCGAACGCGTCGAGCAAATGGGTGGAACACTCACGATCACTAGTGCGCGTGGCAAAGGCACCAAAATCGTCGTCGCGTTGCCGTACAATGGCGAATCGGCATCGTGAAATCCAAGAAGGGCTCTGTCAAATCTGGTAGGGCTGGTGTAGCGCGGCGATCGTCGCAGGCCGTGCCGAAGAAATCGCGCATCAGCGTTCTTATCGCCGACGACCACACCGTCGTGCGCGAAGGTTTGGTCTCGTTGATTCGGCGCAAACCGGACATGACCGTGCTCGCCGAAGCTACAAATGGTCGCGAAGCGGTCGATTTATGGAGACAACATCGTCCCGATATAACGCTGCTCGATTTGCGAATGCCCGAGCTCGACGGAGTCAGCGCAATCAAGAAAATCCGGGAGCACGATGAAAACGCGCGGATCATCGTGCTTACAACGTTCGACGGTGACGAAGATATTTACCGTGCCATTCAAGCAGGCGCGAAAGGCTACCTGCTCAAGGACGTACCACGTGAAGCGTTGATGGACAGCATTCGCCGGGTGCACGCGGGTGAAACGTGTGTTCCTGTTCATCTCGCGGCCAAACTTGCGGAACGCGTCAGTGGCGAAACATTGAGCTTGCGCGAAATCGACGTTCTCAAGCTGATGGCCCAGGGGAAAAGCAACAAGGAAATTGGCTCTGCGCTATTTATCAGCGAAGGCACCGTGAAGTCGCACGTGAAAGCGATCTTCGCCAAGATGAACGTCATCAGCCGCACCGAAGCCGTGGCAAACGCTACGCGGCGCGGATTGATCCAGCTGTAGTGGCAGCCGTGTGGGCTGCGAGCCCAACGCTTACCCCGAACGAAGGAGCAGCCACTATCTAATTCTTGGCACAGAAAAATCTTGCGAACGCGCAATCGCCTAGGCCTTGGTAGTCGAGAAAATCATAAGCCTGCCTGCAGTGCTACAGCGTTGCAGAGGATCCAACAAAAATGAACCAACTGAGATGCTTATGACCGATAATCGAATAGAATTAGAACAACCCGTTACACGGCGGGCACAGCAAAACACCGAAATCCGCAACAGAAAAAGCCTGCCTGATCGCGCCAATAAAACATCAACCGGTACAAACAAAACCATGAACAAACCTAATTCGAAAAAAACTACCGAACTGCTTCACAGACGCGACGCCCCACTGGAGACACGAACCGATCTCACAGCTTCGGCGACGAAAGACATTACCGCGACGATGAACACCATCCTGGCCGATGTCTTCGCGCTCTACCTGAAAACGAAAAACTTTCACTGGCACATGAGTGGGCCGCATTTTCGCGATTACCACTTGTTGCTTGATGAACATGCCGACCAGCTTTTCGCAATGACCGACCCAATCGCGGAACGCGTCCGCAAAATTGGCGGGATTACCCTGCATTCCATCGGCGAGGTCGCGCGCATCCAGCGCGTGGCAGATAGCGATGCAGACTATGTCGAGCCGCTCGACATGCTGGCGGAGTTAGCGGAGGACAATCGCACGATGGCCGCGAGGCTTCGCGAGGCACACAACGTGTGCGATGAGCACCGCGACGTTGCTACCGCGAGTCTGATTGAAGTTTGGATCGATGAAACCGAGCGACGCGCGTGGTTCCTTTTCGAAGCAACGAGGCGCGCAAATTGATTTTGGAATTCACCTCATAAGCACGCCTGCTGTAGTCACGGCAAAGCCTGCACTATGGCGGGTGTCGCCGTGCCGCACGAAGCAACATTGCTGGAGCGCCTCGACAAGGCGAGCCGGCTACAAAATTAATGATGAATGTTTCCCGGCTAAACTTTGCTCAATTGCCAACGCCAATTGAAACGCTGCCGCGTCTAACCGATACCTTGGGCGGACCGCGTTTATCGGTTAAACGCGACGATCTAACCGGACTTGCTTTCGGCGGTAACAAAACGCGGAAGCTGGAATTTCTCATCGCGGAAGCGCGCGAACAGGGCGCGAAGACCTTGATTTCTGGCGGAGCGCTACAATCCAATCATTGTCGTCAGACGGCCGCGGCCGCAGCTCGATTCGGATTCAAATGCATTCTGGTCCTAACAGGCGATGAGCCAAAGCAGTCGTCGGCAAATCTGTTGCTCGATGAACTGTTCGGCGCCGAAATCGTTTATGTCGCTGACCGCAAAGATCGCGACGGAATTCTTCAAGAGACATTCGATCGCACTGCCGAACAAGGAATGAACCCTTATCTCGTTCCGTACGGCGGCTCGAACGCAACGGGTGCGTTAGGGTACGCCTACGCGATCAAGGAGCTAGTCGAACAGGACCTTCATGCGGACTGGATCGTTTTTGCAACGTCGTCTGGCGGAACGCACGCGGGGCTTCTGCTCGGCCAACGCGTGTTTGGATATAAAGGCAAAGTGTTAGGAATCAGCGTTGATGAACCTGAAGAATGGTTGAAGCAACACGTTTCAGAATTGGCGTCCCTCGCCGGCGAAAAGTTGGGGAAACGTATTGAGTTCGCACCGGACGAAGTATTGGCAAATGCCAACTATTGCTCGGCAGGTTATGGGGCGTTGACCGAACAAGAGCGTGAAGCCATCCGTTTGTTCGCAACGTGCGAAGGCCTCTTGTTAGACCCAGTCTATACAGGCCGGGCCGCGGCGGGAATGATTGATTTGATCCGCAAAGGATTTTTCAAGAAAGATGAGACTGTGTTGTTCCTGCACACAGGCGGACAACCGGCATTGTTTGCGGATCAATACGCGGCGAGCATGTGATGAGAACCTCATCGCGCAAATGCCAAGATCCTAACGATCGACGAGATGATTGGCCGAAGAAAATCCACGGAGGGACCCTATGACTGATGAAAAAACGCCCGTCGGGGAATCACGGGAGAAAGAGAAAAACGTAACACGGCCTCCCCTACCCCCGTTCAGTCGTGAGACTGCCATTCAAAAAGTTCGCGCGGCCGAAGATGCTTGGAATTCGCGCGATCCTGAAAAGGTGGCTCTTGCTTATACAACTGATTCGCGCTGGAGAAACCGCGCCGAATTCCCCACTGGACGGGCCGAGATCGTTCAATTTTTGAAACGCAAGTGGGCCAAAGAACTCGACTACCGGTTGATCAAAGAGCTTTGGGCTCACAACGAAGACCGAATCGCCGTGCGGTTCGCCTACGAATGGCACGATGACTCTGGAAATTGGTTCCGCTCCTACGGCAATGAGAACTGGGAATTCGACGACGATGGTCTGATGCGATTTCGGTTTGCGTCCATTAATGATCTGCCGATCAAGGAGTCGGAGCGCAAGTATCGCTGGCCGCTTGGTCGACGTCCGGATGAACATCCGGGATTAAGCGACCTCGGGTTATAGCTTTCAATAACAGAACCGAACTTTGTTAAATGAGATCAAGAGCCGCACTTGGTTTCGTCTGAGCCAGAACTCAGCGGGCGGCATTAAAATTGGAATGAAAGGAAAAATATGAGCTACATCACAACGAAAGACGGTAGAGAAATCTATTATAAGGACTGGGGCAAGGGCCCGGCGGTGACATTCTCACATGGTTGGCCTCTAAGCGCTGACGCTTGGGATGGCCAAATGCTTTTCCTCGCGCAGCACGGGTTCCGCGTAGTCGCGCATGACCGACGTGGCCATGGCCGATCCACTCAAACTTCCATTGGAAACGACATGGATGGCTACGCCGACGATCTCGCGGCGGTCATCGACGCACTCGATCTCAAGGACGCGACTCTGGTAGGCCATTCCACTGGGGGCGGAGAGGTCGCCCGCTATATTGGTCGCCACGGAACCAAGCGGGTCGCGAAAGCGGTCCTCATTGCCGCGGTGCCGCCGCTAATGTTGAAGACTGCCGCTAATCCCGAAGGTCTTCCAATTGAGGTGTTCGACAAAATGCGAGCGGACCTCCTCAAGAATCCTTCGCAATTCTACAAGGATTTGGCGACGCCGTTCTATGGTGCCAACCGTCCCGGGGCAGAAGTTTCGCAGGGAACACTCGATCAGTTCTGGCTGTGGAGCATGCAGGCAGGTCTCCTCAACGCCTATGAAAGCATCAAGGCGTTTTCGGAAACGGATCACACGAAGGATTTGAAAAAATTCAACGTGCCAACGCTGGTCTTGCACGGTGAAGATGACCAGATCGTTCCGGTGAAAGACTCGGCGAAGAAATCGGCCAGGCTGATCAAGGGTGCAAAGGAAATCTATTATCCCGGTGCTCCGCATGGTCTCACCGCCACGCACCAGGATCGCGTCAACGCTGACCTGTTAGCGTTCATTAAGAGCTGACTGAAATGAAAAGGATCACCATCGCTACGCGCCTACTAACGGCGTTATGAAAAACCGAAACATTGGAGGAACAAACGCATATGAATAAGAACATGAAGATCGTGATCATCGGCGGTACTGGGCTGATTGGAACAAAGCTCGTGAAAAATCTACGTGAGCGCGGCCACGAAGTATTGGCGGCGTCACCCAAATCGGGCGTCAATACCTTTACTGGTGAGGGACTGTCTGAAGCACTAACAAGGGCTCAAGTCGTTGTTGACGTCGCGAATGCGCCACAGTGGGACGACAAGGCCGTGCTGGAGTTTTTTGAAACGGCAGGGCGTAACCTTCTTGCCGCAGAGGCAGCCGCAGGCGTGAAACACCACATAGCGCTGTCAATCGTCGGCGCTGACCGGCTTCCTGCGAGCGGGTATTTGCGCGCCAAAGTGGCCCAGGAAAATCTGATCAAGGCATCAGGGATTCCATTCACCATCGTTCGCTCGACGCAGTTCTTCGAGTTCGTGAAGGGCATCGCTCAATCGGCCACAGAAGGACAAACGGTTCGGTTATCGCCAGGTCTCATGCAGCCTATCGCCGCGGATGATGTCGCCGCCGCATTGACCGACGTTGCCGTCGGGCAACCGGTGAATGGCACGGTCGAGATCGCTGGGCCCGAACCGATCCGAATGGACGAACTCGTCCGGCGTTTCTTGAGCGCGACGCGAGACCCACGAAAGGTGACCACAGACGCCCACGCCAAATACTTCGGCACAGAGCTGAACGATCAAAGCCTTACCCCCGGCAATAAACCCCGCCTCGGCTCGACGCGTTTCGCGGAGTGGCTTAGCCGCTCCACATCTTAAAAAAGATAGAAAGGAGAAAAAACTCAATGTCAAAACTTTGCTTCGTTGGCGGACTTTCACTCTTGTGTTGCTTTACAGTGGCAGCACAAAAAGAAGCTCCTCCCGTACGGAACATTGTTCTCGTTCACGGTGCCTGGGCGGATGGCTCGGGCTGGAAAGGCGTGTATGAGATTCTCGTCAAGGACGGGTACAACGTCAGTATGGTTCAAGAGCCGGAGACGTCCTTCAAAGAAGACGTAGCTGCAACGAAACGCGTGATCGCTCAACAAGACGGCCCATGCGTTGTTGTCGCTCACAGCTATGGCGGAGCCGTGATTACCGAAGCCGCGAACGATCCCAGGGTTGCGGCACTGGTTTACATCGCGGCCCACATGCCAGATGCAGGAGAAAGTGAGGCTGAGGACGGAAAGCGCTTTCCAAGTGATCTAAGCAAGTCCTCGGCGATAAAGACGACGCCCGACGGTTTCACTTACCTCGATCCTGCACAGTTTCATGAATACTTTGCAGCCGATTTGCCTAACGAGTTGGCTGCCTTCATGGCACGATCACAGGTGCTAAACGCAGCCGACAATTTCAATGCAGTTATCGCGACGCCGGCGTGGAGAAGCAAACCGAGCTGGATGCTGGTACCCACAAAGGATAGAACCATCAATCCCGATCTTGAACGGTGGTACGCCGCACGTGCCAAAAGTCATGTGGTGGAAGTTTCAGGGGCGAGCCACTCCGTTTACGTCTCCAGGCCAAAGGAGGTCGCCGCCGTGATCAGAGAAGCTGCATCGCATGCTCGATGAATTTCGCGCCGCTGTCCGGGTTGATCGCTTTTAAAAATCTCTAACAGGTTTTGAAAAGCGAGCAGCCCACGCAATCCATGGCGCTCGAGACCACACATTTGTCGCGAGCCGTCATCGGCAAGGTCTTAACGGACGATATCAACGTCCAAGTGCAGGTTGGCGAGGTCGGCTAGTGTCTGGTGCCAGCCCCATTTATGCGGGCATTTTTCAGTTCATCGTCGTCGCCATGATCCTGGTCGCTTCGGGCATCGCCGGTCTCATCGCAACGGTACTGATGCGAATGCGCGCCTTTTCCCGGCAGACCAATTGATGCCTCAAGCGGCACAGCCGGATAAGTAATTCAGATGCTGATAAGCCTTTGGAATCTGTTAAAGTCTAACAAACATGAGCACAAGCATTCGAAATCGATTAGCCGGCACAATTGAGAAAATCGTTTCGGATAAAGTTGTGTCGGAAGTGGTCATC
>JBKPRQ010000053.1:0-14242 GCA_046734635.1 Verrucomicrobiota bacterium
TCTTGAGGTGTTACTGCCCGACCAAACTCCAGCCTACTGGAAGAGTTGGGCCAAACACACTGCTGATGTAAACATTGTTATTTAGATACCAAATCGCTGTTTGACGCGTGGCGCTGTTGTAGAGCAAATAATCCGGGTTGCCGTCACCGTTAAAGTCGGCTGTGGCCACTAGCGCCCAGCGACCGGGAACGTTCGGCCCGAAAGCGCTTCCGATGCGCGTCGCTCCGGACAAATACCAGAGTGCTGTCTGGCGAGTAGTCGAATTGAACAAGGCGTAATCCGTATGTCCGTCGTGATTAAAATCCGCTGCACCCACCAAGCTCCAGCCAAACGGAAGAGTGGGGCCCCAGGCAGTGCCTACACGGACATTGTTGTTGAGATACCATAGTGCAGTTTGACGCGTGCCGTTCTTATAAAGCACATAGTCCGGCTTGCTGTCCCCGTTAAAGTCAGCTGTCGCTACCAAGCCCCAGCCACTTTGAAGAGTTGGCCCGTAAGCGCCTCCAATTAAGATTGGTCCGGACAGATACCAAAGTGCAGTTTGACGCGTGCTGAAGGCGAGCAGCGCGTAATCGGTATGCCCGTCGCGATTAAAATCAGCCGCACCCTTTAAGCCCCAGCCGCTTAGGAGAGTTGGTCCGAAGGCAGAGCCGAGGAAAATGTTGTTGTTCAGATACCACAGTGCGGTTTGACGCGTAACCGCGTTCTGAAGCACGTAGTCTGGATGTCCATCGCGGTTAAAGTCGCCTACGGTAGCCCCGCGAGCCAATGGCGTTGGAGTAGGCGTAGGAGTGTTAGGGCAGTTCACCCCAAGTCGATCAAAGTCCGGGGCCCAGTCACCAACGATCGGATTGTAGAACATAAGCGTGTTGCAACCGGTGTTCAAAGTGATCGTCGTCTGAATTGTTCCGACGGTCTGAAACGAGCCAGTGGACGGAAAGGTCACAGGCGTTCCGGAACTGCCGTTCACGCTCAAGAGGGCGTAGCGTACCGCGTCTCCGTTAGTGTACCAGATCGTCACGGAGTAATTACCCGGTGCGACCACACTAACACCATTGAACTGGAGAGTTCCAGAGTTGTTGCCCACATAGCCTACCCTAAATCCACCGGAGCACGTCGGGCAGCTTAAAATCACGGCGCTTCCCTCTAGCGTGTTGTC
Organism: Verrucomicrobiota bacterium; assembly: GCA_046734635.1. Lineage (GTDB taxonomy): Bacteria > Verrucomicrobiota > Verrucomicrobiia > Chthoniobacterales > UBA10450 > Udaeobacter. The sequence continues at coordinate 1,160 of JBKPRQ010000053.1, forward strand.
GTCCGACTCGGCTTCATATGACGTACACGCTCCGGGTGTCGGTCTTGGGCATTCCGTCGCGGTTGGACTTGGCGTCGCCGTTGGAGTCGGTGTCTGACAGAAGATGTCATGGCTGAAAGTCACCAGTGCAAGCAGAATGAGCGCGCGCGGGAGAAAGTGCGCCTTAATGGAAGGATTAATTTGTTTTTTCACGTCGCGTGCGCGGGTCACATAACCCTTTTAGCCTCGGGTGAAGCCCTATTTCTTATAGGCAGGAGCTTCGGGCAACGCCGGCGGTAGCAAGCCTTCCTCCTCCTCTTCCTCGTTGTTGAACGCGAGGCCAGCAGGCGTAACCACGCGCGCCGTCACAAAGATGATCAGATTGCGTTTGATGTGCTGATCAACATTCGAGCGAAATGCTCTCCCGATGAGCGGAATGTCGCCGATGATGGGAGTTTTATCTTCCACCTTTTGTACATCTTCACGCATCAATCCGCCTATTACGACAGTTTGCCCGTCCCACACGCTTACGCTCGTGGTAACCTTGCGCGTACTGAATACTGGCTGGTTAATTACATTTTCAGTGAGCAGGACCGGCACAGATCTTGTTATGGCGCCGGCGAGCGTACTGACGCCCACCGCGTTGATTGGACTACCATAGTTAATAAACCCTTCGAACTCCACAACTTGTGGAACCAGGTTTAGGTCTATCGTTGTTGCATCTCCTCCTACCACGGGCTCAACTTCTAAAGTCACCCCAGTATTTCGCGTCTCCCAATTTTGGGGCGTCGTCGGGGTCACGACCACGGGAACAGTCGTTGCCCCCCCCACCACGGTGTTTCCGCTACTGCTGCTGATCGACGGAACCTGCGGCGGAGTAAAAGTACTTGGATACCGAAATTCTCTAACTACTTCGATTATCGCGCGCTGACCACTCTTGGTGGTCACCTTCGGCGCGGAAAGAAGATCAACACCTTTCTTTTGATTGAGAGCGCGAATAACGACTTGAAATTGCGGATCGGTAAATACACCAGCCAAGCCAAAGATTCCGGGAGCAACACCGCCCGCCGCTGGAAAGAGCAGCGCATCGAGGGCGTTCGCGCTAATCGCCACATTACCGCTGCGGTTTCCGCCAGTGACCGGATTCTGACCAATCGGTTGATTCGTGGCAGGATCAACGAACGGAAAATTTATGGGATTGGCTGCTGCCGAGTTTACATTCGTGCCGCCCGATCCAAACACCTTTCCATTAATGCTGAACGGGCCAAGCAACCAATCGAATCCAAGTTCCTTCAGATTGTTCTGGGTAATCTCGATGAATTTCGATTCGATTTCGACCTGTTTAGGCTGGGAAGCGTTAGCCTGATCAACCAAGGCATCCACCATGTCCAAATTGTCTTGTGTATTCCGAACGATCAAAACCCCGGTGTGGGGCCAAAAGGTTGCGCTGGCACCGCCAGGAAACTCAACGCCCATGCTTAGCAACATGGTTCTCGCGTCAGCCCGGCCGACGAGTTGGCGATCGTTCAATAAATGCTGACGCGTGGTGTTCGTCCCTTGAGTTAAATTAGACTGACTCGTCGCTCCCGCGCCGGTGCCAACTCCAGAGGCCGTTTGATAACTGATCGCCTCCTTCTCGATCACGTTCTCAGCGACGGGCGCCGGCTGCGCCGATCCACTCGTTCCACTCTGGCTTCCTAGGCTACCCTCAAGGTAGTAACCCACATCCAGTGGACCTCCGAAGAATTCGGGCGGAACGTGATATCGCTTTGTGATCAGATCATGGCTCTGTTCGCTCATTGGAATAATCGAGACCGCGTATGGTTCCACTTTCACTTTCAAGCCAGCCTGGTTCGCGATGTAGCGCAGGGCTTCGCCTAGTGGAATTTGGTTGAGCGTGAGAGTGATGCGCGGTTCGTTTGAAACGGGGACTGGGCGAGCAGGAACGCCAGGCCCAGTAGCTGGTGTGGTCCCTCCCGCAGGTGCCCCCGCTGCAGCTGGAGCACCAGGCGCCGTGGTGGTAGGAGGCAGCGGTGAACCCCCTGGCGCGACTGCAGGTGGAGGCGGTGCGGCTACCTGGCCGAGTGGCACCATGCGCAGCACAATATCAACGCCCCTTTTCCCGGTACCAGTAGTATCGTTCTCGACTGCCTGTTCCCGGAGAAAATCGATGGCCTCGCGAATCGTGGCATCGCGAAATTCGATTCGTGGAATAATAATGGTATTCAGCTTGTTGTTTATCTGAGCCGTACCACCCAAATTTCTTTGTGCGCCGATGGCGGCAGGCTCACCAGTTTGCCCATATCTGCGGACTGGTTGTTCCCAAGCCTTCTCAACCTGCCAAAGCTGGCGTGAGCGTGTCTCGTTGTATGCTTCTTCGCCATACTGGTATTTGGTGTTATTGATTTTTTCCTGTCCCTTCCTCGCCGCGGTGTTGTAAGGATCGAGGGCCAGCACCTGATCGTATCGTTTCATTGCCAGATCGTACCGCCCGGAATTGTAAAAACCGTCAGCCTCTGTGAGCAGTTGCTTCACTTGCTCGACCTTTTCGATAAAGGTCGGGCTCATCGTCTTGTTGAAGTAACCAGGCTGCCGCAGATGCGCGTAGAGCTCCTGCGCCGCACGACATTTGGAATCGTACCGGTTACTTAAAGTCTCGCTCAAGATCGCCTCGGCATCGGCATACCTTCCCTCAGCAATACGCGCTTCGGCCAAAACGACGCCGCTTTTGCAAAATCCTTCAACGGCTTCATCGTGCGCTTTTCCAGAGACGACTGCATCGGGCAGATACGTGACCGCAGTCCTGAATTCTTCATGTGCCGCGCCATAATCTTTTGCTTTCATCGCAGCCTGGCCCCGCGCGAGGGCGGCTTCACCTTGCGTTATGCCAGCCTGCCGCCTTTGCACTTCACGCTCGGCCACGCTATCCGGAGTTTGGGCGAAGCCCACCGCGCAAGCGAACAAGAGGCAATTCCAGAAGATAACGAAGGGAACAAAGAAGCTTTGTCGCGACGCCCACAGGACGCGAGATGGCTGCAATGGCCAGAAAGAAGTCTTGGTTAGCTTCGTTTCCTTTTGTTTATGACCTAACAATTGGCAGCCAGTATGGCTGCCTCTACAGCGGACAGGTTGCTGGGTAGTTTTCATAGGAGGAGTTATGGCGACTGATTCTCATGGGTTAAGGCGGTGCAAAACCGATCTCGATCCGCGCATTTGGTTTCTGCGTATTCACGATCACGGCCTTATTTGGCTGCACATCCACGACCTTGTAATTGATCTCTTCTACGGGTTTCAAGGAAAATTCTTGGTCTTTTCTCACGTCGAACTCTCGGCGCCCGCCCCAGGTATAAACGAAAGTGGCTACCGATTGCGGTGAAGTAGCGACTTTTTCCTTCACCAACGTGACCTGTGCATGAGTGGTTTTGTGTTCAAGCAGTAATTCCGAAACATCGACATTGGTGCCGTACTGGTTGCGCTCATGTTTTTCAGTGAACTTCACGATCTTAAAATCAGTGCCGCGAATAGTGTCGCCTACCTTTAAGAATTGCGTCGGTTCGCTCTGATCAATCGTATTGAGCGCAAAAGTTTCCTCGACCCATGATGAAAACATGAATCGGAACGGTTCCTCCGTTGAGGACGCCAAATGTAGTTTTGTAAGATAATCCGGATGCGAATCCTTGTTTGTTGGATCGGTGACTCCCTGCCACTCGTCCAAATTTGTGAATCCGTCGCCGTCAGGATCTTGCTCCAGAACGTCGGCGTCCTGGATCGGTAAACCAAACTTTTCCAACCAATCATTGGGGACCGGCGGATGCACCTGCGTGTTTTGCAGCGTTGCGGGCATCCCGTTTGCGGCAATGAAATGTTTTTCAGGAACAAACAATCCGGAGCGAGTACTGGCTTTCCATTGCCCAGGACGCTCAAGACGCTCCGCGGCGCGATCAAGCTCTGTTGCTACAGCCGGCGATGACGCGTTCTTCGGCGGCGATCCGGGCTGAGCCACGAGACGATTTCCAAACTGAATGGCGTTCCACCAAATGGAGACGGCGGACAAGAAAAGGAATACCCCAGCGGCAATCAGCGCGACCCAATCGTAATGCGCCTTAATCCATTCGCTTTTCGCCATGCTTAATCACCACTGCGCGCATTTAAGCATCCGCCTTCGCAAATGACCACACCGAATTTTCGGGAGCAATCCGACGCAAGCCAGGCCCTCTGCGGGGACGGATTCATGGTTAAGAACCAAATCTCAGCATTTCGATTGTCGCCGAGACTTCGATGTGCTCGTTGCCCACTATGAAATTTAGTGGCGCACCTGCGCCCGGCTGAGGCGAAACCACCTGCGATGTCTGCGTTGCCTCGGTTCTTTGGCGCGAAGGGCCTTTGTCCTTTTCGTTGTGCACATACAGATTGCGGATAATGAAGAATTGTCCGCTGGAATTTGCGATTTCGTTCAAGACTTTACGTGCAGCAGCAGGTGTGGCTTTAAAAGTCAGATCGACAATATTTCGCTGCAGCAATATCGGTGGAGGCGTGGCTGTCTTGGTTGCTGTGGCCATTCGACCGGTGGTGGGAGTTGGCGTTGGAGCCGATGAAGCATTCCGTTCTTCGGGCAGCCGCGCGCGATGAAATGCGGTTAGGCTGTCCACCTTGGCGTCCACCAAAATGTTGATGAGCTTCTGGATCTGCGAAAGTTCCTGCCCAAGAAGCGGCGCCACCGCCGTGTCCGGCAAGGCGTTTGCGAACTCGTCAAACCCGAGCTGGAATTTGTCCGGAAGTTTTACGTTGTTAGTCTGTGCTCTGTTAATGGCGGCAACTGTTGCCTGACGGAGGTGGGATTGAAATTCGTTAGGCGCGAGCGGCGGCGCTGGGGCAATGTCAGTTTTTAGTTCATCTTTGAATTTGTCCAGCGCGGTGCTGTATCGATCGAGATAACCTTGCAGTTTCCGATAATTTGCATCATTCGGAAAAGGATCGAGGTGCTCGAAACGGCTCCTCTCTGCCGCCGCCTGATCGAAAGTTTGACTGGCATCGCGCCAGGTCGCCCATCTCCAGTAAAGAAGAACTCCAGCAAACAACGCGCAGATCCCGGAGACAATGAGCAATGTCCCGAGCGCCCGATTTTGTTGAAACCACAACTTCATGGCAGTTTCACCGGCTTTCGCAGCGTAAGCTGGAGCTCATAAGGGAACGCCCAGTCCGTTTCATTGGGCACCGAGTTCGACTTGATCACGCGCTCAGGAGTTTTTGGATCGACAACGAAAAACGGCGAGCTCGCCAGGTTGCGCAAATAATCGACGACGATCTCCTGCTGCTTCGGATTATATAAATAAAGACCGCGCACCAGAATGCCGTCGATCGATTTCGCTCCGGCGGGCCCAGTCTTTGTAGCTCCTCCGGTGGACGGCTGAGCAGGCGCGGTCTCTCCGCCACGTTTTTCGCCGACGACCAGGAGTTTTCCACCTGAGGTTGCTCCAAGCTCGGTAATCCAGATGTCGGCCGCAGGCAGGCGCGCGTTTAAGTCGTCGAGAATTTGCGGCCAGAAGTCCCGATCGTTGACCGCGCCAATAAGCGGAGTCGCAACATTGTCGAGTGAGGTGATCTGTTTCTTGAGTTTATCAAGCTGCGCTTCCGCCCCTCGCATGGAGGCATTCTTTTGCTGGATTGCGTCGGCGGTCGTGCGCGTTACTTGCGCCGCTCGCGTATAGTAAAATGACCAGCCCAGCAGCGCGAGAACCACACACGCAGCCGCAGCAATAAAGAATGGCCGGCGCCGTTCCAAATCCTGCCGTCGAACAACGCTTGCCGGAAGCAGGCTAAGTTCCATCGGGCAAGCCGTCACGCTGCGCAGCGCCAGGCCGACCAATTCACCGACGAGATGCGCCGAGTGCGCGACACCCGATGCCGAAGCTGCTTCCGATACGGCGACGTTTCGAAGTGGATTAAAAAACTCGATCGGTAATTGGAATTTCTCGTGAAAGAACTCGCGCATGTATGGCATACCGGCGGTCCCGCCGTAAAGAAAGATGCGGTCCGGCCGACTTCCCCGTTGTTGCGAGCGATAATGACTGATCGAGCGCATCAACTCCGCGTGCAGCCGGGTCATGGTGCTTCGGGCCAGTTTCGAGACGCGAGCAATATCGTGGTCTGACGGCTCGGCATAGGCGCCCCCGAGACCCACAAAGCCATCTCGCTTTTTGCGAGTCTCGGCCGCCTCGAAAGATTCGCCAAATTCTCTGGCAATCGCAGCGGTGATCGCGCTGCCCCCAATGGGAAGACTCCGCGAGAAAATTCTTCGAGGTTCGATAAAGAGAACATTGGTTGTGCGCGCCCCGATATCCACTAGTAACGAGCAATCGTTGACGGTAGGGTAGCTATAGCGAAACGCATTGTAGAGTGCCATCGGCGCGACATCGATCGTGGAAGTATGGAGCCCAGTTTCTTCCACGGCGCCGTTAACGCCATCGAGTATATCGTGCTTGATCGCGACCAGGATTACTTGAGTTTCCTCGTCCAGCCCGCCTCCGACTACCTGATAATCCCAAACCACGTCGTCGATTGGGAATGGGACGTTTTGTTGCGCTTCGAACGCGATGATTTTCTCCAGCTTTTCGTGTTCGAGCGATGGGAGTTTAACGAAACGCGCAAAAACCGATTGCGCGGGCAAAGCGCAGTTCACCGCGCCGTTCTTGATGCGTAGTTCGTGCATCATTTCGCGCAACACGCCGGCGGTTTCGTGCAACGCAGTGTGGGCCTCGCGACGTTGGCCAGTCGCGGGATCGAGCGGTGTTTCCCGCAAACGATAATCCAGCAAGACCAGCCCGCCGTGAGGTTGGACGCGGAACTCCGCCAGGCCAACGGTCTGGGATCCAAGATTGAGACTGATCAAACGCGGTGCGATAGCCATCAGTTAAAACTTCCAAATCCCAAAACTCAAATCCACGACAAATTTCAAGCTCGAAATCTCAAAAAAGCAAAACAAGAGCGAGTTTCAGTAGCGCTACTGTGCTCGCCGCAGTCGGCCGTTCCAGTCAAATAATGCGATAATCTTTGAGCTCTTTAAAAAAGGTCGCAACCGCAGTTTTGACGACGACCACTGTGGGAATGGCAAACAACATGCCCCACAAACCCATGATGAGGGAACCGGCGATGATCGCGATGACAACCATAAGCGGATGAACGTTCGCCGCGCTGCCCAGCACAAACGGCTGAAACACCACATCGTCCAGTATGTGGGTGATTACGACGAGAATCAGTACATACCAGACCAGATCATTTGGATTCAGACCTGGAATCAGTGGTGTCACGTTCTCCGCGATCAACGCGTAACCGACACCAATCACCAGAGCGATCACGGTGCCCAGAAACGGAATGGCGTTCAGAAGCCCGGAAACCACACCAATCGTCACAGCGATGCCCAACGGGATACCGAGGAGAATCAATCCGAGCGTAAGAGTTAGGCCCACCAGAAAACATTCCATCAGAGTCCCGCGTAAATACCTGCCGATGGCGTCGTCGAGCCTGTCGAGGACCGTAAGCGACAACTCAAAGTAGCGATTGGGAACCAGGCTAATAAAGAAGCGACGAATCTGCCCGTTATCGAAACCGAGAAAAATAAAAATCAAGGGCGCCAGCATCCATGCTGACAACTTACTTTCCAGGCTCGTGCCTTCTTCCGCTGCGGGCGGAGGGGAACTAGGTGTCGGCGACATGGCGGGCGAGACTTCGCCTGCGGTATTCTTTTCGGGAATTACGTATTTCCCCGTTGTTTGGTTTGCTCGAAAGTAATCAACAAACCTACTTTCAATGGGAGGTTTCCCATTGTATCCGGCGGCATATTTCAGAAACAGAGTGCGTTCCTCCGGATTAAGTGCGAGCACCTGATTGATCTTGTCCATGAAGGGCCCAAGTTGTTTTTCAAGCAGCGCTGTCACCGTGTTGGATTTTCCCTCGGGCGATTTCGCTACCAACTGCTGGTATCTTTCGTTGAGTTTGTATTTCAGGCGGACTTTGAATTCGATCTTCTGCTCTTCGTCGGGAATGTGTTTGCGAAAAGTATTGAAGGCGAAAAACAGCATGAGGCCAATGACTGCAAAAGAGCAGAGCACCTGAAGCTCGTGAGGCAGCCATCGCACCTCGAAGCGCTCTTTTAATGGACGGAACAAAAACGCCATCAAGGCGCCGACTATGATCGGTAGAATAAGGATGCGTAATTTCCAGATCAAAAATCCTCCTAAAATCAGGGCCAACGCTGCGAATGTGAGATAAAAGACTCTGCGCCGAACCCTGCGTTCTCGCTCTTGTTCTTCGAAGCCCCGATCGTCGCTCATTCTAGACCGATCACGTCGGCTGGAGTCTTCATTTGCACCAGTTCATTCGTCGAACGAAGGCGATCACCGATCATCGACGCCAGGGAACGATAAATTTGGCAGGCAGTTCGCGCATGCCGATGCATTAATCCGTCAAGGTCATTCCGATAAAGAGCCAGCGCGCGGGTCGGCTCCAAAGCTCGCGCGTTGGCCGAACGCGGTGTGTCATCCAGCAGCGCCATCTCACCAAAAAAGGCACCGCTCTCCAAAACGGCCAGACGCGTCGTGCTGGTCTCGCGGCAAATTTCAATCGCGATTTTGCCACCTAGAATCAGAAAGAGCGCGGCCCCGGGTTGCCCCTCCTCAAAAACTGATTCGTCCGTGTCATAGGTGCGCTCGAACATGACATCCGAGACGGTCTTGAGCTGCCGATTCGAGAGCCGATCGAAGAACGGCACGGTCTTCAGAAATTGAATGCGATCCAGTTCAGGGCTCGACCGTTTCCAGCGTCCCAGCGTTTCCCACAACAACTTATCTGCGGCGAATTTTCGAGCCGACATTGGTGTTAATCGATGACTTCGGCCAGCGGGCTCAATTAAGAACTCCCTTCCCGATCACCGGGCATAGTAGGAAGGATCGATCGGCGATTTCAATCACTAAAGATTGGATTATTCCACTTTCTGGATGCCGAACGATTGTGCACAATTCTCGTCGGGTGGAATTTTCACCGTTTGTCCTGTGTGGTAACTTGTTAGGCAGTCTCTACCATATGTCCATCGACAAGTCTCAACAGCGAGATGAATTGCTCAGCACGATACGCGATGCTCTACGGCGAGCGGAGCTTTACTGCGCCAAGGCTCGTCGTTGGGATACGCGCTTGTTAGTCATCAGCATCGTTTGTGGGGCATTGGCCACTGTTCTTGCCGGTGGTACGGTTATCGGAGGAAAGCCCGCACTAGATGCTGTGGGCGGATGGCGAGTTCTTTGTTCGATTGTTGCCGTGTTCACGGGAACAGGCACCGTTGCCGGCGCGCTCCACAAAAGTTTTCAAATCACGACTCGTCTTTCGAGCGCCGAGAAGTGCGTGGCACGGCTTAGAGCACTCGATGTTGCCATTTCCGCCAGCGATCTACCGACTGCCGACGCATTGGAAACATTTCAGCACATTTCGGAAGAGCACGCTGCTTGTTTAGCGTGATGTGACCTAAGCCTCGCTACAACTGACTTGTTCCGGACGGTCACCTGTTATGGCAAAGCAATGCTCTTTCGTCGCGTCACCGCAGGTAATCATGCGCGTTACGAAGGTAGAGAACAAGATCGTAGCCTTGCCCGCTAGGATACGGGTTCCCGTTGATTCTGAATCCGTAGTCGAACGCGAAACTCAGAACGCGCTCGTCTGCCCGCGTGGTTGCGAAAATGTTTTCGTTCTTCGCAAAAGGAAGCAATTCGCCAACCATGCGAGTCGAAAGGCGTCGCCCTTGATACGCCTTGGCCACCACGACCCAACCCAACTCAACAGGGTATTCGTCTGCGGAGGCGGTCGCTCGCGCATCGGCGAACACCCTGCTTCGGTATTCCACGCGCGGATGTTTCAACGCGCCGGCTCCAACCAGTTGCCCATCTGAAGTACGAAGAAACAAAAGGCGAGAGGCGTTGCGGATCCGTTGGGCCAAGCCTTGTGGATTAACCGCGCCGCCTTCGACGACCAGTCTCTCAAAATCGGTTAACGCTTCCGCCGTGCAATCCGACGGCAAGAATACTGACGACGCTAGCATTGCGGCACCGAGTTAGTTCGGTTCAGAATTCGGACAGACGGATGCGCCTATCTTGGAGCGGCGAACGAGCGAAAACGCATGCTGCGTCCATTTGGATTCCATTCGTCGTACGATGCGCCAGCTGTGATCTGAAATTTGTCGTTACCTACGGTGCCCACGATATATGATTCCCACATATCACCGCCGCCCTTGCCGCTCCATCGACCGTATAAGAAGCCGATTTCGCCACCGCAATAAACTCGACTCAGTGGCGACTCCATCATGTCGTCCCCGGTATCCTTTCCATCTACCGCAAGATTCTTGCCGTCGGAACTATGAGCGCGGCCAATCCCCGATGTTCGTGCGGATGGCTGACCACCACTCAATGACGCGGCAGGAAACAAAGCCTGCGACGTGAACTCCATCTGAACCCATTGACTCGCGAAGCTGTAGCCCGGATCGACCATCCCGGTACTCAGCTGGGATCCGTCCAACCAAAGGGGTACCGAGCCATTATGAAGTAAAAGTGAACCATCGGCCCCACCCAGGCTTTTCGACCGATAAAGACTCAACGACAAAGGCGTGGTCGACACGCTGCTAGAATGCAATCGTTCGCGACCAGTCGAATGATGTGCCTGCTCCGCAACAGCCGGCAAAAACGCGACGAGCAAACCCATGGCGACGCAAAGCGCGCGCTTAACCATTACACAATTCACATCTAAATTCCGATAAACGCCAGTAAAATTTTCCAGTTATGCTGTTTAACGCTTCGACGCTTTAGGTTTTCAATGATTCCTCGAAATATTCGATCGTCGTCTTGATTCCTTCCTCGAAATTCACGCGCGGTTCCCAACCGAGAACTTCTTTTGCACGGGCAATATCCGGTTGACGCACTCTTGGGTCATCGATGGGCAATGGTTTGTATTCGATTGCCGACTTTGTTCCGGTGATGCGAATGATTTCGTCGGCGAACTGTTTGATCGTCATTTCGCGCGGATTACCCAGGTTGACCGGTTCATGGAAATCGCTCATAGCCAGTTTGAAAATTCCGTCGATTAAATCCGACACGTAGCAGAACGAGCGCGTTTGTGAGCCGTCCCCAAAGACAGTCAATGGTTGCCCGTTAAGCGCCTGCCCGATAAACGCGGGCACCACACGTCCATCACGCAACCGCATTCGCGGTCCGTAGGTGTTGAATATGCGCACGATCCGGGTGTCCACGCGATGATAACGATGATACGCCATCGTCATCGCCTCGGCGTAGCGTTTCGCCTCATCGTACACGCCGCGTGGCCCGATTGGATTCACGTTGCCCCAGTAATCTTCCTTTTGCGGATGTTCGAGCGGATCGCCGTACACCTCCGAAGTCGACGCGAGAATGAACGCAGCCTTTTTGTCCTTGGCCAGGCCCAGTGTGTTGTGCGTGCCGAGCGCGCCCACTTTTAATGTAGGAATCGGCAGCTCAAGATAATCAATCGGACTAGCAGGCGAAGCGAAGTGAAAGACGTAATCGATTTTCTCCTCGGGCAGAAAGATGAAATTCGAAACATTATGTTTGATGAACTGGAAATTCTCGTTCCCGGCCAGATGACCGATGTTTGCTGTGTTGCCGGTGATCAAATTGTCGATAGCGATGACCCGATGACCTTCCGCAAGGAGCCGATCGCTCAAATGCGATCCCAGAAATCCAGCAGCGCCGGTTACAACCGAAACGGGCTGAGAGCGTTTCTCTGTCATAGCGCGCTCTATCTAAGGGCAGGCGAGCAAATTTACCAGTCCGAAGTCGGAATAATGACGAAACACGCGCTTTCGCAGCGCTACGGAGCGGCAAGCGAATGAGGAATGAGTCGCTGCCGTCGATTGGCCATTCGGATTTCGTCATTCCTTCGGCATTCGGCATTTGTCATTCCGCATTTTGATTGATTAGCTTTCAACGCAAAATCTGAAATCTTATTCGACCTCATGCGCATTTTATCCGGAATACAACCCAGCGGTGTTTTGCACATCGGCAATTACTTTGGAATGATGAAGCCGGCTATCGCGCTTCAAGCCGAAGGCGAAGCTCTCTATTTCATCGCCGATTATCACGCGCTTACCAGCTTGCGCAATCCTGCAGTTCTGCGGGAGAACTGCCGTCGCGTGGCGCTCGATTTCCTCGCGTGCGGACTCGATCCCAACCGTGCCACGTTTTTTCGGCATTCGGACGTTCCGCAAGTTACCGAACTAACGTGGATCCTGTCGACAGTGGCGCCGATGGGCCTGCTTGAACGCGCTCACTCCTACAAAGACAAACTCGCCCGCGGACTGGCCCCTACTGTCGGGCTATTTAGCTATCCCATCCTGATGGCTGCAGACATTTTGATTTACGACAGCGATGTTGTGCCAGTGGGCAAAGATCAGAAACAGCACATCGAAATGACGCGCGATCTCGCCGTGAAAATGAACGAAACCTTCGGACAATCGGAGCCGGACGGGCAGATCTTCAAGTTGCCAGAAGCGCGCATCCGAGCTGACACCGGAACGCTACCCGGGATCGACGGCCAGAAGATGAGCAAGAGCTACGGCAACAACATCGACATCTTCGGCGATGAAAAGGAAACGCGAAGACGCGTCATGAGCATCGTGACCGATTCGACACCGGTGGAAGCGCCGAAAGACCCGGCGAAATCGACAATCTTTAAGCTTTATTCGCTCGTCGCGTCCAGGGATGAAATCGCGACGATGCGCGAGAAATTCCTAAAAGGCGGGACCGGTTACGGCGATTTCAAGAAACAGCTTTTCCAGAAACTCTGGGAATATTTCGCGCCGATGCGCAAACGTCGCGAAGAGATCCTGGCCGATGAATCGTATATTGACAACGTTCTCGAAGAAGGCGCAATCCGCGCTAATGAAATCGCTGACGAAGTCATGAAACGGGTTCGCGAAGCGGTGGGTCTGCGCTAGTGGCCGTGCTTCGATGTCCCTTTCTTCGCGCGCACCTCGATTAGCTTGGTTTCAGCCTCCGCTGCCTTTAGATCCTTGGCTTTTGTCACGTACGTCAG
>JBKPRQ010000054.1:0-12619 GCA_046734635.1 Verrucomicrobiota bacterium
GATACGGACTTTTATGACGTCGTAATCATGGGCGGCGCGCTGTCCGGCGGCGCAACCGCGACACTGTTGCTACGGCAAAATCCCGGCATTCGCGTATTGATTCTGGAAAAATCGACAAAACTTTCGCGGCGCGTCGGAGAATCAACCGTGGAGGTCAGTGCCTATTTCATGGGCCGAGTGCTGGGGTTGACGCAATATCTCAATGAGTCGCATCTCGCAAAGCAGGGATTGCGTTTCTGGTTTACAAATAGCGACGTAAATACGCTCGCTGAAGCGAGCGAACTCGGCCCGCTTTATCAAGTACGGGTGCCGTCGTATCAACTGGATCGGGCCACGTTCGATGAAGAGGTACTGCGCCGTGCCAGAGTTGCTGGTGCAGAGATTCTGCGTCCCGCGACAATAACTAACGTGCAACTTCAGCCCGGAAAAGAACAAACGGTAACATTTCGCAACGGCGATGGGACCAGGACGGTTCGTTCACGCTGGATCGTTGATGCATCAGGGGTAGCTGCAATTCTCGCCCGCAAGGAAGGATGGTGGAAATCCAACACGGAACATCCAACTGCGGCAGCATGGTCGAGATGGAAAGGCGTCAAGGACTGGGACAGCCGCGAGCTGGCTGAAAAATATCCTTCATGGTCGCGCGCGGTTTACGCGACACGCAACACAGCCACCAACCATGTGATCGGCGACGGCTGGTGGAGTTGGTGGATTCCGTTAAAAGGCGGCGACGTGAGTGTCGGCGTGTGTTTTGATCAACGACTCGTCGATTGGCCCCAGGACGGCGGAACAATTGGCGAACGGCTCAAGGCTTTTCTGATGAAGCATCCGGTCGCGCGCGAGATTCTCGTCGACGCGCAATTTGACGAGCAAGACATCCACTGGCGGAAAAATCTCGCTTATTACAGTACCACTTTTGCCGGAGACGGCTTTGTTCTGGTCGGTGATGCGGCGGCGTTCATGGATCCTTTTTATAGCCCGGGCATGGATTGGATTTCCTTCACGACGTCACGCGCGGCAGCACTGATCAGCGCGCAACGAAGAGGCGAAGCGATGAGTGCATTAGTCGAGCGGCACAATCGCGACTTGGCGAGATCTCATCGTTGCTGGTTCGAGGCCGTTTACAAGGACAAGTATGAATACATGGGCGAATTTGATCTGATGAGCACTGCCCTAATCTTCGATCTTTGCCTTTATTACCTGGGCGTGGTCTCCCGAATATTCAAGACCGGCGAGAACGCTTTGCTGGTTCCGCCGTTTTCGGCCACTGGCGTCGGCCCGATTTTTCGTTTTATGCGAGCCTACAACCGCCGCTTTGCCGAGATTGCGCGTCGTCGGCGCAAACGCCGAATGCTGGGTAAAATGAACCGCGCGCACCGATGTTTGATTCCCGGTTTCAAATTGCATTCCGCCAATCCGAGACTGTTCGCCCAAGGTTTCGCCAAATGGGCGCGGGTGGAATTCGGCGAGCTGTTCTCCTCAAGGGCGTCTTGAGGTAACACGTCAGCAGCGGCAGCAAACGACTACAGTAATTGGTAAGGATCGACATCGACGGTAACAGTGACGTCTTCGGGAAAAGGTAGTTTGTCGACCGTTTCGCGGACGAGGCGGCTCAGGCGCATGATGGCTGCGCCACGGATCAGGATGTGAAAGCGAAATTGTCCTTGTAGTTTTTCAAGAGGCGCCGGCGTCGCGTCACCCAGGATAAATTCTTTCGGCAACGCTTCTTTCAAGCGGCGCGTCAATGTTTCGGCGGACAACTTTGCGCGCCCTTCGTGCGCAGAACGAGCCGTGACCAGGATTGCGTGTTTGAATGGCGGAAAATCGCACCGTTCACGGAACTCGAGTTCTTGTTGAAAATAACCGGCAAAATCATGGTGGCGCGCGAACTGGATCGACGGACTAAACGGTGTGTAGGTCTGCACAAAAACCTCACCTGACGTTTCTCCGCGCCCGGCACGTCCCGCGACCTGAGTGAGAAGCTGAAACGTGCGTTCGCCCGCGCGAAAATCGGGCAGATGCAGCGCCAGATCTGCATTGATGATTCCGACCAGCGTCACATTTGGAAAGTGCAATCCCTTCGCGATCATTTGTGTGCCGACCAGGATGTCGATCTTGCCCGTACGAAAATTTCTCAAAGTTTCGCGGTACGCTTCTTTGCGCGTCATCGAGTCTGCGTCCATGCGACGCACCACAGCTTTTGGAAAAATTTGCGAGACGATTGATTCGACCTTCTCTGTGCCAAAACCCGCGTAAATCAGTGCGTCTTGCCCGCAGGCGGGACATTTCTTTGGCACCGCGGCGGTGTGCCCACACAAATGACAGCTCAACCGTCCCGCAATTGCGGGATGCCGATGAAAAGTAAGCGCGACACTGCAATTCGGACAGTTCCGCGCTTCGCCACAATTGCTACACAGGAGCGAAGTGGAGAAACCGCGCCGATTCAAAAACAGAATTGTCTGCTCTCGCTTCTCCATCCGATCGGCAATCGCGGCCCGCAATTTTTCTGACAGAATGGTTGCCGCCTTCTCTTTCCGCCGCTCTTGGCGAAGATCGACGATGCGCATGAGCGGCATCTGCTTTTCGTCTATCCGCTGAGTCAGAGTAACCAGCCGGTATTTTCCAATTCCAGCGTTGTTATAACTCTCGAGTGACGGTGTGGCGCTTCCCAGGACCGCGACGCACTCCTCAATCTTGGCGCGCACGATTGCCACGTCACGCGCGTGATATCGCGGGGCTTCTTCCTGTTTGTATGTCGTTTCGTGTTCTTCGTCGACAACGATGAGTCCCAGGTTTTTCAGCGGTGCGAAGACCGCGCTTCGCGCGCCGATTACGATTCGCGCGCAACCGGAATGGATTTTATGCCATTCGTCGTGACGTTCGCCTTCGGATAAGTGACTGTGCAACACCGCAACCGCATCCTGCTCGTCTGCAAACCGACCTTTGAAACGCTCAACCGTTTGCGGTGTTAGCGAAATTTCAGGAACGAGAACAATAGCCGTTTGTCCACGATCAAGCGCGGCACGAATTGCCTGCAGGTAGATTTCGGTTTTGCCGGAACCGGTTACGCCGTGGAGCAAAATCGGACGGGAGTTTTCCGGCGAATCGAGCGCTTGCTTAATTTCCTTGAGCGCATGGTTCTGCTCCGGATTGAGAGCGAGGTTCGATGTCGCAATGAATTGCTCGTCGGCATGTGGATCCCGCACGACTGCTTCTTCGCGCAATTCGACGAGACCTCGTTTCACCAGCGCGCGAAGAGTCTGGTTGTCGAGAGAGGTTTGCCGCAGAAGTTCCGATGCTCGGATTGGGTTTTCCAATCGCAGGATCGCGTCCAGAAGCTCTGCCTGCCGCGGCGCGCGTCTTCGCAACTTCTCAAGTGCTCCGACGTCAACCTTGCGTCCAGGTTGGACGAACAATTGCTTTTTCCATCCGATTTCTGCGCGTCGGATAACCTGCGGCAACAAACTCCGCATCACTGTTTCGATTGGGCAGCAATAATAGGCACTGATCCATCTGCCTAACTCGAGCAATTGTTCGCTTAAGATTGGCGCTTCGCCTACGACCGCTTCGACTGGCCGGATGCCTTTCGCTTCACTCTGTTCCGTAACAGCGACCACCGTCGCAAGAGCAGATTTGTCTCGAAACGGTACACGCACGCGAGAGCCGACTCCGATTCGATCCATCAAGCTTTCGGGCACGGAATAATCGAGCTCACGGTGAATTGCCCGATCTATGATGACGCGAACGTAGCTGGGTTTTGTCATGAAGACCGCGTTAATTTAATTGCTCCGGAGTGCAGGAGCACGAGATTTGATGCCGACGTGATACAATTCCTGCTCAAACTGGTCCTCTGCGTAATGCTGGCGCTGGCCGCAGGTTTCGGATATCTCGCTGTTCGATCGGGCGATCCAGTCTACACGTTTTACGAGTGGATGAGCCCCGCACGATTTCATCAGTACGATCGCCTGATTCGCTCGATTGCAGCTGAACATCACGTCGATCCGATGCTCGTGAAAGCAGTCGTGTGGCGTGAGAGCCGCTTCGATCCAGCAAAATATGGCAGCCACGGAGAGCGCGGACTCATGCAGGTGAGCGAAAAAGCGGCCAACGAATGGGCGCATGAAAACAAAGTCGACAATTTTAAGGTAGAGCGACTCTTTGATCCGAAAACGAACCTTGAGGCTGGCACCTGGTATTTGCATCGCGCGCTTGAACGCTGGGAAGCGCAGCCAGATTCCACTCCGTTTGCCCTTGCCGAATACAACGCGGGCGCCAGTCGTGTCGAGCGATGGAGCGGCGGCAGCGGCAGGAGCAACATCACGGTAAAGCAGTTCTTGCAGAACATCGACTTTCCTGGAACCCGGAAGTACGTCGATTCAATTATCGAGCGCTATCAATTTTACCAGCAGCGAGGGCAAATGTAACGAGTCTGTGCGCCGTTGATTCAAAAGCTTCAGGCGATGCGATTTTTTCGGGTTGTGCGGTAAGAATTGTCAATCTAAACTCGCGCCTTCACATCGAAGTAATGCGGGGGCGTTTTCTAATAAAGGGTTTAGTTATTTTTGCATGTGGCGCAGCGTGGGGAGTAGCCGCGCCCCTGGGAAATACAAGTTTACCGGGGCAAGGCAACACGGCTGGCGAATCGCCAGCGTTTGAAGCAGGGATCGCGACGCACGAAGCACGGATGGCGTCGCAAACAGCACCCGAGTTTCCAAGCGCCATCGAAATGCCCCAACAAGGTGAAATTGAAATACCGGCACCGACGCGCGGCAGCTTTATGGCCAGCTGGGACAGTGTGAGCGACGCGAACGGCTACCTCTTGGATGTTTCAACGGACGCCGCTTTTAGTAATTACATGAACGGTTACCACGACTTGGACGTAGGCAATGTGACTGGGCGGGTCGTGACTGCCCTGAATCCCGGCACCACCTATTACTATCGAGTGCGCGCCTACAATGCGAGCGGCATTGGCGATTACTCGAATGTTATGAGCGTCACAACAGCAGCTACTACCGGCATGGTCATTCATGCAACGTTCGACAGCTCTATCACCAACAATCCAAATGCGGCAGCGATTGAGGCGATGATCAATCGCGCCATTTCGATTTACGAATCGCTCTTTAGCGATCCGATTACGATCCAGATTCGGTTCCGATATTCAGCCAATGCGCCAAACGGCACTCCGCTGCCGGCGGGGACCGTCTCGCGGAGTGATTGGGTTTTTTACGCCATTCCGTGGAACAATTACATCAGCGCTCTGAGAGCGGATGCAGCAACCAGCAACGATAATCTCGCTAACGCAAGTTTGCCGGGCACGGCATTAACTACCTACATCACGCCGTCGAGCGCGAACGGGCGAGCCGTGGCGTTAAACACGCCAACCGCGATGTTTGCCAACGGCACGGTTGGACAGGGCGGGCCGTATGACGGAATCGTGACGCTTAATTCTTCGAAGCCGTTTGATTTTGCACGGCCTACGAGCGCCAATTACTTCGATGCGCAACGTTCCACGGAGCATGAAATCGATGAGATTATCGGTATTGGATCGCACCTAAATGTCTCTGGCACATACAGCGGCGACCTTCGCCCGCAAGATCTATTCAATTGGTCTTCTGCAGGTCACAGAAATACCACTTCTTCCGGCACCCGCTATTTCTCTATCAACAACGGGGCGACCAACATCGTGAGCTTCAATCAGAACGCGACCGGCGATTTCGGCGATTGGTTGAGCACCGCGTGTCCTCAGGCACACCCTTACGTTCAGAACGCATTCGGTTGCACTGGACAATCTGCTGACATCACAGCGACGTCACCGGAAAGTATTAACCTTGATGTCATTGGTTACGATTTAGCAAACCCACAAGCTGCGGGTGCGGCGAGAGCTGCGTTGAGTGACTTCAACAGAGACGGCCACCCAGACTATGTGCTGCAGAACCTCAGCACGCACCAAACGGCAATCTGGTATCTCAACGATAATGTGTTCGTTAGCGGTGCCTATGGGCCGACTCTTGTAGCCGGCTGGGGCCTACGTGGTGTCGCGGATTTTAATGTCGACAGCCATTCAGATTATGCGCTGTTTGCCCTCGCCACGCGCCAAACGGCAATTTGGTATTTGTCCGGGCCAACACGGATTGGCAGCGCTTTTGGGCCAACTCTTCCCAATGGGTGGGAATTAGTAAGCGCTTCGGATTTGAACGGCGATAACAAACCCGATTACGTGCTTTACAACAATGGCACGCATCAGACAGCGGTCTGGTATCTGAACAATAACGTTCGCGTTGGCAGTGGCTACGGACCAACACTTCCCGACGGCTGGAACTTGATTGGTGTAGGGGATTTTAATGGAGATGGCCACCCGGATTACGCCCTGGTTTACTCCAGTACAGGCCAAACAGCGATTGGTTATCTATCAGGACTAACGCTGATAGGGGTCGCATCTGGGCCAACGATTCCCAGCGGCTGGCTCTTGGTCGCCACAGCCGACTTTAACGGCGACGGCAAACCCGATTATCTGCTTTACAATACCGGCACGCGGCAAACGGCGCTCTGGTATCTAAACGATAATGTCCTAGTCGGCTCTGCGTTCGGCCCAACTCTTCCGGTTGGCTGGAGCTTGGTCGCCCAGTGAGATCGGCAGTCTTGTCTTAAGTTTCTTCGTCTTTTAGCGAGCGTCTGCGCTGCTTGTAGCCTGCCCTTTGGTGGGCTCAGTGCGCCAGTCAACTATCGACGCCGCCGCGATCTGGGTTAACGGTCTTGTTGATGACGAAAGACGAAATCGCCGGCGTGCTGGAGCAAATCGCGACGCTGCTGGAATTGAAGAACGAAAATCCTTTCAAAATCCGGGCCTATACGAATGCCGCGCGGGCACTCGAAACATTTGGCGGGAATGTCACCAATTTTCAGGATGAAGAGGCGCTGTCGAAAATTCCGGGAATCGGCAAGAGCATCGCACTTAAGATCAAGGAAGTTGCGCAGACGGGGTCGCTGAAATACCTCGAGGAGTTGAGAGCGGAATTTCCGTCTGGAATTCTCGAGTTGTTCTCGCTGCCCGGACTTGGCGCCAAAAAAATCAAGGCTCTCTACGATAAGCTTCAGATCAGTTCCATCGAGCAGCTGCAAAAGGCATGCGAAAACGGGCGTGTCGCTGAATTGCCTGGTTTTGGTGAAACAACCCAGCAAAAGCTTTGTGACATCATTGCAAGACGCGCGGCGCACGCCGGTTCATTTCAATTCGGACAGATCGCGACGGAAGCGGAAACATTGCGGTCCGATCTTGCAGCGCACAACGACGCTTCACAGGTGGATCTGGCTGGAAGTTATCGACGGCGAAAGGAGATCGTACACGATCTGGATCTTTTGGTCGCGACAAAGAAACCCGAGACCATCACAAACTTCTTCGTTTCCCATCCGTTGGTGGAATCGGTTATCGCGCAAGGACCCACCAAATCGAGTGTGCGACTACGATCAGGCGTACAGTGCGATCTGCGAGTGGTGAGTACGGCAGAGTATCCGTTCGCGCTCGCTTATTTCACCGGAAACAAGGAACACAACATCGAATTACGCAGCCGCGCCCTTCAGCGTGGCTGGACGCTCAACGAATATCGACTGGCTCCGCTCCCGGTGGATCCGAAAGCGAAAAAGAAAAGATCGCTAAAGAAAATTCCACAAGTGCACGACGAGGCCGGCGTTTATCGCGCAGTCGATCTCGATTTTATTCCGCCAGAGTTACGGGAGAATTGGGGAGAATTCGAAGCTGCCGAGAGCCAGTCGCTGCCAAAATTAATTGAGAAGGAAAACCTGCGCGGCGCATTTCATTGTCACACCACTGCCAGCGACGGGCACAATTCGATTGAAGAAATGGCGGAAGCTGCACAAGAACTGGGACTCGAATACCTCGGAATCGCCGACCATAGCCGCAGCTCGACTCAGGCTCATGGAATCGATGAAGCGAAGCTGCGTTTCCAACTCGCCAGTATTCGTATGTTAAATAAGAAGCTGCGCGGCTTTCGTCTCTTCGCGGGTGTGGAATGCGACATTCTGCGCGACGGCTCGCTTGATTTTCCAAACGAAATCCTCTCGGAGCTGGATTACGTCGTTGCGTCTGTTCATTCCGTTTTCAATCTAGGTGAAGCTGACATGACCCGCCGCGTGATCCGGGCCATCGAGAATCCCTTCGTTACGATGCTGGCGCATCCAACTGGCCGGTTGCTCCTGAAACGAGATCCCTATCAGATTGATATCCCGAAAATCCTCGATGCCGCGGCGCGTACGGGGACATGGATTGAGCTCAACGCTGCACCGAAACGCCTCGATCTCGACTGGCGATGGTGGCCATTGGCCAAACAAAAAGGTGTTAAATGTGTGATTAATCCGGACGCGCATCGCACGGAGCGCTTGCAGGATTTATGGTTCGGAATCGGCATCGCGCGCAAAGGCTGGCTGACTAAAGCCGACGTGGTGAATTGTCTGCCGCTCGCAAAAATCGAGCGCGCGCTGCAAGCGAAGCGTGAGTCGTTAGGGCGCGATCGCTGAGCGCGCCGAAATTCACGGATGGCGCGGCGGTCCGTCCCTACGGTCTAACACTCTTCTCTCTGCGGCATGAACATGGTCAGACACTTGCAGGCTCCGCCGGCTTTGATGAATTCGGTCATCGGCAACTCGTGGCAGTGAAAGCCGCGCTCTAGCAGAGCCGCGACGAGCCGCGGCGCGCCTGCAGGCAGGACAATATCCCGTTCGATCACCACCGCGTTGCATGAAAAGTGCATTGCTTCTTCCGGCAAAACATCGATCAATCCAGGAACGTGTTCGCGAATTGCGCGTTGGCCGTATTCATCAAATGCGGACGGAAACCAGAACGCAGAGCCGTCTGGCAACGGACAAAAGCAGGTGTCGAGGTGATAAAAGCGCGCATCGACCAATTCCACTGAGATGACGAGACAGCCAAGCATGTCCGCTATGGCGTGATGAGACTGAATGTCGGAACGAAATTTGTAACCGCAAAATAGCGCGTCCCCGCCAAAAAGCGCATCGCCTTCGCCTTCGAAATAAAGATTTTGCGCCAGCCAATTTACTTCGTAACCGCGTTGTTCCATCCATGTGGCGAATAGAGGCTGCTCACCGGCACGTTCTTTGTGACGGAAATTGCTTGGAATAAATTTGCGACCAACCGTCAATCCGGCGTTGGCGGTGAAAACCATGTCGGGAAGTCCTCGTTGGGGCGAAATCAAATGAACCTCGCAATCGAGATTTGAGAGTTGCGCATGCAATTGTTTCCACTGCTTTTGCACGACGGCTGCGTCGGCGCCGTGGGCGCGGTTCATCCAGGGATTGATCTCATACTCGATGCCGTAGTAATCCGGCGGACAGAGGAGCAGCTCGCGCATGGGACGCCAATTTACCCGCGAATGGGGGACTCACTAAGATAATCGGCGAGCTCCCGCAGAAAGGGTTCCACGTCCGTGACCAGACCGAGTGATTGCAAGGGCTGGTGTTCGACCGCGCGCTCGACGGCAGCGGGATCAATATCGACGCATACTGTTTTTGCCGCAGGCCCGAGCATGCTGGCCACGGCAAGCGAATGCTGGACCGTTGCCAGCAGCATCACATGAGTCACATCGGCGAGCTTTTGTCGCATGACTTTTTGGGCCTCAATTACATCCGTCGTTACTCCAGGGATCGGACCCTCATCGCGAATTGCGCCAGTCAGCACGATGTCCACATTGTGGTCGACGCAGGCATGCATGACCCCGCGTGTGAGGATTTTTTTCCGAACGGCAGCGGAGATTCCGCCAGCCTCGCGAACAGTATTGATGGCGCGCAAATGGTTCTCATGTCCGCCTCGCGCAAAGGCAAGATCGGGATTCATTCCCAGCGAGGTTCCATACAGGGCGCGTTCCACATCGTAAGCTGCAAATGAGTTTCCGGCGAAAAGGCGATTCACATAACCCGTTTCAATGAGACGCACCAAGTGGTGACCTGCGCCGGTCCGTACGATTGCAGGGCCTGCGACAACCGCGATTTTACCTTTCGCTGCGTGCGCCCGGCGCAACTCTTCACCCAGTTCGCGAACGATGGCCGATTTTGGCTCGTCGGGATCAACAATTGTATTAATGAATTGAAAGATGTCTGTGCGAGTCGTTGAACGCTGCACTGGCACAACGCGGACTCCCTGATGACCAACCACAATTTCGTCTCCCTTGCTAACATCGAAAAACTTGACGGCACGGGCGGATTCTTTTTTGCGATCGAGCGCAATCGCGCTGTTGATCATGGCGGGGCGCACCTCGATTTCCTTAGCGTCGAACCGGACATACGTCTGTTGATTAGTTGTCACGTAGAAATCGCTGGGGAAAACTCCGTCCGCAGGCGCGCTGGCGAGTTGCACATTTGCACGCTCAATCACTTCGGCGCCATGCTGGCGAAGACGCAGGATCAATTCGTCAAGGGCTTCGCTTGTTTCAGCAAAGACTTCAATACGCGCAAAGCTCTGGTCCACACGTCTTTCCCCGATTTTGATTTCGCCGATCTTGAAATTCGCCCCGTGAGTCAGAATTTGATCCAGAACCTTGGGCAAAATGAGAGAATCAATGATGTGCCCGCGTAACTCGATCGTTTCAGAGATCATTTCTAAAATCTAGCCGATCAGGGCGGCCTCGCCAGTTGCGTCAGAAAGCCGGCTCGCAATCTACGCTTCCCTGGTTCAATTTCCTTACTGACATGGAAAAACCAAGCGCCCGCGGTCCTTGCCCGAGCCGCAAAGCGCATCGCGCGCTGGGACAGATACTAAATCGAAAATCGAAGGGCGCGCCGCGCCTCCCCGCAAAAAAAATTGCCGCAACTATGGACCGGGCGACGAGCCGTTAAAACGGAATGAACACGCACGAAAATCTGCCGGCTTTGGCCACGAAGATCGCAAAGATGTTGTCGATCCAGCCCGAGTATCTGGTGACGCAGCCAGTAGAGCTGCGAGTTCTGCGAGAAATGTCCGAAGCGGACGTGCGCGAATTTGCAAAACGTCATGGCTGGCGCGTGATACGCCGGCTCGGGGGACGGCAGATCGAATTTTATAACGACGCAGTCCTGCAGCGACTGTAGATGGTCGGTGCGGCGTGCGGACATCGTCGCGGGGTGTCTCTGCCTCGTTTCGCTGGACAGCGCAAAGCTGTTAGCTTACCAATGCGCCAGCCGTAATCAAAATGGAAGCAGCGAAAATTTATTTCTTTGTCTTCGGCGTTCTGACGATCGCCGGCGGCGTTGTCGGTTACGTCAAGGCGGGCAGCGTGGCGTCGATCATTGCCGGATCAATTACTGGGGTACTGCTACTTGTAGCCGCATTCCTTCTGCCCGAACATCGCGTAATCGGCTTGGCGACAGCATTGATTATCTCGCTTTTGCTCGCCGCGCAGTTTGTACCCAAATTCATACGAACGGGAAGAGCCATGCCTGCTGGGATGATGTCGATCCTGAGTGTGATCGGGGTCGTCGTAGCTATTTTTGCCTGGGTAAAAAAGTAATCGCGTGGGAACAATTCGTCTGCGGACGTGGCGGCGGCTGGTGCTGGTGATATTCAGCGCACTTTTCGCCGCGATCGTTTATCGCTGGATCTCGCTCGAACGCCTGCAACACGTTGCTCCGTTGGAAGTCGTCTCGACACCAACACCCAGCCCGACGCGGCCGCCCCTCATCACCGGAAAACTGGACACCGCAAAATTGTTCAACGGCATCACACTCCATTCGACAGTGGAGACAATACCCGGTGCCGATGCGATGACTGAGCGCACTGAGTCAGACAGCTATGTACTCGACCTCAAGTTGCAAACACGGTTGCCTTCGCCAAACAAGACCATCGAAGAGCTCGCCAGGGTGAGTCCTGAATTACCGACGCTGTTGCCCGGATTAGCGGCAATGTTGTCACCTGAACCGGTTTCGCCGCTTTACGCTCAGCTCTACGACACGAAAGTGAGAATGCTACGCGATAACCTCGCTCGGCTCGATTCACTGCTGTCGCGACATAACTTTTTCGATTGCCAAACCGTCTTGCAGCTTCAGCATCCGCAAACGCACCGAAAAGCGCTCCTGCTTCAGGCAGATATGGATGTAGATGCTGATGGCTCCGATTCAGATCGAATGCCTATCAGCACGGGCACGCCTGCAAATTTCAAACCGTCCACCAGTTATCGGTGGCCCAAAAAAACACCTGAGCCTAATCCATATCTGGCGGCCACCGAAGATGGATTGAAACGCGCCGAAGCTGAATTTGCGCTTTCCACTACGGGTCCAGCCCGCAAACGCGATCTGCGCAACGTGATCGCACAGCTGCGCGCGGAAATTGGCACGTTACAAAAATATAGCTTCCTGATCGGCGCCACTGATCCTTTTATCGTGGTCCCGGGGGCATTTCTGCATGGCAGCGATCCGGTTAAACTCGGTGACTATGCGGTCGTCATTTTCGGCAACGCAATTTATCCAGCTCTCGTCGGTGATGTCGGCCCTAACGATAAAGCGGGAGAGGCATCGTTGCGCATTGCAAAAGAGATCAATACGCTTTCGACGCCTTACAATCGCCCGGTAAGCGATCTCAAGGTGACTTACCTGATCTTTCCTGAAACCGCTGAAAAAC
>JBKPRQ010000055.1:0-6402 GCA_046734635.1 Verrucomicrobiota bacterium
CGGATCGGCGAACCAGAAGACTATGTGGTTTAGCTCCGTACGCACGCCGGTGATGTTGTTAAAGGCGAAAGCCTCATTGATGATTGCATCCACGCGGACTGACCCTCTGCCCGCCGCATTCGTGGTGAAGTCCCCGATATACTGGACCGCGCCAAAGGGGGGCACCGGCGTTTCGGTCAGGAAGACCGCAAACGTCGTATCCGGCCGCAGACCCTCGGCATGCAAATCCAGCGTATCCACACCGCGAACATCCTCCCTCGGAAACACGGCAACGCTCGCCGCCGCGTTCTCGAACTCTCGGCAGCCTGCTATTGCATCTGAAGCTGGCACCAGGTCGAACCTGGACGGCGCTAGGTGCGGAGCCTGAGCAGCCTCTGCCCTGGGCCGAACACCCTGCGCGTCCGCCCCTTGGTGAACTACGAGTAGCACCGATAGCATGCCAAAGGCCGCTATGACGGTCGAACGAATTGCCAGCTTGATCGCCGCATGTTTTTCTCTGCAAGCAGTCGAAGGCTGATGATTGTTGGTTACTGATTGTTTAGTTTGCATTGGTTTTTCTTTCTAAGGTTTGGTTTCGGTTTCGTTTCTCTCCGGCTTGTTCATGTTTATGCCGGTTCATGTGCGAAAGCGCCGAGACCGCCTTAAACCCGCCACCGCTGCGCAGTTTTTTTCTTCGCTCCTGGCAGTGCTGCCAAAACCCCACGATCGTGATACACTTTGCGGTGGCGAGGACCCCTCTATGACGACGCCCCCATCAACGCGACAAGCGGTCACGCAACTGCTCGGCGCGTGGACCAACGGAGACGAGGAAGCGTTGGAGAAGTTGTTTCCGCTGATGCATCCTGAACTGCACCGGCTCGCGCACCATTACATGAGCCGGGAGCGGACCGGCCACACGCTGCAAACGACCGCTGTTCTCAACGAAGCCTACCTGCGGCTGGTTGATAACACGCAGCCGGTCTGGCAAGGCCGCACCCATTTTATCGCGGCGGCCGCGCAGATGATGCGACACATCATGGTTGATCATGCCCGTAAACACCAATCACTGAAACGGGGCGGCGGCGCGCTGAAAGTAACCCTGGATGAAGGCGCATTAGTGGCAGAAACGCGATCGCAGGAATTACTCGATCTCGACGAAGCGTTGGAAAGGCTGGCGGCGCAGGATGCGCGCAAAAGTCAGATCGTCGAGTTGCGCTACTTCGGTGGTTTGACCGTCGAAGAAACGGCTGAATTCCTAAAACTGTCTCAGCGGACCGTGGAGCGAGAATGGACGGCGGCGAAGGCGTGGCTTTATCGGGAACTGAACGAGAAAGAGACCTGATGAAAGCTGAGCGCTGGAAAAAGGTCATCGATCTTTTCCAGTCAGCCGTCGAACGCGCACCCGAGGAGCGGGCCGCATTTCTTGATGAGGCTTGCCACGATGACGAAGGCGTACGCCGCGAGGTAGAGTCTTTGCTCACCTCCCATGAGCGCGCGGAGAATTTTATTGAAGTACCAGCATTCGAAGTCGCTCCCGAATTCGTAACTAAGGACAGCGCCAGTGCATTGGTCGGAAAATTGATTGGTCACTACCGGATCGAATCGCTCATTGGCGTCGGCGGAATGGGTGAGGTCTATCTGGCACGGGACGAACGACTCGGACGCAAAGCCGCGCTCAAGTTTCTACCGTATAGCCTCACAACGGACGAAGCGCAGTTGAGCCGGTTCAAAAATGAGGCGCGAACTGCGTCGGCACTAAATCATCCGAACATTCTGACTGTTTATGAGATCGGCGCGGAGGGAAACATGCAGTTCATTGCGACGGAGTTCATCGAAGGCGCCACGCTTCGCACCGCGCTCGCGTCTGGGAGAATGAGTCCGCACACCGCGCTGGAAATTGCGGTGCAAGTGGCTTCGGCGCTGGCTGCCGCGCATGATGCCGGTGTCGTGCACCGCGATATCAAACCTGAAAACATCATGCTCCGACCGGACGGATACGTAAAGGTGCTCGACTTTGGAATTGCCAAGCTCAGCGAGCAAAGGCCGACGTCAGCCGATCACAGCGTTGAAACGACTTCGCTGCGGCAAACCCAGCCTGGGTTAGTGTTAGGCACGGCGCGTTACATGTCTCCGGAACAGGCGCGCGGCCAAAAGGTGGATGCTCGCTCGGACATTTGGAGCCTCGGCGTTGTGTTCTACGAAATGGTGACAGGTACCCCGCCGTTTCGCGGTGAAACCCCTAGCGACTGCATTGCCGCCATTCTGACAGCGGAGCCAGCACCTGTATCGAGCATCTCGCCAGATGTTCCAGGCAAGCTTGAGTCGATTCTGCAAAAGGCTTTGTGCAAAAACAGCGATGAACGTTACCAGACGATCAAAGAGATGCTCGGCGAGCTGCGATCTCTCAAAGGAAGGTTCGAAGCGGAAAGGTCCCTGTCGCAAACAAAATCGCGTGGCGATTCTAATATCACGGCAATTAAACGTCCTAAGCGGGCTGTGTTAGTTAGTCTTGTGGCGGCAGTCCTCGCGGCCGTCGCGGTTGCCTGCTTTTTCTTCTTTGTTGTTCCCGCCGGATCAGCAAACGAAAAATCCATCGCTGTTCTGCCATTTGAAAACCTGAGCGAAGATAAATCCAACGCCTATTTCGCAGACGGGATCCAGGACGAAATTTTAACCCGGCTGTCGAAGATTGCGGATCTCAAAGTGATCTCGCGCACGTCCACGCAGCGTTACAAGAAAAAGTCGCAAAAGCCTTCTGACATTGGGAAAGAACTCGGTGTCGCGAATCTCCTGGAAGGCAGCGTCCAGAAAACAAACGATCAGGTGCGCGTGAACGTGCAACTGATCAGAGCTGCGAATGATTCACATCTGTGGGCAGACACGTTTGATCGCAGGCTGACCGACATTTTTTCCGTCGAGAGTGAGGTGGCCAAAGCCATTGCCGATCAGTTACGGGCGAAACTTACGGGTCAGGAAGAGGAAGTCATTGCAGCCAGGCCGACGAACAATCCTCAGGCTTATGATGCCTACTTGCGTGGTCTGGCTTACACGCTGAAAACGGGAAACTCACCTGCCAACACGCTTGGAGCACAGAAGTATCTCAAAGAAGCGGTGCGGTTGGATCCCAAATTTGCTGTAGCCTGGGCGCTGCTTTCGTACGTGGATGCGCTCGGCTATCTCACACTTAGCCTCCAACCAACAGTTGAGCTACGCGAGGAGACGGGCCAGGCTGCTGCAACAGCGCTCGCTCTCCAGCCCAATCTCGGCGAAGCCATACTCGCGAAAGGGTATTACTACTACGCCTGTTTGAAAGAATACGACGCCGCGGTGCACTACTTTGAACAGGCACGCCAATTCCTGCCGAACAGCAGTCAGATTCCTGAATCGTTGGCCTATGTCGCACGGCGGCGAGGTCAGTGGGAACAAAGCGAGTTGTACTTCAACGAGGCTGAGCGCCTCGATCCGCGCAACGTTTCGCTGCTCACTCAGCACGCTCAATCGTACATGATATGTCGTCGTTTCCCGGAAGCGCTGCGGAAATTTGATCAGGTGCTCGACGTTATTCCGGATGACGTCGACACGCTTGCGCAGCAGGCGGGAATTGCCCAAGCTGAGGGCGATCTTACACGAGCTGGTGCGCTCCTCGCGCCACTGAATCCGCCAGCCGACGACACGGGTGCACTAGAAATACAAGTTTACCAGGCGATCCTGGAACGCCGGCCCGCTGAAATGATTTCTCGATTAAATGAAATACTTGCCACGCCCGATCCGGCATTGGGTTACAACAATGGCGAACTGCGCTTTTGGTTAGGCTGGGCACAAGATGTGGCGGGCGATCATGCCGCTGCCCAGAACAGTTGGCAGCAGGCGCGCATCGAACTGGAGCCCTTCCTCAAGGAACAGCCGGACAACTATCTTCTTATCGGAGATCTGGCGCTGGTTATGATGGGCCTTGGAGACAAGGCGACGGCGTTCGCTTTGTCGGAACAAGCCATGAAACTGCTCCCGCTCGAGAAAGACGCAGTCGATGGCCCCGCTCCCATCGAGGTATTCGCCCGAGTGGCAGCGCAAATGGGAGAGCCGGACCGCGCCATCGCCACATTGCAGAAACTCTTGTCGATACCGTCGGAAGGGGCGCTTGCTTCGCGCGTGCCGCTCACTCCTGCCCTACTCCGGCTCGATCCGATGTTCGATCCGCTTCGGAGCGATCAACGCTTTCAAAAATTGACACTAGAACATGTCGCGTCTCGTTGAGTAACCTCGATACTCGATGAAGCCGCACAAACATCCGAACCGCACTGGCATTAATCTCTTCGTAGCAGCCGTTGTTTGTTTCACCTTTATTTCGTCAATGAACGCACAACGACAATCTCCTGCAGAACGGGTGACTGAAATTCAGGCTGCGTTGGGCGAAGCCAAGCTCGACGGCTGGCTCTTTTACGATTTCCGGCACAGCGATCCGCTTGCCTATCGGATCCTTAAGCTGGACGAAAACATGTTCGCCTCACGCCGCTGGTTCTACTACATCCCGGCGTCGGGCGAGCCGGTCAAAATTGTACAGTCGATCGAGCAGTTCAAACTTGATTCGCTTCCTGGCAAAAAACTTATTTTTCGCGGCTGGCAGGAACTGAATGCCCGCCTGAAGGAAGCACTCGGCACGACAGGAAAGGAATCGAAGCGTCGCATCGCCATGCAGTATTCGCCGATGAACGAAATCCCATACATCTCACGCGTGGACGCCGGAACGATCGAGCTCGTTCGGTCGTTTGGCGTCGAACCCGTGACGAGCGCGGAACTCGTTCAAAAATTCGAAGCCGTGTTTTCGCCGGAGCAGCACCAGATGCATGTGGAAGCTTCCGACAAAATGCATCGCATCATTCAGGAAGCGTTTGCGGAGATTGCGCGCCGGATTCGCGCGAACGAACCGATGACTGAGTGGGACATCGCGCAATTCATGCAGCGTCGCTACAGCGAAGAAGGAATGCAAAACGAGCCAATGATTGTGGCGGTGAACGCGAACACCGCCAATCCGCACTATATGCCGACGAAGGAAAAGAGTTCGCCGATCAAGCGGGGCGATTTTGTGTTGATCGATGCGGCTACGAAATTGAACAAGCCAGATGCAGTCGCGACCGATCAAACCTGGACTTGTTATGTTGGCGAAATTGTTCCTGAGGAGTACACCCGCATTTTCAACATTGTGCGCGAAGCGCGCGATTCAGCTGTCGATTTCGTGCGCAAGAATGTACGTGCCGGTAAACCGATCCGGGGCTCCGAAGTGGATGACGTGTCGCGTGGCGTAATTACGCGCGCAGGTTTTGGCGAACAATTCACACATCGGACCGGGCATTCCATTGGCGAAGAAACACACGGCAACGGTGTTAACATCGATGATTTCGAGACGCGCGATTCGCGGCGCATCATTCCGGGAGTTTGTTTTTCAATTGAGCCCGGGATTTATCTCGAAGGGAAGTTTGGCGTTCGATCGGAAATTAACGTTTACGTTTCGGATAAAGACATCGAAGTCACAGGGCAACCAATCCAAACGGAGATCATCCCGATTTTAAAAAAGTAGGGCGAATATTTGGCGGCGAAGCCGCAGTTACATTACCAACGCGTTGAGGACAACGCGTTCCACCTGATGTGCCGCGAAAGGTGGAGAGTCGCCGCGGCGACACCTTAATCAAGCATCGGCATTCCAGAGCCGTTTCCGAAAATAGTCTTTCCAGCTTTGTGGTAATGCGGGTAAGTCACTGGCCCGACGGAGAAGCTCCTGGTTGTGAGAATCGGTCGAGTAAAGGTTAACAACGTCTGTGATCGTGACGCCGGTTTCCTGTTTTGCGGTGAATTCAATGGCGTCGCCATTTTCTACTTCTCCTTCGCGAATGACAGCGAGGTAGAGCCCGGTGCGTTTGCTCTCAAGAAAACGTTTCACCATGTCCCTGCGATTAAATCGAATCCCAAGCTTGAAGCACGGCATCCGCGGCTGAGTCACCATAAATTCGGCCGAGCCAACCCGAATGCGATCGCCGATTTTTATCTGGTCTTCCAGAATCCCTTCAGTGGTGAAATTTTCGCCGAACGCGCCCCATGGCAGCTCGGCATCGGGAAGCTGAGCTCGCCAATAGGAATAGTGTTCGCTCGGGTAAAGGTAAACGGCTTTATCGACTCCGCCGTGAACTGATAGATCGGATTGTTGATCACCATCCAGGTTTAGCATGGAAACGTGAACTTTGCGTTCAACCGGATACTTCCAAATCGACGTGCGCACGGTCTTACCGCCCACGGTGATTTCGCGCGGCAAGCCTACGTTGACGGAAATCAGTTTCATCGGTTCCCCGAACGTAACACGCGCAAATATTAGCAGCGAAGCCGAGTGCGTTTTGCCAACGCGTTGGGGAGTCGCCGCGGCGACCGCTACAC
>JBKPRQ010000056.1:0-4567 GCA_046734635.1 Verrucomicrobiota bacterium
TCGCTGATCGTTTCTGTCAGCGCGGGTCCGGACGAGGCGAAGAACCTAGCGGAGGGAGAAATTCTCCGACCTAATTCAGATCCGCTTTGATAATCGAGGTCCGCGTCTTACCTGTCTATTGGACCTTCGTCGTACCCCTGATCAGTCTGAGCCACATACCACTGAAGCCAGGCGTTCCGCAACCGTCGCTTTGCTCGACACGCGACGTGCTGAGACTTACATTTGCCTCCTTGAAAACGCGCATCCTCATCATTGTCACAGCAGCCATCGCATTAGGTGCAACAAGAAATCAGGCTGCACTGCCAGATGTATCCCCTGCAAATTCCGGCAACCTGGATTTCAAGCCGTGGGGACTACTCGCGATTCAGGATGGCGGCCGACGCAAACCAGTGGACACCTTTGCAAAAGAAGCGCTTATCCGGATCACAGGAAGATCGACATTCACAGATAAAACAGGGAAAAACTGGCATCCGAACGACTTCATCTTATCGGCTTTGACGGAGACGCACGATTGGAAAAATGAGCCGATCGTGCTGATCTCGTCGGGCCAGTTGGTGGAACAGCTTGGGCTCGATAAGACACAGCGACGATTTTCGTTTGCGCAATTAACCGGTTCGGCCGAACTGCAACGGCTCGCGACTGAGGCGCAGGCGCTCAAGCGCGCAGAGAAACCGTTGACCCGCGTCCAGCAGGAAGCGCTCAGCGTAAGCGATCGGCTCACGCTCTTTGCTCACGTATTGGATGGAAGCGCATTACTAATTGTCCCCGCGCCGGCCAGTGACACAGATCCCTGGGTCGATCCATCCGGATGGTCGAAGTATTACTCCGAGGCGCAAGTCGCACCCCTGCAAACTCAATTGCAAACGGTTGCCAGCTCGTATGCGCAAGGCGATGGATTTAATCTCAGTCGCGGCGCGAATCAGCTTCGCGAGAATCTGCGGGCTTTGAGTCCGTCAATTTATCCCGGAGATCAAAAACTACGGCTCGAATATTTCTACAATCATTTCGAGGCGTTTTATCGCGCGATCTGGTGTTACGGAATTGCGCTGGCAATTCTGATCGCGGCACATCTTCGCAAGTTCGCCACGGCGAATCCGTCAGGCGGTGGACGGGGAGGCGCGCTGCAAAGTATCGGTGTCGCCGTGGCGATACTCGGGCTGGCGTTTCAAGCATCTGGGATCGTGATGCGCTGCATGATTGCAGCCCGCCCGCCCGTGACAAACATGTATGAATCAATCATCTGGGTCTCGTTCGCGGTCTCATTTTTCGGAATGATCTTTTTCATCCGTTATCGCGCGCCAATCTATCTGCTCGCGGCGTTACCGGTCACGCTCACCGCGCTTTTGCTTGTGCATCAAATGCCCATTGCCATGCCATCAAGCATCGATCCGTTGGTTCCGGTTCTGCGCGATAATTTCTGGCTTACCGTTCATGTGCTTACGATCACTCTGAGCTACGCCGCTTTCGCGCTGGCAATGGGTTTCGGACACATTCTATTATGGCGATATGCACGGAACCCGGCAGCCGCACGCGCGGACGCGCCCATGCATTTCTGGCTTTATCGCGTGTTGCAGCTCGGCGTCCTGTTGCTCGCGGCAGGCACAATTCTCGGTGGAGTCTGGGCGAATTATTCCTGGGGCAGGTTCTGGGGCTGGGATCCAAAAGAGACATGGGCATTGATCGCGTTGCTTTGTTACATCCTGGCGTTGCACGGCCGGCTGGCCGGTTGGTGGACGCAATTCGGGCTGGCGGTCGCGAGCGTGGTTTGTTTTCTCGCTGTGTTAATGGCGTGGTATGGCGTCAACTTTGTACTGGGCAAAGGACTGCATAGTTACGGCTTCGGCATCGGAGGCGAGACTTACGTGGCAATATTTGTTGCTCTGGATCTTTTGTTCGCAGCGTTTGCCATCTGGCGGTACCGCAGGAGCGCGAGCGCCGCCGTTGCGCCGAGCGAAATCAGAGCTGAGCGCGCGGCAGTGTAGCTGTAGCCGGGATCGTTGGTCCCGGCGGACGAGATAATCATTCAAAGCAAAGAAAGGAAAAGAAGTCATGCCACTTACCCGCCGCGATTTTCTCATCAGTGGTTCGCTCTCCCTGGCCGCCGGAGCGTTTTCACCGCTTGTTGTCCGGGCTGAGCAGACGAAGCCGAGCGCGCCTGTCGACTTCAAAGATTGGGAGTCAGTGCGGCGGGAATTCAAACTGGCTCCGGATTACGTTCATCTCGCCTTGTTCTTTCTGGCTTCTCACCCTCGGCCGGTACGAGAGGCAATTGAGCAGTATCGGGAAAAAATAGATGCAAATCCGTTGATTACTGTGGACAGCGCGATCTTCGAACCAACTGATGAGAACGTTCCATCGCAAGTTTGCCGCGCCCTTGCTAGCTACATCGGAGGCGATCCGCAGGAAATCGCGCTGACTCAAAACACCACAACCGGTCTCGCTCTTCTCTACCACGGACTGCCATTGCGCGAAGGCGATGAGATCCTGACGACTACGCACGATCACTACTCGCACCACGAATCGATTCGATTGGCCACCGGGCGATGCGGCGCGACTTGGCGCAAGATTCCGCTCTTTGACTCTTACAACTCGATTTCGCCGGACGAAATCGCGGAACGCGTTCGCAAAGCAATCAGGCCAAACACCCGCGCCGTAGGCGTGACATGGGTGCACTCCAGTAGCGGTGTGCGTCTTCCCATCGCGCGTATTGCGGAAAGTATCGCCGACGCGAATCGAGACCGCGAACAAAAGGATCGTGTGTTGTTAATCGTCGACGGCGTGCACGGTTTGGGAGTGGAAGATCCTAAGATCACTGCTCTTGGATGCGACGCGTTTGCGGCTGGAACACACAAATGGATGTTTGGTCCTCGCGGCACAGGGTTCGTTTGGGCAAAGCCCGCAGTCTGGCAGAAGATGCGTCCAGTGATTCCGAGTTTCTTTTCGCTTGAACCTTACGAAGCGTGGCAAGAAGACCATGCGCCGCAAACTCCGCCGCATGCAGCCTGGTTTTCGCCCGGCGGTTTTCAGGCTTTCGAACATTATTTCGCGTTGCCCGCAGCTGTTCGTTTTCATCAGAACATCGGGCCTGCCCGAATCACCGCGCGCCTACACGAATTGAACAGTCAACTGAAAGACGGACTTAACCGGATGCCGAACATTCAGCTCTATACGCCGCGTGACGAGACTCTTTCCGCTGGAATCGTTTGCTTTGATGTAAAAGGAATGAAGCCCGAGCAAGTCGTGAAGCGTCTTCTCGATCAACGCATTGTTGCTTCAACAACTCCTTATCGTGTGTCGTATGCGCGTCTGGCGGGCAGCGTTGTCAATACTCCGCAGGAGATCGACACCGTGCTTCACGCAATTCGTCAACTTGGCTGACGCGCATCATGCGTCTCACAGAGAAGCGGCTACAGGGTTGCTGTGAGCGTGCCGATAAATTCCGGCGGCGTTTGAGCGTGCAGCAGCGCGGATCGTATCGCATCGTCTTTTACCAGCCTCGCGAGTGTGCCAACGCAAATCAGATAATCATTCACCAGGCGTTCTGGAACGCCGATCACAAAAATCAACTGGGCACGTACTCCGTTGTGGCCAAATGGAATTCCGGAGCGGCTGCGACCGATGCCAACGACAATTTCGTCAACTAAATCCGTACGCACATGGGGGAACGCGACGCCGTTTTCAACCACACTGGGGTGGGCTTCTTCGCGCGCGAGCACTTTTTCAAAGAACGCTTTTGAGTTACCGATGTTTCCACTTTGCGCCAGCACTTCGATAATTTCGCGAAGTGCGTTTGGCACTTTCCTCGAGCGCAACGCCAGAATCACTTGTTTTTCGTGGAGCAGATCGGTCAGCGTGATGGCCATTGGGGAACAGATAGATTTATTGGATTATCCGACAAAGCCAGTTATCCAGTTAAATACGCAGCCGTGGCAACTGAAAACACAGCATTAGCGGAAAACGAAGAGCGGACAGTCTCCCTGCAACGGAGCATTTACGACCCGGGCTATGTCAATGCCATGTCCCATTTCTATCGCGGTGAAATGGGCCGGATCATGGTATGGCGGCAACGATTGGACGTCACGTCAAATTGGGCGATCACCAGTAGCACCGCCATTATCACCATCGCATTTTCCACCCGCGACGTGCCGCACATTATTTTCTTCTTCAACCTCGCCATCGTCTGGGTATTGCTGTGGATCGAAGCGCGTCGTTATCGGTTTTACGATGCCTTTCGGGCGCGCGTCCGAATGCTCGAAGCGCATTTTCTTGTTCCGATGGTGATGGAAAATCGTGAGATGCTCCACGGTGAATGGAAAAAGCTCGTTTGCGAGGATCTAATCCTGCCCTGCTTCAAGATCAGCAAGCTCGAAGCCATCGGGCGCCGGCTTAAACGTAATTACATGTTCATTTTCATTCTAATCCTGATGGCCTGGGTAGTGAAAATATTTTTGCACGCGAGCGCGCCGATTAACGATTTCGTCTCGTTTTATCAAGCGTTGCGCATCGGGCATATACCGTCCTGGCTGGTGGCGCTGATTTTTGCCGGCACCTTTATCACTGTGATTTC
>JBKPRQ010000057.1:0-2822 GCA_046734635.1 Verrucomicrobiota bacterium
TCCCATTCGGAAATCTACGGGTCAAAGCGTGTTTGCCGCTCTCCGTAGCTTATCGCAGCTTACCACGTCCTTCATCGCCTATTGGCACCAAGGCATCCATGATGCGCTCTTTGTAGCTTGATCAATCTGTAGATCCGGCAGATGCCGGATCAAATTTATGATAACTGAAACTCTCTCGCTGCTCTTGCGAGCAGCGCTTGATTTCAGACTCAGCTCTTAAAGTTGTATTTCTTACTACCCTGTATGTAGATGTCAAAGAACCAGCCGTTCAGTCCATTTTGGCCACAAAAAAAACTCAATCTCGTGCCGACAAAAATCACGGTGTGCACGCAGTCACGCGGGCTTCCGTTTTCGTTGCCGGGACAAAATTGAGCCCAATTTGCAGTCCCAAATGTACGTAGAACGCGCTCCAACTTGGTGGAGCCCCGCTTCCAGCGGGATCAATAGCTTACCCGAAATCGGCCCCACGTCAACGCGATCTCATAAATTTTCCTGCAATTTCCCGACAGATCGCAATTCGTTTGCAGCCAGCGGTTTATCTTTTTAACTAGTGAGAAGATGGTCCAAGCCAAACGCGACGAACGAAATTTTCGTCACGCACCAAAAAGAAAATAGAAAATTACCGGCCCGAACTTTGCGCCTTTTGCTCGCCTCCCAACAGCCTATTTCAAATGAGTCGCATCTTCCCAGCGAATTGCCGCACGGAGCAATTCGCCCAGAGAACCAACGCCGAATTTTTCTTTCGCGCGCGCACAGTAAGCCTGCACAGTTTTCAGACTCAAATGCAAATCCTCAGCGATCTGCGCCGTGGTGCGGCCCTGGCCAAGGAGCCGGAATATTTCCAGCTCGCGATCACTCAAACGTTCTACCGGAGAACTTTCGACCTTTTTAGGCGTTGAGCTAAATCGACGCGCCATGCTGTTAACGATCCTTTCGCTGACATAGACGCCGCCCTCCAACACTCTGCGAATCGATGCCAGTACGCTTTTTGAGCTCTCTCGCTTCATGACGTAACCGCGTGCGCCAGCACGCAGGGCGCGTTCTGCGTAAAGGGCTTCATCATGCATGGAAAGCACGATCAAGGCCACAAGAGGGAATTGGCTCTCCAGGTTCTTGACCAACTCCAAGCCGGATTCATTCTTCAGTGAAATGTCCACAAGAGCGATATCGGGTCGCGTCTTTGCGATACCTGTAATGGCTCCAGCCGAATCCTCGGCTTCGCCACAGACGACCAGGTCCCGCTGATTGTTAATCAGATTAACCAGGCCTTCTCGAACCAGTGGATGATCGTCGATAAGAAAAATACGGCTTTTGCGTTGCTCACCTGTTTTAGAAGTTGGGTCCATTATTAATCTCGATCCGTTCCGTCTTGCAGATTCAATTTACATGTGACGATTGTACCGCGCAGGCCATTGCGTCGCACATCGAAACTCGCACCCGCAAGGGATGCCCCATGCCGCATCAATTGCAGGCCGAGTCCCTTCGAACGCGGTAATCTATCGGGAAACCCGATTCCATCATCGCTAATCGCGAGACAAAGCTCGGCAGGGCTCACTGCGAGGCGAATGGTAATTTGCTGCGCAGCAGCGTGCTTGATCGAATTTGCTACTGCTTCCTGGGCGATTCGATAAAGCTGAGTCGCAATCGCGGAATCGCGAATTCCCAGCGATTCTTCGCCTTCGAAGACACAGTCGATGCCAAACCGCTCGGTTGTGTTCTCTGCGAGGCCATGTAAGGCGACTGTCAGGCCATCTGCATCCAGTTCTGGCGAGAAGAACCCGCGCGCCAGATTGCGGGTGAGATCGATTCCTTCTTCAACGTAGCGAACTAGCTTTTCTGCCTCGGCTGTCTCCGATGCCAGCCTGAGCGCGAGCTTTTCCTTTAATACCTGAGCGGCAAGAGCTGTGCCAGTCAGATGTTGACCCAGGCTATCATGTAGCTCTTGCCCCAACCGGTGCCGCTCGCGATCTGCTACCTGTGCGATCTCTCGATCGAGCCGTTGCCGTTCCGCGACTTCACGCTGGAGGGCTGCGGTCCGCTCTTGAACCCGTCGATCCAATTCACGGACAAGTGTACGCAGCTTCGATAACAGACCCGCAAACAGCGCATAAGAGAGAAAAGCCATCCCGGCATTCCAAAGACCGAGAGCAGGGATCCCAGCCGCAACGTCTGATACCATCGATACGGCAACGCTCACAACGGCAATTCCAAGAGCCGTAGCGAGGCTACCAAACCATGCCGCCAAAGAAATCGGCAGAAGGTAAAACAGAAGCAATGGCCGTTCGTATCCAGTCAAATAATCGATGTATCCGACGACACCGACAAAAATAATGCAGATGACCACTAACAACTTACGAGAACCTCCAAACGAGGAGCCGCGCAGACTAGCTGCGATCCCGTTGGAAGTGGCACGACGCGAGGCCGTGTCGGAGGATGTTCCCATGGTGTTTTTGTAAAATCCGCCGCAGAGCGGAAAATCCAAGTGGACATTTTGGCCACCTTCGCAGCGACTAATCATTCGGGCTCAAAATCCGCGAAGGGACAAATGTGTCCGATCTTCGATATGGACAAGACCCTCTAATTCGAACGTCAACGAAGACCACCATCATACTGCTGTCAGGCGGGAACCCATACATTTAGGCTGCGACCGAAATCACGAGCTTCAATCTCTGCGGCTGAAAATGATCCTGTAGAAAGTTCTTGGACGGTAGACGGACGTTGCCTAATATCTGCGTCCGACAAAATCCTACATGACTGATCGGCGATATCGATTACGGCGCACGGCGCCGCCAACTAATGCATGAGCATCTTCCGCCGCTGCT
>JBKPRQ010000058.1:0-7937 GCA_046734635.1 Verrucomicrobiota bacterium
CCCCTGCTCCGTCAGATTCTTGAACAAACCCAATCGATCGCCGATCGCTCCGAGCAGCGTCGTCATTGTGCCGCTGATCTGCTCGACCACTTTTCCAACAAACTCTTCCTGACGAGTCGTATCGATTGTTCCAACTTCAGCCATAGCTTCTCCGATTTTTGAGCGGGCTCGCAACTTACCGGCCGCTCCGCCACTCGCAATGACGAAAATCCATCGAACACCCGGTAGGGCGCGACCGCGGGGCCATGCCAGGACACCTTCAATTGCCGGTGGAATGCTGCGCCAATTCTGTTAATTTCATAATCCCGTGAATGAACCTTCTCCTGTGACCCAAAGTGATGGCGTTGCTGGCGCCAGTGCTACTACCAGCCCCACTTCTGCCGCCAATCCGGCTTCGGAGCGCGCTGACCTGCGGCCCGAAAACATTCAAGACGCCGTAATTCGTCTCGCCGGAAATTCGCAGGACGGAATTCAAACCGCCGGCGCCTTCCTCGCACGACTCGCTGGACGCAGCGAACACGACGTCATGACCTACATGACAATCCCGGCCACGATCTCTGGCGGCCCGTCAATTTTTCAGGTGCGCATCGGTTCCGGTGAAGTGTTGTCGGCTGGCGACGAAGCCGATTTCCTGGTCGCGTTTTACCAGCACAGTTATCAGGACCACGTCCATTTTTTGCGCGACGGCGGCGTCCTGCTTTACGACTCGGATAACGTCGAGCCGAATCTGGACGACAAACGTTTCGTCTACGTCGGCGTGCCGATTACTGGTTTGACTGTCGAAGCTCTCGGCGGAACGGCCAAGGACAAAGGCAAAAACATTTTCGTTCTCGGATTGATCGCAAAGATTTTCAATCTCGACGCCGACAAGTTGAAAAGACTGATCACCGAAAAATTCGGCGGCAAAGACGAGAGCGTTGTGAACACGGCGTTGATGGCGTTCCAAGCCGGGTACGCATATCCGGTCGGCAACATCCTGACAAAGCATTATCGATTCGAGCACATACCCAGAGCGAGCGGGCGCGCGCAGCTCACCATGGACGGCAACCAGGCGCTCGCGTACGGACTCATCGCTGCAGGCGTGCGCTTCGGCGCTGGTTACCCGATCACGCCATGGTCGTCTGTGATGGAAATTTTGCGGCGTGAACTGCCGAAGTATGGCGGCATCTTCGTCCAGGCCGAGGACGAGCTGGCATCGGTATCGATCGCCATCGGGTGTTCGTATTCAGGATATCTTGCAGTGACGGGGAGCGCTGGCCCGGGCATTTCGCTCAAAGCCGAAGCGATTGGCTGGGCGTCGATGGCCGAGATCCCGCTCGTCATTTGCAACATTCAACGCGGCGGACCGAGCACAGGCCTGCCCACGAACGTCGAGCAAAGCGATTTACATCAGGCCATTTTTGGCAGCCATGGCGACAGCCCTCGCGTGGTGCTGGCGCCATCGTCAGTAGAAGATTGTTTTTACATTGCGCTCGAAGCAGCACGCATCGCACGCAAATACAGCACGCCCGTATTCATTCTGAGCGACACCTCGCTGGCCACGCGGATCGAAGCGTTCGACGAACCCGATCTGCCGAAGCTGATGCAGAATCCAAGGCCCGATTTGACGCCGCGACAAACGCACAAGCCATATCCCATCGACCAAATCACACAGCACGTCCCTCCGGGCGCGCGGATTCTCGATGGAAAATACCCGCTCCTGGCCGGGCTTGAGCACGATGAAATGGGTCATCCCACCGGCAGTCCCAAGTTGCACATGGCAATGACCGCGAAGCGTCGCAACAAATTGCGCAAACTCGCCGAAGAAATCCCGGTGCCGGAAGTTTATGGCGATCAGGAGGGCGACACGCTGCTCGTCGGCTGGGGATCAACTTACGGTCCGATTCATGACGCGGTGGCGCGTGCGCGCGAACACGGAGAAAAAGTCGGCGCCCTGCATTTGCGACATCTGCACCCGTTGCCGAATGGCCTCGAGAAAATCTTCGAGAAATTCAAGCGCATTGTCACTGTTGAGATGAACGACCAGGGGCTCTATGGCTTCGGTCAGCTCGCCACGATTCTGCGGGCGCGTTATTGCGAACCGAAAATCACAAGCTTCACCAAGACCGACGGGCTCACTTTTCGAGTGAAGGAAATTTTGGGCGGCGTATTCGAGGGCCGCTCGTTTGCGGCGCGACACATTCCGCGCGACGGCGCGGCAATTGTTCACGAAGACACCAGCGCGGAAAACGTGAAATCACTGAAAGAAATCGTACCGCAAGGAGTCGGATAAGGAAGAGATAAGAGAACAGATTCAAATATGCGTGAAGCAACAACAGGAAACGGCAATGGTTCAGGTGTAGAGGCGGCTGTGTCAGCCGCAGTAGCAGAACCGCCTCGCGAGAAGCTAACAAAGAAAGCGATTACCGCCGATCACCCCACGTGGTGCCCCGGTTGCGGTGATTTCGCCGTGCTGGCTGCGTTCTACAAAGTCCTGGAGAAACGCAACGTCGAGCACGAAAAGATCGTCACTCTCGCAGGCATCGGTTGTTCGTCGCGCTTTCCTTATTTCGTAAACGGCCACGGCGCGCATTTTATCCACGGTCGCGCTGTTCCGCTCGCGTCCGGCATCAGCCTCGCCCGACCCGATCTTCATGTTTTTCTTTTCGGCGGTGACGGCGACGGGTTTTCCATCGGTGGAAACCATGTCGATCACGGCGGACGCAAGAACATCAACATGACTTACTTCATCATGGATAACTTCGTCTATGGCCTAACGAAGAAACAAACCTCGCCGACGTCGCCCATCGGGTTCAAATCCAAGACCGATCCGACGGGCGCAATCGATCAGCCGGTCAACCCGATGAAAAAACTGATCGCTGGGGGCGCGACGTTCATCGCGCGTACCCACGCCGCGAA
Source organism: Verrucomicrobiota bacterium (assembly GCA_046734635.1). Lineage (GTDB taxonomy): Bacteria > Verrucomicrobiota > Verrucomicrobiia > Chthoniobacterales > UBA10450 > Udaeobacter. The sequence goes on from JBKPRQ010000058.1 coordinate 2,899, forward strand.
CGTCAATCACATGATTCAAATGATTGAGCGCGCATTCGATCATCAGGGCTTCAGCGTCATCGAATGCTTGAGCGAATGTGTCGAATTTTTCCCGGACGTCTTCGATCCAGCCAACCCGAAGAAAGGCGGAAGCTTCGATCTCATCCAGGAAAAGAAATGGGACGGCACGCCCGAAGATGAGTTACGACATGACGTGACTGATGAATTGGCTGCTTACAAACTGGCGTCGCTCCCGTTCCCAGGCGTCTTCGGCGTGTTTTACGAAACCGATCGTCCGACCAAGAATGCGCTGGAGAAGAAGTGGATTGAGCAAACTCGAGAGAAGGTCGGGCAAGCGACCGATCTCGAGGTGTTACAGAAAACGTTCGACAGAATGAAATAACGCCAAGCGGTTTCTGTGCAGACAAGGGAATGGAGCCGGCGGGAAGCAGTGCGACATAGACAAGCGAAGCGCGGCTGAAAGCCGAGACGTGGGAACGTTAAGTCAAAAGATCGGCACCGCGACTGATCTCGAGATCCTCCAAAAACGTTGCTCGCCGCGGCGAGGGCGCACCGTCCTGACGCGCAGTTGAAGAACCTCGAATTTTTAAGCGCGACAAAGCCAAAAATTTCGAACTCAAGAAGTGAGGGGGGCGCGTGAACTTATCCTTTCTTACTTCTTCCGCGCTACTTCTTGATCTGGGTCTGGTTAACTACTAAAAAGAACAACTATTATGAAATTGCGTTCGTTTGTTTTAGCTGCATTTCTACTTGTTAGCTTGCCGTTGGCGTCTTCGCAGGCGCAGGTGGGGATATCGGTCAATTTCGCTCCGCCGGTTCTGCCGGTGTACGAGCAACCGCCTTGCCCCGTCGAGGGCTATATCTGGACTCCCGGTTACTGGGGTTATGGTTATGATGTCGGGGATTATTATTGGGTGCCGGGCGTCTGGGTCCCTCCGCCATCAGTGGGTCTGCTTTGGACACCGCCATACTGGGGCTGGAACAACGGCGTTTACGCTTTTAACCAGGGTTACTGGGGACCGACCGTCGGTTTTTACGGAGGCGTTAATTACGGTTATGGCTACACCGGAAACGGCTACTGGGGAGGCCGATGGAATGGAAACACCTTCGCCTACAACACCGCCGTGACCCGCGTGAATACGAACGTTGTACGTAACACCTACGTTAATAACTCGTTCACCAGAAATGTGACCAATAACCGCGCCAGCTTTAATGGACCCAACGGCGTGAATGCGCAGCCGAATGCGGAACAGAAAGCCGCCGCAGCGAACGCTAGGAAACAGGGGCCAACTTCGCAGCAGCTGGAACGTCAGCAGGCAGCGAGCAAGGATCAAAATCTCCGCGCGTCCGCGAACAAGGGCAAACCAAACACAGATGCGGTCAAATCGTTCGACAAAACCCACGGCGCCGGAGAAAGTAAAGTTGGCGCTGAAGGCGCCGGAACTACGGCTGGAGCTGGCCCGGGTAAAGGTGAGAACAAAATCGGGAACGCAAACGATGTTAATCGCCAGGGCGCAGGTGCTGGGCAAGGCAAAGGAAAACAAGCTGGAGCCGGAGCTGGAGCAGAAGCCGGACAAGGCGGGAAGAAAGCAGGGAACGTAAACGAACGTAATCTCAAAGGAGCAGGCGCAGGCAACGCCGGAGGCGGCGGCAACAAAATCAACACTGCAAATCAAGGGAAGAAGGTCGGAGCGGGAAATCGCACGAACAATCAGCGAAATCTCCAGGGAAACCAGGGCAAAATGCACTCCGGCAAAATGGCTGGACCCGGAGGTCATCCCGGTCAGCCGCATACGATGAATCAAATGTCGCGCAATCCACAAATGGGAGCGCGTAACGCTCAAATGGGAGGGAAACATCCACAAATGGGAGGCGGAGGTAATCGTCCCAAGCCGAGCGGCGGACAACAACAGCAGCAAAACAAGAAAAAGCCAGGCCAACGCTAACGACCGCAACGCCGTTGTAGCGGCGACCGCATGGCGTGGGCTTGTTTTGCGCGTGAGGAGACGCGCCACTACATCTTAATTCGCGAGAATCACCCGCAATGCTGCCGCGTCAAACTGCGACCGTAACACGCAGGAAGGTTGCAGGAATGGAAGTGCCAGCCTGACTCTTGTTTTGACTGTCGAACAACTCTTCCAATTCTTTCTGTAGCTCAGCCGCTTTGCCTTTTTTTTCCGCGGCTTCGAACGCATTCATGGTCGGCCCATAATATTTCCTGAATTCATCGACGAATGCCGAGGGTCTCCCCGGAAAATTGAAGATGAACGTGTCCCGCTCGAAGGAGATGTTCTCCGCCGGAACTCCTGCACCGGCAAAACGCTCAATCACATTGCTCTCGATGCCCCATGTCATTGGGCTAACGAAACCTTCGGGCGGTGGCGGCGTGTAGTTTGAACAGATCTTCAAAATCTGCGCCACGAGCGTGGGATCATTTGGAATCCAGTTGCCCATCACAATCCGACCTCCCGGCCGCGTCACGCGCACCATCTCTTTGGCAACCTCGTTCGGCTTCGGCGCAAACATCGCGCCGAAGATACTAACGACGACATCGAAAGACTTGTCCGGCAGCTGCTCCAGATTCGATGCGTCTCCTTCTTGAAACCTAATGTTGTTCAGGCCGTGCTTCGCGGCCCGCCTGTTCCCAGCCTCGACCAGGTTCCGCGCGATATCGACACCGAGCACCTCGGCGCCGAGTCTCGCCCCGGGCAATGCCGTGGTGCCATCGCCGCAACCGAGATCCAGCACTTTGTGTCCCTTCGTGATCCCGAGTCGCTGCACGAGCGCTTCTCCGCTTTCGCGCATCGTCGCGGCAATGCGCGTGAAATCGCCTTTTTCCCAGAGTGCTTTATTTGGATTTGCAGGAGCATTCATAATGTGAGCTTATCGATTGACTAATTATTCGTGAGGGCGTGACAAGACACAACAATTGAGCCGACCGCAAGCAATTCGACCCATTCCTTCGGTAACGCGGTTGTCACCCAAATGACTCTCGCTTTTCACGCCCATGCGCTAGTGGCGGCTGTCCTCAGCCGCACGACCTTGGTCTCCATCGGCGCGTGAGGACACGCGCCCCTACGCCTGCTTTCGTTACCGCAAAGTCACTGTATTACCCGAACATAGATTGTAGTATTCTCTTCTCACCCCCGTGAAAGAGGAACCAATCGATACCCATTCGAAGGCGCTAAGGATCAATCTCGATCCGCGCTGGTACGGCACGTTCGCCGAGATCGGCGCGGGCCAGGAAGTGGTGCGCTGGTTTTTCCGCGTCGGTGGCGCCGCAGGAACCGTCGCAAAAAGCATCTCGGCGTACGACATGAAAGTAAGCGACGCCATTTACGGGCACGTCGACCGCTACGTTTCGCGCAATCGGCTGCAGGCGATGCTCGACTACGAATTTGATCTCGACATTGAACGACTCGCGGTGGAGCGCGGCGATAACACTTCTTTTTTCGCTTTCGCCGACACCGTGGTGGCGCGGAGCTATCGCGGCACACACGAATGCCACGGCTGGATGGGCATCAAATTTCAGAGTCGCGCCAACGATCAGCCGAGCCAGGTGCTGATGCACATCCGCATGCTCGACGAGGAAGCATCAGCACAGCAGGAAGCGCTCGGCATCGTGGGCGTCAACCTTTGTTACGGCGCGTTTTTCCTGAGTCACGTGCCGGAAGAGCTCGTCGAATCGCTGCTCGACAATCTCACCACGCGTCGGCTCGAGATCGACATGCTCGAGTTTAGCGGGATCGAATTTCGCAACGTGGATAACCGCGTCATGGCGCTCAAGCTCGTGCAGCTGGGACTCAGTGGCGCCGCCATGTTCGGCCCGAACCGCGAAGTGTTGCAGCCGTCCGACATGTTGCATAACAAAGCGGTGTTGGTTGAGCGCGGGAGTTTTCGTCCGGTCACGTACGTCAATCTCGACATGTTCCAGTCCGCGCTGATTAAGTTTAAACAGGAGCCCGCGGTGGCCGGCAAACCCATCCTCGCACTGATGGAATTGACCATGCGTAATTTGCTCGCCGGCGGCAAAGAGATTGATCGCCGCGATTTCCTCGCGCGCGCCGAAGTCCTGGCCGCGTGCGGCATGACCGTGCTCATCTCCGATTACTTCGAATACTATCGGCTCGCCGCCTATCTTTCCTGGCGTACTCGCGAACGCATCGCCATCGTCATGGGCGTGCCGAGTGTTTACGAATTGTTCGACGAAAAATATTATGCCGACTTGCCCGGCGGCATTCTTGAGAACTTCGGACGTCTCTTTAAGAACGACTTGAAAGTCTACGTTTATCCCAAGCAACGCGCTCCCAAGGACGAACTAGAAACCATTCACACCGTGCAGGTGAAACCCGACCTGCAACCGCTCTACGGTTATCTGGTCGGTCGCGGCAGTTTCGTGCAGCTGGATAATTATAATCCCAAATATCTGCCGATCTTTTCACGGGACGTTCTCAAACGCATCGCTGAAGGGGACGAAAGCTGGGACCAGATGGTGCCACCCCAAGTTGCCGACATCATCCGCAGCCGCGGTTTCTTCGGTTACAAAAAGCATTGACGCTGTAGTGGCGGCTGTGTCCCGCAGTTTACGGCTCAAATACCCCGTTTCCGTTATCGTCGGTTCGCTAGAAGATAGCCCAGCAAAAGCGCCCATGCCGGGCTCTGACAGACGAGGATCAACCCTATCAGTCGCAGCAATTCTTGGAGAGTTAAATCCATCTGGTTACGCAATAACAACGAACCCAGTACCCACTTTGTTTCGAAAAAAATTCGCTAGCGCACCAATTCAAAAAAACTCGTATTTGGCGCTCGGATTTCGGCCTAGTGTGTTGCGAGGATCCCTAGGATTTTTGCCGAAAATGGAGAACGGCCAATCATGACAATGTCGCGACTCAACTCACGCATTATGAGACCGACTCCTTCGCAATTCAGAATCAAGCGAGCCATTACCTTGAATCGAATGTTACCGGAAGGAAAGCGGCGGGAGCTCCCTACCCCGCCGCTCATTGTCCAAGGCACAACCAATAAAGCGCCTTGGCATT
>JBKPRQ010000059.1:0-9347 GCA_046734635.1 Verrucomicrobiota bacterium
GGCTTTTGGTCCTTGCTCAGCGTTTTCATCTGCTCGCCCCACGCAGACACGCTGCCGCTTTTACCGAGATATTTTATGCGCGCCGTCTCGAGCGCCTGTTCGTCACGTGAGGCTTCGATTTCGCGTAGTGCATCCTCACGCAGTTGTTCGAGTGGATGGCTCATCGAAACGTTAAAGGGTTAAAAGAGTTGAAGCGTTGAAGCGAATCCGCTACAGCGCATCAACGCTTGATCGCTCCTACGGCAAGGTCACGCCGCTTTTTTGCTTTTCTTTTCCAGCGCGCTTTTTGCCTGATCGACGATTGATTTGAATGCGATCTCATCGCTGACGGCAAGATCGGCGAGAATTTTTCGGTCGAGGCCAATGCCTGCGACTTTTAATCCCTCTGCAAGGCGGCTGTAAGTCAGTCCATTTGCGCGAGCGGCAGCGTTTAGCCGTTGAATCCAGAGGTAACGAAACGTGCGTTTACGCGTTTTACGGTCGCGATAGGCCCAATATTGGCCTTTCATGATCGCGTCTTTCGCGTAGCGGAAAAGTTTTGAACGGCGTCCGCGATAGCCTTTGGCTTTTTTTAAGACTCGTTTGCGTCGCGCCCGGCTTGCCGGGGCGTTAGTAGCTCTTGGCATGGTTGTTTCCCCGAATCGCTTCGGGGTTCCTCGTTCAGCGAGCTGTTCGTTTCATTATCGATCTTTGCGACCTCACTCGCTGATGCAGTCCCGTTGCCCGGAACCAGGTGCACAGATCGTCACGACGCGGCAGCGCCGAGTGACGAACAATAAGTAGCGAGTGGAGAATGACAACTGCTTTCTGCGGGGCGCAGATTAAGCGTTGAACTGTTCAATTCTTAAGGCGGGCCGATTACGTCATGCTTTAACGCTTCAACGTTTTAGTGCTAGATTCCGCAGGCATGCACTGGCTCGGGCGTCATCGTCTCCTGGTCCTCGCTTTCATTTGCATTTTCTGGACGGCCTTGATTTTTCTCGGTCATTTTTTTCCGGGCGTCCCATTTATTTCCGCGCCGTGGCGCGGCGAACAGAGCTTTGAGGACTTGCTTCGACGCGAAGGCCGAAAGACGCCTGCGCCGTCCGATTTTGTTTTTCTCGGAATCGACCAAAGCACATTGCAGTTGCCGCCGCTGACTGCTGAAGAAATCGTGAGCAACCGCGCGTTTCAGCTGATGACCGAGAAGCCATTTCCATGGTCACGCGAAGTATGGGCGCTTTTGCTCGACCGGTTGTTTGGCGCGGGGGCGCGCGCGGTCATGTTCGACATGATCTTTAGTCCGCCCAATGACGGTGATCCCGCCTTTCATGCTGCGCTTGATCGGTACCGCGATAAGGTCGTAATCGGCGCTAATTTCGACGTGGCGAACGCGGCCCAGGCCGTTACGCCAAACAATATGCTGATTCCGCCGCCGCAATTGCAGGATAATCGCGTTGGGTTCGTCAATTTCTGGGCCGATCCAATCGATGGAAAAATCCGCGCCGTGACGTATCGCATAACTGATCGGCAACTTGCCGACTTACCACCGGACCCAAGCCAGGAAATTTATCAATCTCTTTCGGCCCGGGCCCTCGCCAAAATTGGCCACGCGAGTGATGTGCCAGATGGTTTTCGTGGCCACCTGATTCGTTTCACGTCCCCGGACGCGTTTGCACCCCGACCGCTCTACGAAGTTTTCGATCCAAAATTTTGGCATGCCAATTACGCGGACGGCGCGTTTTTTAAGGACAAGATCGTGATGGTCGGATCATCGGCGCAGGTGGAGCACGACACCGTGGTTACGCCGATGAGTCCAACCACATTGGGCCCTGCGCTTCATTTGCAGGCGATGGCTGCGGCATTGAATCATGAATTTTTGAGGCCCACATCGGCCAGAACCGGTCTCGCGCTGGTTGGCATGGCCGGCCTTACAGCGTGGTTGCTGGTTGCCTTTTTGCGCCGGCCGCTACTTTGTCTTGGCACACTGGTTCTGATTACGGCGGCCTATCTTGGCGCGGCACGATGGTGTTACGACGGAACGGGGCTGCTGCTTCTCACTGTTCCGGTTCTCTCAGCCTTGGTGTTGAGCGGTATATTTTCGCTCGGTTTCGAATACGCACTCGAGCGGCTCGAGAAATTGCGCACTCGGCGCACGTTGGAGCGTTACGTCTCGAAAAATTTGGTCAGGGAGATCCTGGAAAATCCGGACAGCTATTACAGCTCGCTGCGCGGAGTCCGCGTCCCTGCGACGATTTTGTTCTCGGATTTAATTGGTTTCACCACGTTGTCGGAAAAGGCCGATCCCGAGGCATTGGTCGCGCAACTTAATGAGTACTTAAGCCGCATGACGTCGGTGGTTTTTAGGAATGGCGGCACGCTCGATAAATTCATCGGCGACGCGATCATGGCTGTCTGGGGCAATGTGCGCAGTTTTGGCATGGCGCAGGACACCAAAGATTGCGTGCGCGCGGCACTGGCGATGCGGCGGGAATTACGGCGGCTCAATCAAAGATGGCGGGAGGAAGGCCGCATGGGGCTTGGCATGGGCATCGGCATCAATCAAGGCGAGGTGATCGTCGGCAACATTGGCTCACACGAGCGGATGGATCCCACAGTTATTGGCGACTCCGTTAATCTTGCGTCGCGGCTCGAAGGTCTCACCCGAATTTACGGCGTGGATATTCTCGTTGGCGCCTCGGCGGCTGAACTGGCGAGAGACGAGGTTCATATTCGCTCGGTTGCTCGAGTGCAGGTGAAAGGCAAAAGCAAACCGGTGGATATTTTTACTTTCGTCGCGGCGCGAGACGAGGAAGTGGATCCAGAATTCCTAAAGTGGCTCGATACATACGAGGAGGGATTGGAGAAATTTCGGACACGCGATTTCACCGATGCCAAAATTCTGTTTTCACGGTTCCTGGAATTTTATCCGGACGACTTGCTGGCCAAAATGTATCTGGATCGCGCGCTCGAATACGAACAGACCCCTCCCAATGAAGCGTGGGCGGCGGTCGAGGTTTTCGAGAAGAAGTGACGGTTCCGATTGCGCTGGCGAAATTTGCCGCGCGGCGTAAAGAATCCGCGTGAAGGAAGCGCCGAAGAGTTTTCATTTCCTGGGGATTTGCGGCACGGCCATGGCATCAGTGGCGGCAGCGCTGAAGGAGCGCGGATTCAAAGTGACTGGGTCTGACGAGAATGTTTATCCGCCGATGTCGACCTTTCTTCAGGAAAAAGGCATCTCGTTAAAAGAGGGCTATCGCGAGGAAAACATCCCGGCCGACGCGGATGTGGTGGTGATCGGGAACGCGATGACGCGCGGCAATCCGGAAGTGGAAGCTGTGCTGAACATGAAGCTCCTTTATCTTTCGTTGCCTGAAGTGCTGAAGAATTATTTTTTGCGCGGTCGTCATAATCTTGTCGTCACCGGCACTCACGGGAAAACAACGACAACCGCGCTGCTCACCTGGATCATGGAAACAGCTGGATACAAACCCGGTTACGTCATTGGTGGACTTCCGACAAATCTTGGCCAGGGCGCACGCCTGAATGACTCAAAGTATTTCGTGATCGAGGGCGACGAGTACGATTCGGCGTTTTTCGACAAGCGCTCGAAATTTATTCATTACCTGCCGGAGCTGCTGATCATAAACAACATTGAGTTCGATCATGCGGATATTTTCAACAACCTCGATGAAATCAAGCTGAGCTTCCGGCGTCTGCTCAACATCGTTCCCAGGAACGGCATGGTTTTGGTCAACGGGGACGATCCAAATTGCGTCGAAGTGGCGAAGGATTGTCTTGCTCAGATGATTGAGGTGGGTTTCTCGAAGAATTGCGCGCAGCGAATCCGTGATGTCGCCTGTTCGGCCGAAGGTTCGAGATTCAAGCTAGGAGATGAGACGTTCGAAATTCCGCTGGTAGGCGAATTCAATGTGCACAACGCAGCGATGGCAGCGATGGCAGCACGGTTTTACGATGTGCCGATGGCGAAAATCGACAGCGCATTCAAGACTTTTGCCGGCATTGCGCGACGACAGGAAGTCCGCGGAGAAGCGCGAGGCGTGAGAGTGATCGACGATTTCGGACATCATCCGACGGCGATTGCATCCACCTTGGAAGCGTTGCGCCATCGCTTTCGCGGAAATCGCCTCTGGGCTGTCTTCGAACCGCGCTCCAACACAACGCGGCGCGCAGTCTTTCAACAGCAGCTACCCGATGCGCTGAAGCTGGCCGATGGAGTTTTCATCGCACAGGTCGCCAAGCTGGAACAGATCCCTGAAGCAGAGCGATTAAATGCTGAAAAGGTTGTGGCGACCATCGCCAAGACGGGCCGTCCTGCGTTTTATGAGCGGAACGCCGATGCGATCGTGGATCGAATCGTGCCAATGCTGCGACCAAACGATGTCGTCGCGGTTTTCAGCAACGGCGGGTTTGATAACATCCATGAGAAGCTGTTAACGCGTTTGAGATCGTGATTCGTAATTTGTGATTCGTTAAATCGGCTAACGACCAATCACCTTTCACGCATTTCGAATCACGGTTTCTACGGAGCCGCCGATGTATGATCGCGGATGATTCGCCAGCCTTCCGGCAGACGTTTGAGAATCAGCGTGAAGCGGCCGTGTGGCTGGTCGTTTGCACGCTTCAGTCCCCAGCGGCCCGACGCTACGGCGAAATCAGATGACAACGGTGTGATTTCAAGGTCGGAGAACACCAGTGTCCCCATCTTCGCGCGATCGGAATATTTTTGCTTGTAACGATCGCGCACAGTTTTCCAGCCGCGTCTGATTGTGTCTTCCGAAATGAAGACAGTCGATGCGGAGCGAGCGTACCCGTTCATAAATCCGTCGATATCGCCCCGGTTCCAAGAATCCTGCTGCGCCTGAAGAACAGATCGAATCTGAGTCGCTGAATTCGCGGTTTGTTCGGACGCTGCGAAGACAGCGACCGCCATCGCCAAGATGGTACAAGAAACGATCGCGATGCAGTACGCTCTACCCAGACTTAGGGGACTGATCATTTGCGGCGGCGGCAATCCCTTGTAAGCTAGGTGCCCTGCTGCGTCCAGCTTCAGGATTGTTCAACCGGGGGAAATATTTTGACGGGTCTCATAAATGCACTAGCGTCGCCCATCCATCCAAGTAAGGCCGTGCACCGCTTTTTCTGCATCGCGACTCTCTTGCTCACCAGCGCGACCGCCGTTTTGGGTCAGAGTAAACCAGCTCGTCCCGAACCAGCTGTTCCCAAGGTTGCGAACCCGCCTCCAGAAGAGGCGCCTGCCCCTCCAAACGCGCCCGCCATGGTTCGGCTTCAATTCCCGAACAGCGACGTCGTCGATGTCCTCCATCTCTATGAACAGCTAACCGGCAAGAAGCTGGTGATGGATAATTTCGTGCAGGGCAAGGTGAACATCTTCATCGCTAAAGATGTGTCGCGCGAGGAAGCCATCAAGATCATCGAGATGAGTATGTCCCTGAACGGGATCTCTCTCGTTCCGGCTGGCCGCGACTTGGTGGACGTTGTCGGAGCGGGCCAAAATCCCAGGAAAGCGCCGGTGCCAATCGTTTCCGATCTGTCGGATATCCCGCCGGGAAACCCGGTAATCAGCTTCCTGTTTCGACTGCAATATGCGGATCCCCAGGAACTTCAACAAGTGTTGATGGCATATTTTCAGGGAAGCTCAGGTACGATCAATATTCTCGCTTTGCCGAAAGCATCCGCTCTTCTGGTGACGCAGAACGCGGACATCATCCGGCAGCTGGCCAGCGTTATTAACCAAGTGGATGTGGCGCCGGCGGAAGTGGTGAGTGAATTTATCAAACTCGACCGCGCCGACGCGAGCAAGGTCGCCGACATGCTCAAAGACATTTTCGAAAAGGGCACCGAATCGCCCACTCAGCCGGGTGTCCGGAGTGTGAAGGTTCCCGGAGCGATTCCCCAGCCGCAGCAGGTTGAAGGTGCCGGATTAAACGTGCTGTCCGAGGAAGCCATCATCGTGGGGAAAATCAAACTAACTCCCGACGTGCGCACGAACCGTATCCACGTGGTGACGCGGCCGATCAACATGCCGTTCATTCGGCAACTGATCCAGGAATTTGATGCCAACGTTGAGTTTGCAAAACCCGTCACCCGCTATTTGCAATATGTCTCCGCCGGTGACGTTCTGCCGGTGCTGGTTCAGGCGTTGACCGAGCCGGGGACGGAGGGCGCTGGTGCCGTGCCCGGTGGCGGCCTGCCAGGTGCGAGTCCGCAACCGCAGCAACAACAACGAGGAGGAGGCGCCGGCACCACTGGCGGAACAAATCCCTATTCATCCCAATTTGGCACGTCAGGCACGCAAGGCGGCAGCACGCTGAACATTTCCGAGGAACTCTCCACTCAACCGGTCAATACCACGCCGCAAGCGGTCACAGTGGGTAACTCCAAGCTCATCGCCGATCAGCGCGCCAACTCCATCATCGTCCTTGGAAACCGTGAGGTTGTAGTGAAAGTGGAAAAGATCCTGGACCAAATGGACGTCCAGGCACCGCAAGTCGCGCTGAGCACGGTGATCGGTCAGTTGACACTTGGCAACAACGAGGAATTCGGCGTCGATTGGTTCGCGAAATACCACAACAGATTCCTCGGCACGAACCGCAATAACAATATATTCAACAGTGGTAATCCGAACCATGATCCCGGAATTCCGCTGCCCGGTGGCTCGGCCCCGCCGACCAACATCTTGGATCCGTCGAACCTGATTAACTTCAGCAATATTATTCAGAATGTGGGCGCCGGGACCAACATTTACGTGGCAGCCGGCAACGCTTTCGCTGCCATTGTGCATCTGCTTGAGGCCACCAATCGTTTCAAAGTTTTGTCGCGACCGACGGTTTTCACCAGCAACAACAAAAAAGCCATTATCGCGTCCGGGCAGGAGGTTCCCGTGCCAACGAGCACTTTGACGAATGCCACAACCACTCTGAATGTTGGCTCTATCCAATCGAGCATCGAGTACAAGAAGGTCGTCTTGCAGCTCGAGGTGGTCCCCCTCATTAATTCCGAGAAGGAAGTGTCGCTCGATATTTTGCAGAAGATCGACAGCCTCGTGCCGAATGGAAACGTGCTCATCAGCGGTAATTTGGTGCCGACAATCGATACCAAGTATATCCGCACGAATGTTTCTGCGAAAAACGGATCGACCATTATCCTGGGCGGATTAATCCAGGAGCAGAAGCAGAAGCAGACCGAGGGTTTTCCTTATCTCTCACGCATTCCTCTCATCGGCGCCGCGTTCCGTAGCACATCAAGTGGCAAACAGCGGCAGGAATTAGTCATTCTCATGTGCCCGCAGGTGACCCTGACCAAGTTGGATCAGTATCGGCTTCGTCAGAGGTGGGAGAACACCACGCATTTTGGCGCGGACCTGGATCAGAACGAATGTCCCGATTGCCCCAAAACCCGAGAGGGCAAACAGCTAACCTTGCCACCACCTGATATTCCCGAACCGAAAGATATGAGGTAAACTCAATTCCTTATATGAAACGAATAGCTCTTGCCTTGATTCTCGCTTTGGGCGCGGCCATCGCGCAAGCCGACGAGTACGATATTTTGGATTACGATTTTATTCGTTCAGTCGATCCGTTGGCGCAGAGAGACGATTGGGCTCTTCTCCACCAGGGGAAGGCTCTTAACGCCACCGACTTTGCGCCGCGCTACAAGTGGCGATGGTCTTATTACTTCAAGAGTAATGAGGAAGTAATTCAGCAGCCTGCTTATGTGGGCTCCATGCAAACTGCGCTGCGTCGGCTTGGTTATTATTGCGGACCCGTCAATGGTGTATTTACGCCGGAAGTGAGCGAGGCCATTGCACGGCTTCAAAAGAACTCTTCGATGCGCGTTACGGGGACACTTACCGTCCCCGTACGGCGCGCATTGCATTTACCTTGAGCGCTCAAGGAGCGCAGGTGCGAAGTCGAGAGCACCGTTCCTTGATTACGCATTATGCGTGAAAGACCTTGCGAAACGGCCTAAATGAGCTTCATTCGAACGCTTCCGATTCTGCATTGTCGATTCTACTGAACGCTGCGCTGAATGACTTCACCCGCCAATCAATCGTTGGTTAATCTACTGCTGGAAAGCGGTGTCCCTTCGACTGAGGAAGCAGCGCAGCTGGCCGTTAACTTGAATGGCGGCTCGTGGGTGAGCCAGGTACTGGATTCCGGCAAAGTAGACGAGCAGCGTTTCCTCGGCGCAATCGGCAATTTCTTTCGAGTGCCGGTCACGTCGATCGACGCGAAGAAGATTGACCGCGCGACATTATCGGCCTTACCGAGCCGTTTTGTTTTTCAACATCACATTCTGCCCATCGAGGTGAAGGAAAACGCGGTGGTACTGGCGACGTACGATCTTTTTAATTCGATCGGCCGCCAACTTGCTTCGCAGCTTTCGAAAAAGCCGGTCGAATGGGTGCTGGTGCCGCGCGCCCAAGTTCTGCGCGCGATGAAAACTCTCTACGGCGTTGGCGCAGAAACGTTCGATGAAATTCTTAAGACGAATCGTTCCTTCGAGGTGTTGCACGACGCTGACACGGCGATCGAGTTGAATGACGACGACCCCGAAGCGTCGGTTGTGAAATTTGTAAACCAGATCATTCGTGAAGCGATCTTCGAGCGCGCAACAGATATTCACGTTGAACCGCTGGAGAACGATCTGCGGATCCGTTATCGAATCGACGGGATCTTGCACGAGGTGGCTGTGCCGCCGCAATTGCGAGTTCTGCAATCGGCCATCATCTCGCGCCTGAAAGTCATGTCGCACATGGACATTGCGGAGCGCCGTCTGCCTCAGGACGGGCGCATTAATTTGCAGTCGAACGATCAAAACATTGACGTGCGCGTTTCGACTATCCCGACTGTAAACGGTGAATCGATCAGTCTGCGATTGCTCATCCGCAGCCAACAGCAGTTTGGATTTGACCGGCTGGATCTCAGCGAAAAGCAGGAGAAAATTATTCGGCACCTGCTGGCGCAGCCCAACGGAATCATTCTTCTCACAGGTCCGACAGGCTGCGGAAAATCGACATCGCTTTATTGCTTCCTGAGCAGCATCAATTCAGTGCAGCGGCGCATCATCACGGTCGAAGAACCGGTGGAATATCGAATTCCGGGTGTTTCGCAAATCGATGTGAAACCGGAGATCGATCTGACTTTCGCAAAAGGGCTGCGTCACATTTTGCGGCAAGACCCCAACGTTGTCATGGTCGGGGAAATTCGTGATGTCGAAACTGCTGATATTGCGATCCGCGCAGCGATGACCGGTCACCTTGTTTTTAGCACCCTGCACACCAATGACGCGGTGGGCGGGATCACGCGTTTGCTGGACATGGA
>JBKPRQ010000060.1:0-36694 GCA_046734635.1 Verrucomicrobiota bacterium
ACACGTCGACAAGATGGCAAAGATCATTTTGTTGACCGGTTCCTTCGTCGCTTACGCCTATTCAATGGAGTTTTTCGTGGCTTGGTACAGCGGCAACGCCTACGAGAAATTCGCCTTTTGGAACCGCATCTTTGGTCCCTACTGGTGGTACTGGTGGTTAGGCATGCTTTTCTGCAATTGCCTTTCGCCGCAACTTTTCTGGTTCAAGTGGTGCCGCCGGAATGTGTTTGTCGTCTTTTTCGTCTGCATGTGCGTGAACGCAGGCATGTGGTTTGAGCGCTTCATCATTATCGCCGGTGGATTGATCCGCGATTTTCTGCCGTCCTCATGGAGAGTTTTTCACCCGACGTGGGTGGACATTTGGACTTACATCGGAACGATCGGGATTTTCACTTCGCTGTTCCTGATTTTCATTCGTTTTCTGCCAATGATTGCCATGTCGGAAGTTAAGACCGCCGTGCCAGAGGCAGACCCCCATTACGGCCACCCGCGCAGCGGAAAGGAGCACGCGTGATGATGAGAACTCCTTCTGGTCACAAGGTGTACGCCATGGCTGCGGAATATCCCAGTGCAGCCGCACTTTACGAAGCAGCCAAACAGGTTCGTGACGCCGGCTTCAAACGCTGGGATGTCTATTCGCCGTTTCCGATTCACGGAATGGACCAGGCGATGGGGCTGGGAAAATCCTGGTTGAGCGGATGGGTTTTGTTCGGCGGCGTTACAGGTTTGCTTACTGCCGCTGTCGTCGAATTCGGGCCGTCATCGATTCTGTATCAACTCGATGTGCACGGTAAGCCGTGGAATTTTTGGACCGTCCCAGCCTTTTTCCCGATCATGTTTGAACTGACGGTCCTATTCGGGGCGTTCGCTGCATTTTTCTCGATGCTCGGGATGAACGGATTGCCCCGCTGGTACCACCCAATGTTCAATTGGGAACGGTTCATCCGCGTAAGCAACGACGGATTTTTTCTCGCGATCGAATCACGCGATCCGCGGTTCACAGAAAACGGTGTACGCGAATTATTGGAAAGAACCGGCGGCGAACACGTCACCATTGTGCACGAGGACTGAATATGCTGCGCGGCTTTCTGGTGATTTTTGTTTTGTGTGGGATCGCAATTGTCGCGGTGTTTGGATTTCGCGGGCAGAAGAGCACCGCGCCGCCGACCGAGGTTTTTCCCGATATGGTGCGCCAGATGAAGGTCCGGGCACAAGCGCCGCTCGGGCTTTTTGCCGACGGGCGCGGGCCACGTCTGCCGGTCGCGGGCACGGTACCGATCGGCTATGAGATGCCAAAGTTCGGGCTAGCCAAGCAACCCGGAGCCGATGTGGGTGCCTGGTCTCATCCGCGCCCTGATTTTGGTAGCGGCACGGATTATTATAACACTGGTAAGATGGGCGATCACTGGGGAACAGGGATTCCGGTCCCAGTCACCCCCGAATTAATGGAACGCGGGCAACAGCGTTTCAATATCACTTGCGCCATGTGTCACGGAGCTACCGCAGCAGGTAATGGGATCACAAAGCAGTACGGCCTGGCGACCGTCGTGACGCTGCAGGATGAACGAATCCGCAAGATGTCTGACGGCGAAATTTTCAACACGATCACCAACGGCAAGAACACGATGATGGCTTACGGTCCAAACGTCATTGTGCCCGATCGCTGGGCGATCATCGCATACTTGCGCGCATTACAGCGCAGCCAAAACGCAACAGTAGCCGATGTTCCCGAAGACCGGCGCGCGGAATTGGAGACACCGGCGTCACCCCCGCCGGCTACAGCAAAATGAGCGAACGTTCCCAAACTGCCCCAACACCTGAAGGCGAATATCTCGAGAGCAGCCGCTTTGCAGGTCTCTCGTCACTTCTCGGCTTGATCGCCATCGTGGCGCTGGCGCTTTGCGTCGTTGGCGCATTTCTAAATCCGCATCAATTCAGTTATTCATGGCTTTTTGCGTTCGCGTTTTTCTTCACGCTTTGTGCGGGCTGCTTTTTCTGGACGATTGTGCATCACGCCACCGACGCCGACTGGTCGGTGGTCGTACGGCGCCAGTTGGAAAACATTGGAGTCTTACTGGTGGTACTGGCGATTCTTTTTGTGCCAATCCTCCTCCTGCGGCGCCATCTTTATTCGTGGATGGATATCCCACCCGGTGTCGAACATTCACTTGACGCCAAGCGCGCCTATCTCAATTGGGGTTTCTTTTTAGTCCGCGCCATTGTGTTTCTCGGCTTCTTTCTTTGCGCAGCGCTCGCTTTACGTCGCTTATCAGTGAACCAGGACAAGGATGGGAACCCCCGGTTCACCCTCCTGATGCGTAAGCTGGCGTTTATCAGCCTTCCGATGTTCGCGCTTTGTCTCACCTTTGGTGCGTTCGATTGGCTGATGAGCCTGAACTATCACTGGTTCTCCACCATGTTTGGCGTCTACATCTTCGCGGGCGCAGCGGGCAGCTCGATGTCGCTGCTTGTCCTGGTCATCACAGCATTGCGACAGGCTGGATATTTGAAGGACATCATCACTCTTGAGCATTACCACATCATGGGGAAATGGATGCTGGCCTTCACAGTTTTCTGGGCCTACATCGGCTTCGGCCAGTACATGCTCATCTGGTATGCGAACATCCCGGAGGAGACCCAATTCTTTATCACCCGAAACACTGAATCGTGGTGGGCGCTGAGCACGCTGCTGGTGGTCGGACGCTTCTTTATATCCTTCCCGATTTTGCTCATGCAATCGGTCAAGAAGGAACCACGCAATCTTTGCATGGTAGCAGGATGGATCGTGTGCATGCAAATGCTGGACATGTACATCATCGTTTTGCCTGCGTTACACGGAACAGGCGTGCATCTGAGCATCTGGGATTTCCTTTCCCTGATCGCCATCGGCGCAACGCTCGGTTTCGTATACCTGCGAATTGTGCCGCGGACTTCTCTTTTCCCGGTCCGCGATCCGCGCCTGATTGAATCTTTGAACTTGGTGAACTGATATGGCTGATAGCGAATCGCTTCATCAAGTTGTCCATGGACGCGCTCCATGGTCGGCGTGGTTCGGCATTGTACTTCTGTTTGCGCTTTTTGGTGTGATCGTGCTCGCGATCATCGGGCTGACGCCGCGCGGAAGCGATTATGAAGAAACCCGGGCGAAAAAACGGATCGAGAATTTGAAGACCTTACGCGAGGAAGCTGACAAGACTTTGACCACTTACGGTTGGATCGACAAAAACAAAGGCCTCGCTCACGTCCCGATTGAGCGTGCCATGGAATTGACAGTTGCTGACCTCGCGAAGCAAAAGCCAGCGCCTGCAGGTCCGATCGCTACCGCTACGCCAGCAGCACAAGCAACCGCAAGCGCTCCTGCGAGTGCTGCTTCCCCGGCCGCTGCTATGTCTCCGAAACCAGGCGGCGCACAAGCCTCACCTCATGCGGTTGCGTCTGCTGCACCCCAAGGAGCGGCGGTTTCCAGTCCGCCGCCTTCACCGGCAGCCCAAGCATCGCCGTCTCCGGCCGCTTCCGCGGCACCAACTTCACCAAGCCCTGCTAACAGCCCATGAATCCTGCCGGAATCCCACTTAAAGAACCGTCCATTTCCGCTGGTGCAGGTGACACGGAACAATTGGAACGTGCGCTGATTGATGCGTCAACGCGCGTGCCGGTGTTGATCTTTTACACTTCGGCGGTTGGATGGCTGATCCTTGGCACGCTGCTCGCTAGTTTTGTGTCATTCAAGCTGCACACGCCGGATTTACTATCTGATATCAGTTTCCTCACGTGGGGACGCGTGCGCCCGGTACACATGAACGTAATGGTGTACGGCTGGGCGTCGATGGCGGGAATCGGCACAGCAATTTGGCTGATGGCCCGGTTGTGTCGCACCGTGTTGCGTTATCCGCTCCTCCTCGTTGCAGGCGCTGGATTTTGGAACTTGGGAGTCTTCCTCGGCGTATGTGGAATTCTGCTCGGTGATAGCACCGGTTATCAGTGGCTCGAGTTTCCCAGCTATGCGGCGATTATTCTTTTTGTTGCTTACACGCTCGTGGCCTCCTGGGCGGTGCTGATGTTTCGCTTTCGGCGCGGCGAACAAATCTACATTTCGCAGTGGTATTTACTCGCTGCGTTTCTCTGGTTCCCGTGGCTTTACGCGGCCGGCCAGTTAATGCTCTTCGTCGTTCCAGTGCAGGGAGTGTTGCAGGCAGCTGTCAGCTGGTGGTACGCAAATAATCTGCTCTTTCTCTGGTTCGGCGCGATCGGTCTCGGCACCGCCTATTACATGATTCCCAAAGTGATCGGTCGCCCGGTGTACAGTTATCACCTGGCAACGATCGGCTTCTGGAGCTACGCACTGTTCTCGAGCTGGACTGGGATGCAGCGCCTGGTCGACGGGCCGTTCCCAGCCTGGATGGTCACTGCCAGCATCGCAGCCACAATCCTCACGCTGATTCCCGTCGCGACCGTCGGGCTCAATCATCATATGACGATGCAGGGGTATTTCCCGCTGATGCGCTACAGCCCGACTCTGCGTTTTACCGTGTTCGGCGCGATGTCTTATACCGTCTTTAGTCTGGTCGGCGTTTTGATTTCGCTGCGTTCAGTAGCCCGCTATGTGAATTTTACTCAGGCGAGCATCGCATATTCGCATCTGGGTCTTTACGCGTTTTTCACAATGGTGATTTTCGGTTCGATGTACTACATCGTGCCGCGATTAATCGGACGGGAGTGGCGGTATGCGTCGCTGATCAAACTGCATTTCTGGGCGTCGGCCTACGGCATTGGGTTGATGACACTGATGCTTCTTGCTGGTGGTTTTATGCAAGGCGCAAGCGTGGAAAATCCCTCGCTCGCTTTCAGTGAAAGCGTCGAGTCGGTGATGCCTTATCTGCGGGGACGCAGTTTGTCGGGGATTCTCCTAACGGTGTCGCACTTCATTTTTGCGTATCATTTCGGATTGATGCTTTTTGGCCTGGGCCGGAAAGCGACAGTGCCGACATTTCTTAACCCAGTTGAAGCGGAGGCCAAAGCACACTGATGAAAGGTCTCGTCCCGCTTTTTCTTGGAATCTTCGGAACGTTCGCGTTTTCCTGGGTCGGATTGACGGTGATCCCCAACTGGCAAATCGGACATCTCAACCCTCAATCTGACGAGGAAGGCACAGACGTTTATCCGATGCCGCAATCAGGGATGGTCCAGCAAGGTGCACGCGTTTATGCTGCGAACGGCTGCATCTATTGTCACAGTGAACAGGTCCGCGCCGATTATGCGGGTGCCGATATCGAGCGCAAATGGGGGGACCGCCGCAGCGCGCCGCGCGATTATATTTTCGAGCGACCTGTTTTCGTCGGGAAGATGCGTATGGGACAGGACCTCGCGAACATTGGGGCACGCGCACCAAAGGAAGAAGAAAGCCCTGCGCCTTCACCTGCTAATTCGCCCGCAGCAGCTCCCGTCGCGGCCTCAGGTTCTCCTGCGCCGAAAGTGCCAGCGAGCCCGGCTCCGGCGGCATCTTTAGCATCTGCATCTCCCGCAAAAGCACCCGTTGCGGGCACTAGTCCAGCTGCGACGGCAGCTGCATCACCGCCTTCCGCAGGACCGCCATGGCCCGAACAGACGGCGGGATTGCCACCGCTATATTCTGCTGCGTGGCATCACGTGCATCTTTATTCGCCACGCAGTATCAACTTCGATTCGAACATGCCGTCCTATCGTTTTCTTTACCAATCTCGCCGCATTAGTGACGCGCGTTCGTCAGATGCATTGCAGCTTACCGGTTCCGACGCTCCGCCGGAAGGATGGGAGATTGTTCCAACTTACGATGCGAAATGTCTCGTGGCCTACATGATGGCGCTTAATCAATCGCATCCACTGAAAGATGTTAAATCAGCAGGTGGGGCAGCCGCAGCGTCGCCAGCAGCTTCGCCTTCACCTGCGCCTGGAGGACAGCCACCCAAATGAACGAGAGCACGCCGCCACCGGAGTCGCATTCTGGCCAGGGTATGGACTACAGCGAAATCGCTGATGTCCAGGATGTCCATGCCGCGGTGCAACGCGAGAAACGCGAGCCGCGTGTGGGTCGCGAACCGCTTTCCATCTGGTTGATCGCGGTGTACGGCCTGGCGGTATTTTTTGGCGGCGCATATCTTGGCCGTTACTCTGGAAATTTTAGCGGTGAAGCGCTCGACCCATACGGCGGCGAGATGCCGACGATGAAAAAAGCTGCCGGCCCGCAGGGTGCTCAACAGGCGGCGGAACTTTCGCCACACGATCGCGGGAAGAAAGTTTTTGCGGCCAATTGCCAGACATGTCATCAAGCGAACGGTCTCGGAGTAGCAGGCCAATATCCACCTCTGGCTGGTTCGGAATTTACAACCGGCGGTTCCCGTCGCCCGGCGATGATTGTTCTCAAAGGTTTGACAGGTCCAGTTACGGTCAAAGGCCAACAATTTGGCGCAGCCGTGATGCAACCGTGGGACAAAACATTGACTGACCAAAAAATTGCCGACGTTCTTACCTATGAGCGGAGCGAGTGGGGGAACAACGCTAGTCCGGTGACGACCGAGCAAATTGCGGCATTGCGCAAAGAGCTCGCGAATCATCCAAATTCGTTCACTGAACCGGAGATCCTGGCCGCGCCCGATGAAGATCTCCCGGGCGGCGCTCCCGCGGGGGCTGCGCCTGCCAAAGCTGGCGAAGGTGCAAAGCCGGGCGAACCGCCGAAGCCGCAGGGATAGTGCGCTGCTTGCCCGCCAGTGCGCGGGGCTCTCGCGTGTTCGAAATCTGGGAAGCGTTTTAGCCTTCTCGATTCGGAGTGCCGAGGATGTGGCTCTTGGGCGGCATCATCACGTTGTCGAAGTTTTGCGTGAACATTGCAGCGGCGAAAAACGCGACGGCGCGCAATGTTTCCTTGCCGACATTGACGAGGTCGTGTTTCACCGGTGTTGGAATCGCAAAAACACTGCCAGGACCGACCCGATAGGTGTTGCCATCTTCCATGTGCAATTCTCCAGTTCCAGCAATGATATACTGGGTCTCTTCCGTGGCGTCGGTGTGCCATCCGAGACGATGCCCCGGCTCAATTTCATACACGATTGTCGAAGACGCGGTGGCGCCGTGGCCGCCATATACTGCAAAGGCTCCAGCCCAATGAACTGACTTATCATCCTCGGCCCAGACCTCGGTGCGCTTAAGTTTATCGGATGCAACAACTGGATTCATGGAACGGAGGCTAGGAGGTGGCCCGGCGGAGTCAATAACGGAAACGCGTCTGGCTTCCTTGCAGCCGCCGCTCACCTCAGGCGTACCGCTACGGAAGCGCCTCGGCCAGCAGTTCCGCCATGTGTTTCGGGCGTGTCCCGCGCGATTGCGGGATCAGGTCGCTGATTTGATGCCGGCAACTTGTGCCTGACGCAATGATCTGTGTGTCGCGCCCTTGATTCTCGATCTTGTCGATCAAGTCCTGCGCGACTTGGACAGACAGATCGTATTTCTCGGCGAGTGCGCCGAACGCGCCGGCCATTCCGCAGCATGCGGTGTCGAGCACAATGGCTTCCTTCCCAGGCAAACGTTCAGCGAGTCTTCGCATGAATGCGGGGTTCAGAATTGATTTGGCGTGGCAATGCGGATGAATCGCGATCTTCGCCTTCAAATGCTTGAACTGCAGTGCATCCGGTTCGCGCTCGAGCAAGTCATCCATGAATTTTTCAAATAGAAAACAGCGATTGGTTATTTGCTCCGCATTCTCAATCTTTAGCTCGCGATAATCTTCGACGAACATCGACCAACAGGACGGCTCGAGGAAAAGAATCGGCGCCGATCTCTGAGAGTTGGGAGATAAAAGTTGAGAGATGTTGTGTCTCGCGAGTTCTGCCGCGGTATCAAGATTTCCCTGGCTAAATGCTGGTCGCCCGCAACAGCGCCGATTTTTCACGAGTGAAACCTCGAAGCCTAGCGCTTCCAGCACTTTGACCGCGGCAATTCCGATGTGTGGTTCGTGGTAGCGAACAAACGTGTCATCCCAGAGAATAATTTCGCCTCGTTTCTGTAGCGGCGCTCTATGAGCGCCGTCCGGCGGTCGCAGACCGCCGCTACAGTGTTTTGCAAACCAGCGATCGAATCGTTCGCTTGCGTAATGTGGCAGGGAACGTCTTTCGGAAAGTCCAACCGTTTTCTCCATCGCGGCGCGGATCGGCCGATAATTCAGAATGCGATTTGCCAACGGCGGCATCAGGCAGCCAATTTTGCCTAACAAATCGACATTGCTGAGAAGTCGCTCGCGCCAAGGCAAACCGTCGCGCTGATATCGTGCACGCATCAGCTCTGCTTTCAGCAACGCTAGATTCACGTTCGACGGGCATTCGGGTGTGCACCCTTTGCAGGAGAGACAATTGCTCAGCGCGGCGTCCAATTCCGTCGAATGCAACGAATCGTGGCTGTTGACGTGCCCTTCCAGCGCGGCGCGGATTATGTTCGCGCGGCCGCGCGTTGACATGACTTCTTCGTGAGTGGCCATAAACGTCGGGCACATGATGCCAGTCCGTTTAAGGCAGCCGCCGCAGCCGTTGCATTGTTCGAGATTGCCGATGAACGAGCGATCTTTGAATGCGAAGGCGAGCACGGGCTCGAATGGGAGCTCCAGACGCTGCGTGAAGTTTTCGCGAAGATGATTGTCGATTGTGTGGCGGACGGCCTCCCGCAACTGCGGGATCCCTACCTCGAAAATTTTTCCTGGATTGAAAATATTTTTCGGATCGAACGTTCGCTTGATCTCGCGCATTACGCCGAGTAGCTCATCTCCGAGTTGGTCGCGCATGTATTCAGTGCGCGCGATGCCGACGCCGTGCTCCGCGGAAAGCGAGCCTTTGAATTGGCGCACAAGCGCGGACGTTTGATCGGCGACTTGCCGAAACTTTTTCAGGTCATGTGCGTTGTGCAGATCGAGGACCGGTCGGACGTGCAAAAGTCCGCTGGCGGCGTGGCCGTAATAACTCGCCTCCAGTCCAAGCGGTTTCATAATCGATCGCAAGCCCCGCACATAGGCCGGCAGCTGGGCCGGACGAACAGCAGCATCTTCGATAAACGCGACCGGTTTTGCTGGACCAATGCAGCCGGTCAAAAGTGAGAGACCGGATTTGCGCACCGACCAGACGAGATTCATTTGCGCGGGCTCGGTGAGGATTTTGGTGCGCAGGCCGACTTTTCTGGATTGTAAAATCGACAATCGTTCGGCTACGTCATCATAGAACTCGACCAGCAGAATCGATTCGCAAGGCTGCGTGTCGAGCTCGAGCAGATCGCGCGCCGCCTGAAAATGGAGCTGACCTTTAGTTTGATCGAACAAAGGACGATCGATGTGCTCGATTGCGGTTGGTTTAAGATCGAGAAGCTCCACGGTGGCCTGCATCGCTTCGTCTACAGAGGAGAAAAAGATCAGGCCCAGGCCTTTCTCATTCGGCAGCGGCGAAATTTTGAGTTCGGCGGAGAAGATTGCAGCGAGCGTTCCTTCGCTGCCCGCGAAAATATTTGTGAGATCATTCGGCGCACGCAGAAACCTCTCGATGCCATACCCGGGCCAGCGTTTTATCATGCCCGGCGGCCAGCGCTCGGCCATTTCCGCGCTTCGCGCACGGACGAGATTTTCGATTTCAGCTCGCTCCGCGCACAAGGATGCGTGCATCCGGCCGATGTTCTCGATGCGTCCATCGGCCATCACGACTTCCAGAGAGTTCACGTGATCGGCCGTTGTTCCGTAAATTGGGCAACGCGCGCCGGAAGAATTGTTCGCGATCATTCCACCAAGCGTCGCTCGTGAGCTCGTGGCTACGTCCGGACCGAAACAAAATCCGTGCGGCTTTAGAAAATCGTTGAGCTGATCGAGAACAACGCCTGCTCCAACACGCACGCTGCGTTTTTCGAGGTCAAGGTCCGTTATCTGGCGGTTGTACCGTGAGAACTCTATAATCAATCCTTCGCCGATCGCGTTTCCCACCAGACTTGTGCCCGCCCCGCGCGGAGTCACCGAAACGCCGGCGTCAGCGGCTGCGCGAATGATTGCGCTTGCCTGGTGTGCGTCTTTCGGAAACGCCACGCCGGTCGGCTCGATCTGGTAAATCGAAGCATCAGTGGCATAGAGCTGTCGCGTCAGGTTATCAAAGCGAACATCACAGCCAGTTTGCCTGATTTTCCGTTCCTGCGCGGTAGTCATGTGGTCATTCTGAGCAAAGCGAAGAACCTCGGTTCTCAAGAAACAATCAGAGATGTTTCGCTTCGCTCAACATGACTTCTTCAGTAAGGCTCGCTGCGTCAAAGTAGATTCAGTTGCGCGTTTTCTGGCGCTGCTTCGGCGAAGCGAACGCCGACGCCGATCAGCCGGACCGGCTTTCCAGTGCGGGCGAACGCTTCATCCAGAAGGGAACGAAAATCCGGTAATGCAGGCAGAAGGCCGGCACGCTCGGCAGTGGTTCGCGTGAAATCACTGAACTTTAGCTTCACGAATATTTTTGTGACGTCGCGGGTTGATTCCTTTTGCGCGAGATCAGCCATTAGATCCTGAAACAGTTCCTCGAGCTTTTCTTCACATTGCTCCAGAGTCGTCAGATCCACGGCAAATGTTTCCTCAGTGCTTAGCGATTTACGCGGCCGGTCCGGTTCGACCTGCCGGTCGTCGACGCCGCGACAGAGATCGTAAAGATCAAAACCGAACTTGCCGAGAAGATCGACAAGTTCCGGACGCGAGAAGCGCTGTAATTCACCGCATGTTTTTACGCCGAGTTCTTCGAGTCTTTGCTCGGTTTTCTGGCCGATTCCCCAGATTTTGCGAACCGGCAAATCTTCCATGAAGCGCGACACTTCTTCCGGTTTCACTTCAAATTGGCCGTTCGGTTTATTCATTTCACTGGCGATTTTCGCGATCAGTTTGTTTGGACCGATCCCGGCTGATGAAGTGAGTTTCGTTTCCCGAAAGATTGTCCCACGGATCACCTGTGCGAGCGGACCTGGGGCTCCGGGGTGGGCGCTGACATCGAGATAAGCTTCGTCGAGCGACAAGGGTTCGATCAGGGACGTGAACCGATACAGGATTCCGCGAATGGCTGCAGCTTCACGCCGATAAACGTCGAACCGCGTCGGGAGCACGATCAAATTCGGGCAACGTTGCAAGGCCATGAACGTCGGCATTGCCGAACGCACTCCAAATTTGCGCGCTTCATAATTGCACGTGGTCAGGACGCCGCGTCTGTCGCGTGCGCCGCCTACAGCTACCGGTTTGCCGCGCAACGAAGGCCGGTCTCGAACCTCAATCGCGGCATAGAAACAGTCCATGTCGAGGTGAATGATGGAGCGCAGTTGCTTCTCGACGTCCACAGTCAAAATCTGGCACAAGAGGGAAAGCTGGAGTAGTGGAGTATTGGAGTAATGAGCCTGCCCTTTTCCCAACACTCCAATACTCCAACACTCCATCGCCCGGCAACGCGTGTTTTTTTGATAAGGCATGGCGACACGGTCTTGAGCGCCGAGGACCGATTTGCAGGTGAGACTGATGTGGAGTTGTCGAAGAAGGGTCGCGAAGAAGCCCGGTGTCTGGCAGAGAGGTTAAAGGGCGAGAAGATCGCCGCTGTTTACGCGTCGCCCCTTGGTAGGACAGTCGAGACCGCGCAAATTCTCGCTACGCCGCACGATCTTTCGGTGCAAACGTGCGACGGGTTCCGGGAAATTTCGCATGGTCACTGGGAAGGGATGAAGAGGCACGAAGTGGAAGAAAAATTTCCGGAGGAAATGGCTGAATGGGAGAAGGACCCCTACACATTTGCGCCGGCAGGTGGAGAGAGCGGGCTGGCCGTAACCGCGCGCGCTTTGCCGGCGTTGATTGATTTGGTACGCAAGCATCCCAGCGAAAACATTCTGATTGTGTCACACAAGGGGACAATCCGGCTTTTACTGAGCTCGTTGCTCGGATTCGATCCCCGAAGATACCGCGATAATCTCGACCAAAAACCTGCCGCGTTGAATATTGTCGATTTTCGAGATCCAACACGCGCTCGATTGACCCTCTTCAACGACACCTCGCATTACGATGAGGACACGATTCCAGATACTCCGAAAGCAAGCTTGTCGAAATGGTGGAACGCTGGCGTTTGATATTGGCAGGGGCCGATCGCTAAGAGCGTCTTTTTCGTCGGCGAAATTGTTTTTTCCGCTTTGCAAACCGAGCTTCCCTCTAGATATTGAAATGATAACTTTCTCCTGAAATGGATTCTTCTGCTTCTGTCGAAACGCATCACGATCCACACGCACACCACGGCGAACACGAGCATCACGAGCTCGGCTTTTGGCGAAAATACATTTTCTCCACCGACCACAAGGTGATCGGGATTCAGTATGGTCTTTGCGGACTTGCGTTCCTGTTCCTTGGGTTTTGCCTGATGATGTTGATGCGGTGGCAACTGGCTTATCCCGGCCAGGCGCTACCGGTGATCGGCAAATTTCTGCCGCATATTTTCGGACCCGGCTCAATGCCGGACGGAAAGATGACGCCCGATTTTTACAATTCGCTGGGCGCGATGCATGGCACGATCATGATTTTTGCCGGCGTCGTGCCTTTGGCATTCGCGGCCTTTGGAAATTTTGTTGTGCCGCTCCAAATCGGCGCGCCGGACATGACCTTCCCAAAGGTGAACGCGGCAAGTTTCTGGGCGTTTGCCGTGGGCGGCGTGATCATGCTTATCAGTTTCTTTGTGCCCGGCGGCCCGGCCAAAAGCGGGTGGACTTCTTATGTGCCCCTCGCAGCAATCGCCGACACTGGTCCGGGACATAATCCTGTATTCAACGGTCAGACGCTCTGGCTGATCGGATTTATTTTTCTGATCACGTCGTCGTTGCTCGGCGCCGTCAATTTCATCACCACGATCATTCAATTGCGCGCCAAGGGCCTGACCTGGATGCGCCTTCCGTTTTTCGTGTGGGCGCAATTTGTCACAGCGTTTCTATTGTTGCTGGCGTTCCCGCCGCTCGAAGCTGCGATCATCATGCAATTGATGGATCGCCTCGCGCATACCAGCTTTTTCCTGCCGACCGGTCTGGTCGTGAACGGCGTGCCAATGTCCATCAGCGGTGGCGGCAGCCCGCTGTTGTGGCAACACCTGTTCTGGTTTCTCGGCCATCCTGAGGTTTACGTGCTGATTTTGCCAGCATTCGGCATTGTGGCCGAAATTCTGGCGAACAATTCACGCAAACCGCTGTGGGGATATAAATCGCTGGTCTTTTCTGTGCTCACCATCGGGTTCCTGTCGTTCATCGTCTGGGCGCATCACATGTGGCTGACCGGTATGGGCTCAGCAGTCAGTGCATTTTTCCAAACAACCACGCTACTGATCTCCATTCCATCAGTGATCGTCCTAAGCGCGTTTTTCATTTCGCTTTGGGGAGGATCCATCCGCTTCAATGTGCCGATGCTTTTCACCATCGCGTTTCTGCCAATGTTCGGCATTGGCGGACTTACCGGTATCCCGCTGGCGTTTAATTCGGCCGATCTGTATCTGCACGATACGTATTATGTGATCGCGCACTTTCATTACATCGTCGCCCCGGGTACAATTTTCGGACTCTTCGCCGGCGTTTATTACTGGTTTCCGAAAGCGACTGGCCGAAAAATGAGCGAGTTCTGGGGCAAAGTGCATTTCTGGCCGACGCTCATTTGCATGAATATGATTTTCCTGCCGATGTTTTTGCAGGGAATGGCCGGAATGCATCGACGCTGGTACGACGGCGGACAGGGATGGGGCGTCTCGAACGAGCACACGATTTGGGGATTAACCGGCTTCCAGTGGAATCAACCGATCTCATGGGCCGCCTGGACGATGGGGCTCGCCCAAATCCCGTTCATCATTAATTTCTTCTGGAGCATCAAGCACGGCGAAAAGGTGAACGACAATCCGTGGGAAGCGACCACTCTGGAGTGGACTGCGCCATCACCGCCGCCCCATGGAAACTTTATTCATACGCCTGTGGCCTATCGCGGCCCGTACGAATACAGCCTCCCCGGACGCGAACGCGATTTCACGATGCAAAACGAACCGGTGGAGCCGGCGGAACGCACTCCAAGGAAGCCACCGGCGGAACCAGTTCTCGCATAGGTCCAAGGGCCATGGAAATTCCGTACACAATCTCAACTCGTCCAGACACCGGTCTCTGGAACGCCAAGATCGGCATCTGGCTTTTTCTCGCATCGGAAGTGATGCTCTTTGGCGGGCTTTTTTCCGCTTACATTTTTTTGCGCATTGATTCGCCGCCGGGGATGTGGCCGCACGGGCTGCTCAACGTTCCGGTCGGCACCATGAACACCGCGATCCTGATCGTTTCGTCGGTCACAGTCGTCCTGGCGTGGGCGGCGCTAAAGATGAGAAGGTACCGGGCCTATTGGTGGTACATGCTGGCGACGATCACGTGTGGGATAATTTTCTTGACCGTCAAACTCGCGTACGAATGGCCGCAGAAATTCGAGCATTTCGGCGCTTACATCAAACCAGACGCGCTTGGAAAGTACGAACAATATCTGGGGAACCAATATGCCGAAGAGCATGGTCTCCCCCCGCGGCTGGAGGTTACCGGCCACCTGCACGGCCAAAACGCTAAAGAATACGAAGTCGCGCTCGACCCATTAAATGCGGACCCGACAAATCCGAAGATGGATCGACCGCACTTTTTCCCGCTACCAGTTACAGACAAGATTGCAACGATCGAAAAAGAGGACGTCCAGCGCGCCACGATGTTTCTGCCGACTCACAGCGCGTATTTCGCGAGTTATTTCACCATTACCGGTTTGCACGGGCTTCACGTGCTGGGCGGAGTGCTCGTTTTTATTTACATGTGGCTGCCGGTCAGCAAAAAGCTTTACCAACGCAACCCGGAACATCTCGCGAACCGCGTCGAAGTCAGCGGCCTTTTCTGGCACTTTGTCGATCTGGTCTGGATCTTTGTATTTCCGCTTTTTTATCTGCTTTGAGCCATGAACAATCCACCTGATATCTCGCAGGACCCGAAGGAATACGAGGAATACGCGCACGGCGTACAAAAGCACGTCCGAGGTTATCTGGTGGTGGGCGCGCTCCTGCTCGCGTTTACAGGGATTACCGTCGCGCTGTCCTATGTGCATTTCGGTACCGACAAGGCGAACATCGCCATTGCCATGCTGGTGGCGACTCTGAAGGCGGGAGCTGTCGCCGCGGTTTTTATGCATCTGGCCGCGGAAAAACGGCTGATTTACCGCATCCTGATTTTCACCGGATTTTTTGTGCTGGGAATGTTCTGGCTTATTTTATTGGCGTGGTACGACTACCCGATCTTTCACTAAATGTCGCTTAAAGGTTTTCATATTGTCTTCATTATTTTCTCGACGCTTCTCGCGATCGGAGTTGGTTTGTGGTGCGTCTGGGTCGATCTGATCGAAGGTGCCCCGGTTTATCTCGCAGGCGCGATCGCATCGTTTGTGACTGCCGTTGCGCTGGTCATTTATGGGGTGTGGTTCTATCGGAAAATGAAACGGCTGCGTATCATCACATGAAGACGAAAATTCTGTCAGCTTTGCTTTTATTTATTCTTTCACCCGTTGGCCAGGCGCTGGCGTGCCCGTTTTGCTATGGCGCGAAGGATGGAAAATCGACCGAGCATATGGCGGTCGCGATTTGGTTTCTTTTTGGCGCGGTAATGTCAGTCCTTGGGGGGATCGGAGCATTCAGTTTTCATCTTTGGCGGCATGGACGCATGCCTGCTGAGCCGCATCAGGAGCTTACCGAGGAAGACCTGAGCAAATATGAGTAGCCTGGCGCTAATCAATGAATTCTTGGGAATGCCGCCCAACGCGTCCTCGCACGGATATCAAATCGATCACATCCTCGAGTTTGCGCATTGGTTCATGGGAGCGCTTTTTGTCGGCTGGTCCGCATTTTTTATTTACGTGCTGATTCGGTTCCGGAAACGCCGGCAACCTGGTGCGAATCATCTTGGTGTGACGAGCGGCATCTCGACGCATCTGGAATTTTCAGTCGTCTTGATCGAGGCCGTGCTCCTGCTTGGCTTCGCCATTCCACTTTGGGCGAAGCGCGTGAATCAGTTTCCGCCGGGCAAAGAAGCGCTGCTTGTCCACGTGGTCGCGCAGCAATTCAGTTTCAATTATCACCTGCCGGGACGTGATGGACAATTTGGCCGGCGCGATATCAGCTTTCAGAGCAACTCAAATCCACTCGGTCTCGATCCGAACGATCCCGCCGGCAAGGACGATATCGTGACGGCTGGTGAACTTCATGTGCCAGTGAATCGGCCGGTGGTTGCGGAACTTTCCTCAAAGGATGTGATCCACGATTTCTTTTTACCAAGCATGCGGATCGCGGGCGACGCAATCCCCGGTTCACTCATTCCGATCTGGTTCACGCCTATCAAGACCGGTACTGACGAGGTGATTTGTGCCCAGCTTTGCGGCTTGGGTCATTATGGGATGAAAGGCACGCTCGTAGTAGATACTCCGCAGGATTACGAAGCCTGGCTAAAAGAACGCGCTGAGCTGGCTGCTAGCGCGCAGAGCGCTCCGTCCCCTTCACCCTCGCCGGGAGCAGCGCAGCCGGAAAACAAACCTGCCGCATCGCCGACTCCTGGCGGGTAAATTTTTTTCTGTAGTGGCGGTCTGTGACCGCCGTATTTGTCGCACGCCCCTCATCGAACATATTATTCAGGGTGGCGCTCGTATCAGGATCTGAAGGCACGGCGGTCACAGACCGCCGCTACAATAAATGGCTGAACCGCTTCGCGTGGTTCATTTGCGTAGCAGCCCTGTTCCTCATTTGCAGTGGCGGAATGGTGACGAGCAAAAATGTCGGCCTCGCGGTACCGGATTGGCCAACCACGTTCGGCTATAACATGTTTCTGTTCCCCTTCTCAAAATGGGTCGGCGGAATTTTGTTTGAGCATACCCATCGCCTGATTGCTTCGGCTGTTGGATTCCTCACGATCATTCTGGCGATCTGGCTTTGGGGCGGCGAAAGCCGGCGGTGGGTGCGCAACCTCGGCCTCATCGCGCTCGCCGGTGTGATCTTGCAGGGAATTCTCGGTGGCCTTCGTGTGACAATGCTCAAGGATGAAATCGGCATCTTTCATGCCTGCGTCGCGCAGGCCTTTCTCGCGCTGCTGGTGGTGATTGCGCTGGTAACGACCAGCTTTTGGCGGTGTCTCAATCAAATTGATATCAGTCAGAAAAAATTTACGCCGATTCGAAGACTTGGCGTTGCAATCACGCTTGCGATTTATGTTCAACTTGCGCTGGGCGCGACCATGCGTCATCAGCATCGCGATCTGTCGATTCTCGATTTCCCCACTGCGAATGGCGCGTGGATTCCGGATACCAGTGCGACGGCGCTAGCGAAGATCAACGCCTGGCGGGATGCACGGGGCTTGTCCGACGTGGACCCTTTCCAGGTCTGGTTACAAATGACACATCGTTTGGTCGCACTGCTAATTGCGATTGGGGTGATTGCGTTTTGTTCGCGTGTTTGGAGAGACGCGCGTCGGGCTCTCGTGCTCAAGAAATTGTCGATCTGGTGGCTCGCATTTCTTCTCGTTCAATTGACCCTTGGCGCATGGACAATTTGGAGCAACAAGGCCGCTGACGTCGCGACGGCGCATGTCGCCGTGGGCGCGATCATGCTATCCTTTGGCGTGAGTATCTCGGCCATTTGCTGGCGAATTTCGAAGGTTGACTTAGGTAGGGCGCGACCGCCGGGCGCGCCGCACCCCGAAGCCGTTGCCGCATGAAAACCGCCGCACTCGAAGTCGAAACTGCAAAACAGGCGTTTGCGCCAAGGAGATTCATTGCCGATGTCTTCGAGTTAGTAAAAGCGCGATTGACATCGCTTGTTTTACTGACCACTGCAGTCGGTTTTTATCTCGGATCGCGGTCGGCCGTCGATTATGCCGCGTTGTTTCGCGTCGTGCTCGGAACGGCAGCTGCAGCTGCCGGGGCCGCCGCCCTGAATCAGTGGTGGGAACGTAAGGCGGATGCGC
The DNA here is from genome assembly GCA_046734635.1 of Verrucomicrobiota bacterium. GTDB lineage: Bacteria > Verrucomicrobiota > Verrucomicrobiia > Chthoniobacterales > UBA10450 > Udaeobacter. Next base: position 18,037 of record JBKPRQ010000060.1, read on the forward strand.
TGATGCATCGGACGAGAATGCGCCCTGTGCCGGCGGGTCGAATGCGACCGGCCGAAGCGCTCGCGCTTGGCCTTGTCTTTTCAATCTTTGGCGTTGCCTATCTTGCGGTGGCCTGCAACACGCTGAGCGCACTCCTCGCTGCGATCACGATCACGATTTACATTTTCTGTTATACGCCGCTCAAACGCGCCAGCACGGCGAACACGGTCGTTGGTGCGATTCCGGGTGCGCTGCCGCCAGTGATTGGTTGGGCAGCAGCCAGCGGAACAATCGACGCTGGCGCCTGGAGTCTTTTCGTAATTCTTTTGCTCTGGCAACTGCCACATTTCTTCGCCATTGCCTGGATGTATCGCGAAGACTATTCGCGAGCGGGTTTTCGCATGATTTCAAGCGATGATCTCAGCGGGGAGCGCAGCGCCAGTCAAAGTGTGCTTTTCTGTATTCTGCTCCTGATCGTGGGAGGCCTCCCGGCATTTGTTGGAATCGTCACATTCGCGTATCTCGCGATTGAATTGGTGCTGGGCGGTTTGTTCATTGCCGTTGCCATGCGGTTTTTGCGAGTTCGCACCAGAGAAGCTGCGCGCTCGTTGTTTATTACATCGATCGTTTATCTACCTCTGTTGCTGACGGCACTCGTACTGACGAAATCATGAACACGACTTCTGCCACAATGAATCAGGCGCCGGCGCGCGGCAGCATTGCCTGGAAGATAATTCTGATTCTGATTCCGATTGTCACTTTGCTATTGTTACTTTGGTTGCGTCACATCGAAGTCGTAGCCCTCCAACAACGAACTGTTTCTTCATATGGAACAGTCCCATCTTTTCAGCTGGTGAATCAAAACGCAGAACCGTTTGGCTCCGCGCAGTTGGCCGGCAAAATCTGGATCGCCGATTTCATTTACACGACCTGCCCGGGGCCTTGTCCGATGATTAGCAGCCGCATGAGTGAACTACAGAAGCCATTGGAAAAGACCGACGTGGAGCTGGTTTCGTTTAGCGTCGATCCGGAGAAAGACACGCCCCAGGTTCTGCGCGGTTACGCGGAGAAATTGCAAGCCGATCCCGCGCGTTGGAATTTCCTCACGGGACCAAAGAGCACGATTTACAAACTCTCGCACGATGGTTTCAAACTTGCCGTTTCGGATGGCAGCGATGAGCAAGGAATTCCCGTACACAGCACGCGGATGGTGTTAGTAGATCGGCACGGTCAGATCCGCGGGTATTACGATGCAACCGAAGCGGACGCAGTGACGAAATTGGTCGCAGACACAAATCACCTGCTGCGCGAGCAACCAAAATAACTGTAGCCGTCGCGCTGTGCGCGACGAGCGCTTCGCACAGCGAAGCGGCTACAGAATTATCCCACTGGCTCCGGTCCGGCGCCCGACCCTTCGTCGCAGACCATTCGCAGATAATCTCGATATTCGCCTTTCGGTAATCGATCGATGGTAGCGGCGAGTTGAGATTGTGTGATAAATCCAGCACGAAGCGCGACTTCTTCCAGACACGCGATCTTCAGTCCCTGCCGGTGTTCAATTGTCGCGATGTAGTTACTTGCTTCGAGCAACGTCGTCGTGGTGCCGGTATCGAGCCACGCCAGGCCGCGGCTGAGCAACTTCACATGCAACTGGTTCTCCTTGAGATAAAGCGAATTTAAGTCGGTGATTTCCAGTTCGCCCCGCGCCGAAGGACGCAATCTCCGACATAACTCGACGACGCGCTCGTCATAGACATAAAGCCCAGGCACCGCGAAAGGACTCTTTGGCTGCTTTGGCTTTTCCTCCAAGCTGATCGCTTTGCCATCAGAGCCGAACTCGACCACGCCATAGCGTTCCGGATCGCGAACTTGATACCCAAAAATGCAGGCGCCACGCTCGATAGCCAGGGCGTCCCGATAAAAGTCGAGCTTTCCATAAAAAATGTTATCACCCAAAATGAGCGACGCGCCGCTGCCCTCGATGAATTTTGCCGCGATCAGGAAAGCTTGCGCTATTCCCTCCGGTTTTGGTTGTTCGGCGTATTCGATCCGAATTCCAAGGTGTGCCCCGTCGTCCAAGTAATCGCGCAGCATTGGCAAATCTTTCGGTGTGGAAATGATCAGCACTTCCCGCAAGCCGCCGAGCATCAGCGTAGCCAGTGGATAGCAGATCATTGGCTTGTCGTAGATCGGGAGAAGTTGCTTGCAGACGATCTTCGTCAGCGGGAAAAGACGCGTGCCGGCGCCGCCAGCGAGGAGGATTGCTTTCTTCATTTTTGATTTTCGATCTTCGATTTTCGATCGCTGCCGCTCCAGCGCATAAGTAATCCCGCCCATTCCTGCCAGAAACGCCTTCCAGTAGTCAAATCGATCCCGCTCTTTTGAGCGACTCGTCCAAGCGCCTGCTGTGGAGCCGATCGGAATGTCGTTTTATCAATAAGAAACGAATTGCCACGAACTAGTTTCCGGTCTTTCAAACGGCCGCCTGCGCACTCTGACAATGCTTTTTGGATCCACTCACGCGGTAAGGCCGGTCGCGCTTCAATCGTGGCGCTCACGGTAACATTGAGGAGCTTCTTTAAGATAAGCGCGCAGACGAGAGCACCGGAACTCGTCGCGTGAACATGCGACACGTTTTTTTCCCGAAGAAGCCTCCCAAGCATGAGCGCAAAACGCGCCTGGCGCAAAAAGATGGCGCTTGGGGCCCTGGCGCTCTGTTGTGCGCGATCTTCTTCCAGTTTTTGTGCAAGCGCGTGGTTTGCCCGCCACTCGGCCTCGATGACCATCTGGTCGGGCAGAAACTCGAGTGACGGCGCGATTTTTTCCATTGCTCGCGTGCATCGCGCGCGAGAATTCAATTCGCACACGATTGGCATGATCGGCACGTTACGTCGCCTCATCTCTTCAAGCTCGCGTTCGAGGAGCGGCAAATCTCCGTCGGGCCACCGGTCGATGAGATACGCGATTGCTGTAGCCGCTTTGCTGTGCAAAGCGCGGGACTGATTGGATTTGACTGAAACGCCCGGGGACCTCTGCAGAAGCTGGATAAGAGGCTTCACCGTGTGTTCGATTTGGAAATGTTGTTCGATTCGCGCGCGCCCGGCGCGACCATGATTCAATCGCAATTTGTCGTCTTCAATTAGTTGCCTCAGCGCTTCAGCCAGCGCCATTGTATCCTCTGGTGGAACGAGCAAACCGGTTTCGCCATGGACAACGGATTCAGGAATTCCAGCCAACCGAGTGGACACGACCGGACGCGCAGCTGCCATCGCCTCGATGATCACCGTTGGAAAAACATCGCTGGCTCCTTGCGCATCTGTTATCGAAGCGAGCGCGAAAATATCAGCCGCGCTGAGTTTCTCCAGGACCGTTCCCTGCGACAGTGAGCCGAGCAGGCGAACTCGATCTGACAGATTTAGCTTTCTAATTCTTGCTTCGAGATCACCGCGTAGCGGACCATCGCCGACGATTTCACAGGTGAACTCGAGACCTCGTCGCGAAAGCTCCGCGCAAGCGTCGATGAGGTACTCAAATCCTTTGAACGCAACCAGTCGGCCGATGCTGACGATGTGCGGCACTTGATTTACCGGGGCTTCCTGAATTGGCGCCGGGAAACGCGTCAGGTCCATCCCGTTGTAAACACGATGAATTTTCGTAGCGGAATCGGAACAGCGTTGGCGGAGCAGGTCGCGGCTGTAATCCGTTTCGGCCGCAACGAACTCCGACGCGGCGCAGATTTCCCGCAACAAATCATCATCGCCAAGGTCTTTCATGAAATCCTGTCCGTGCGCCGTGACGCTAAATGGGATCCCTGAAATTTCTTTCAAGAACATCGCGGTGTGCGCGGCTCGATTCGCAAAGTGAACATGAACATGGTCGACGCCACGGCGCTCGAAATAATCGGCAAAGTAAAGGGCGTTGCGCGCGCGCTGTTCTGCTTTCACGCCGGGGCCGTATTTTTGGTTGTGCCGGTCAACCAGACTGCGCGGCCATTTGCCGTCCGTTTTCGCGTTTTTTTCTGAAATCCTTAAGATTTCTTGCGGAGGCGCGTAATGAATGGGCGCGCGCAACGAGGCGATATGCTCGTGCCGCAGGCTCGTGAGCGGCGGGTAGACGGAGCCAATCTCGAGCTCGAAATCCAGCCGTTCCAGCGCCAACATTTCCGCATCGCAAAACGTCTGCGAAAGCACCGGATATCGGGAGTACAAATAGCCGAGACGCATCGAAGCCGGATGATTACGCGTTCCGCGCGAAAATAGCAATGGTAGGGCGTGCTCGCCGAGCGCGCCGTGACGGAACCTTGCTACGAAAACCGCACGTCCTTGCCCGGATCCATCTCGAAATCCAGGTCCAGGGAATCTTCCGTGTTTGGCTTGATCACTTCCTCCATGAATTTCACGAAAACGGGGTCTTCGCGGAAGATTGCGTATTTATCCATAGACTCGAAATCGATGGCGATGAAGAACGGCCACGGTAATTCTGGGTCGATCCGCTTCCCGCATTTGATGTTCAGGACTTCGGGAATCTTCAGAAGCTGCATGCGCGTATTCATCATCATCGCCTCGACGCGGGCAGGGGTGACCTCGGGTTTAAGTTTATAGAGAACGACATGATGAACCATGAGGGTTAAGCTAATAGGCGTTTCCGATAAGGCGCGCAAGTCCGAATCCGTTGCCAAAGGCAACGGTGATTATGGTCCCGCCGAAGGCGCTCATTTTCGTCGCAGGCAAATCGACGGGGCGTGTTCAAAGAGTTTGACGGTTTCCTCGCCGAGAACAAACTTCCCCCCGACATTTCTCAAGCCAGCAAGAAAAAAGAATGAGCGACGAAAACGCACATGCGCCTGCCACGGCACAGACAATGAAGCCGCTCCGAAAAAGATGGTGGCACTTTTTGCCAAGAGAGGATTGGATCGTCGTCGGCTGGGTGCTATCGATTAAGATTTTGCTTTTTGTCTTTGGCGCAAAAAGTTTCCGCATCCTGGAAAATAGACCGCTTCCTGGAAGATTCGGCTGGCTGGAGATTTGGAATCGCTGGGATTCGCTTCATTATTTGCAAGTCGCACAATTTGGCTACAACGCGGCCAGCGTGATGAAAGCATGGTTCTACCCGCTTTTCCCATGGTCCACGCGCCTGGTCGCCTATTTCGGTAACCACAACTATCTTGTTAGCGCTTTTATTGTTTCGGGCTTTTCTTCTGTCGCCGCGGCAATTTTGCTGCGAAGAATCGTCCAGTTCGACCACGACGCGAGGATTTCGCAGTGGGCGGTTTGGTTTTTCCTTATCTTTCCGACCGCTTATTACCTGCATATTGCGTACGCGGAAAGCCTGTTTCTAGCGCTGGTTTTGGGCTCGATTCTGGCTGCGATTTCGAGGCGATGGTGGCTGGCGGGAGTCCTGGGCGCCCTCTCCTGGATGACGCGCCCTAATGGCATCATCTTGCTTCCGGCCTTAGGAATCGAAGCGATTCATCAATGGGTCGTCACCAAGCGTTGGAATTGGCGATGGCTTTGGATCGGGATTGTGCCCGCAGGCTTTGCTTTCTACTTGTTCATGAACTGGAAACTCACTGGGGATCCATTCGCCTTCTTGCGAATGCGAGAACAGCTGTTCAAGATGGAGGGGGCTTGGCCGTGGGTTGGGATTCGTAATGCGATCGCAAATCTCCGCGGCACCCCAAATTATGCCGAGATAGTAGGTGCACAAGAGCTGTACTTCGCGGTGCTTTGTTTTGTTTGCACGATCCTCAGTTGGATTAAGCTGCGTCCGATCCACGCCGCTTGGATCACCGGAAACTGGTTCCTCATAGCCAGTGTGAACTTTCTTGTAAGTACGCCACGTTACACACTAACGATGTATCCGGTATTTATGTTATTCGCGTTGCTAGGTAAGAGCGGATTGTGGACCGCCGTTATCACTGTGTGGTCTTTGTTATTCCTGGCGCTGTTCAGCATCGTGTTCGTACGTGGGGGCTGGGCGTTCTGAATACGGACTCGCCGCGCGTGTCGAGTGTGAATAGTTTGAAGAGCAGATGACTTTGAAAGAAGCAGCCCCAGAGATCTCCGCAAATCTTGAATACCCGGCGTGTCCATTGTGCGGGAGCGACCGGCGCGACTTTCCGTTTCGTCTGCGTGAACCTTACAGAGTTGTGCGCTGCACGGAATGCGGACTGTACTATCTCTATCCCCGGCTTATCGAGAGCGCGATGCAGGAGGCCTATCGTCAATCATCGTATTACGAAGGTGGCGCATGCGGATACGCGGACACCAGCTACGTTGCCCAGGAATCCGCGTTGCGCGCTACGTTCAAACGCCTTCTGCACAACCTCGCCGGACGTGGATTGACCGGTGGCGATCTCCTGGAGATCGGCTGCGGCTATGGGTACCTCCTTGACGAAGCGCGTTCGTTTTTTCGGCGCCGCGTCGGAACGGAATTCTCGACGCAAGGCGCAGAGATCGCGCGCGAAACAGACGCCGAGGTGTTTGTTGGAGGTGTTGAACAGATTCCGCCTGACGCGAAATTCGATTGTATCATTGCGACACAAGTAATCGAACACATTTACGAACCACTATCCTTTGTTAAGCAACTAGTCGATCGCACAAGACCGGGTTGTCACATTGTTCTCGCTACGCCTGACATCGGAGGTGTATTGAGGAAACTGATGCGCCGGCGCTGGCCATCTTTCAAGGTTCCTGAACATGTCCTTTATTTCAATTACTCGACTTTAAGCTCATTAATGTATCGAGCTGGCCTGAGCGATATTCACAGACTTCCTTATCCCCATGCTTTTCCATTGGGTTTGATCACGGCCAAGTTCGATTTCAAGCTTCCGCACAAGCTTGGGCGCTTCAATATATGGGTCCCTGCCACTACCGTTGCCGCTTGCGGAGGGGTTCCCAAAGAGTAGCACTAAAATGAACCAGCCATTCGTCTCAGTTGTGATCCCCGTTTTTCGCGAAGGAGCACAGTTATCTAGCTTCCTGGCAACTGTGCGCAGTTCTCTAAGCCAGTGCAACCTGTCATACGAATTGGTACTCGTTGACGATGGCTCACCCGACGATACGTGGCGAATAATAACAGCCGAAGCAGAAAGCTCCCAGGCGATCTGCGCTTTGCGACTAAGTCGTAACTTTGGTAAGGAATCGGCTCTCTGCGCCGGCCTCGAGCATGCCCGAGGCGACGCGGTAATCGTGATGGACGCCGATGGGCAACATCCACCGTCGCTTATTCCGGAGTTGGTTCGCACGTGGCAAGGGTCTGGAGCCGACATTGTGGAAGCGGTTAAACGCAGACGCGGACGCGAATCATTATCGAGCAAGATTGGCGCACAGCTGTTCTATTTCATCTTGAACAAGCTGTCTGGGTTCCATTTTAAGGGCGCATCGGATTTCAAACTCTTGAACCGCAAAGCCGTTGATGGCTGGTTAAAAATGCATGAGCGCAACGTTTTTTTCCGAGGAATGACCGTGTGGATGGGTTTCAACACTGTGCAGATTCCTTTTGAAGTCGTCCCACGCTCCGCGGGCCAATCGACGTGGTCTGTGTTAAAGCGCTTGAAACTGGCTCTCATCGGGATCACCGCGTTCTCGTCCTTCCCATTACATCTCGTCACCTTAGCAGGCCTTATTTTTCTGGGTTTATCAGTTCTCCTGGGTATAGAGACCTTATACCTAAAACTGATCGGTCGAGCGGTAAGCGGTTTCGCAACCGTGATTTTACTGGAACTGATCATCGGCAGTTTCCTGATGATCAGTCTTGGAATCATCGGTGAATATCTGGCCCGAATTTACGAAGAGGTTAAAGGCCGCCCACGATACATTGTGACTGAAACGATTGGACCTGATACCAACTCGACACGCGGTTAACCGGAGAAACGAAGAGGACGCGAATCCGTTGTGTGAGTGTGCTGAAGGGCCAAGCGCGTGCGCAGAGAATAAGCGCGTCTATGTTAACGTTTAACACTTCCTCCCAGGTCGATTTGACTCACGTGACTCCCCGAGGTGCAAAGCACGTAGAGTTTGTCATTCCAGAGTGCCATTGCGGATGGCCCTTCGAGCTTATCTGGAGGTTTGGGTCTTAGTGTTCCCATTCTAGTTCCATTCAGATCAAAAACGAGGACGCCCCCCGCGGAAACACTTGATGCATACAAACGCTCTCTTTTCGGATCAATAACCAGATGCTCGAAGGGCCAGACGTTGTTTTGCCACTCTGGAACGGTCCATTTCCAAAGAAATGTCCCTTTAGAGTCAAAGACTTGGATGCGCTTGTGCAGTGGATCGGCTACGTATACACGGTCAGTCTTTGGATCAACAGCGAGACCTGTGTGATTGGCAAACTGGCCATCGCCAGCTCCCTCCGATCCCCAGGTGGCGAGCACATTACCATCCAGGTCCATTTTCACGATGCGGCTGTGGCCCTGATCGAGTATGTAGATCGAATTATCGGAGCCGACCGCAACGTCGCGAGGAGCATAAAACCCTGGATCGGGTCCTCTCCATTCATCTATAACGGTGCCGTCGCGAGCTAATTTTAGCACTCGGTGATTACTGGCATCCGCGACATATATGTTGCCTTCTTTATCGGTCGCAAGTCCATTTGGTTCCGCAAATTGGCCGTAGCCGGTCCCTTTTGTGCCTATGCCGGAGATGAACACTCCACTCGGGTTGAACTTCTGGATACGGCCATTGCGACTATCGGCCACTAGCACATTGCCAACTGGATCAACAGCAATTCCGAGTGGATCATTAAACTCTCCCTTTCCCGATCCCTTACCACCTTCAAACATGTTAGCCGCATGTTCAGGTAAGGTTCTAAGATTAGGAGGCTCGGTGTCAGGCACCTTGTAGATTGTTAGAGAACCATATTTCCCTCGTTTGTCCTCGAAGACCTTCGGAAAATATTCGGCATAGATTTGCTCGTTCGGTCGTTTGATGACCTGGCTATGGCGGACGCCATTATCAAAGGCCACATAACCAATATTATTTTCCCTTAAGAGTCGATACACCTTATGCGGATCTCTGCTCTCGAACATCTCCCGCTGAATAAGTTCGCGCTTTGCGATGTCGTATCCGGCTCCCCAGGCAAAGAGGGTATAGCCGCAGAACAGTTTACGACCTGCGTAGAGAATTGGGTGATACATCAATCTATCGGTTAAGAAGGCCTTGTCCGGTCTAGTTTCCGACATCACCCACTTCATCAAGGGATCGTTTTCATAAGCGAATTCCGCGAGATGACGATTGTAGATGGGAAAGAGATCGATAGCTCCACCGACGAGGATGAAAGCTGTCAGCGCAGTCGCAACGACTGGGCCGAGGATGGGCGCGGTCTTTAGCTTCCAAAGCCACCACATCCCATAAGCCGCGAACAGATTCGCGAGAATCACCCAAATATTCAGGAATTTATGATTGGCCGGTGTTTCAACGCTGAATCGGAATAAGAAAGCAAGCAACAGCAAGCTGCAGATGGCGATAAAGAACCGTCGCTGAAACCATGAAACCAGAAGAAGTGCCAGGATTATTACAGGCCATTTCAGACCGAACGTATAGCCGAGATACTCGACGACCTTACCTACTGTCGGGTTCTCGATGGTATATCCCCATTGAAAGAGGGAATAATTTCTGGGACCGCCGCCCGAAGACAAGTACCATACTTGTGGTAATGCGATAACTCCAGCGGCGAATCCCAACATCAGCATGTATTTGCGCTGCGGAAAAAGAACCAGAAACAGGAGCAAAATCGCGAACGCTGCGGTGAAGACGAGAGCATTCCAGAATGGCAAAACACCTAAAAGCAATCCGGTAAAAATAAAGCTGTTACCAGCGACGATAGCATCCCTGGCGAAGGCGATAACACCGGAAACTCGCTGCGGTTCAGACTTGACGAGCGCCGCGCCATCGGACACTTCGCTGCTGGTTAAACCGCCATCGACAGGTGCAGAAATCTTACCGGGATCCGGGGACGCTCTTTGCCGGTAGCGATCGACCAGGAAAATCAGTACAATGAGAAGTATGCCGATACCGCTGGCCAGGTGTCGTTGGTTTATGTAAACGCTTTGTGTCCATATTCCCCAATCCTCCCCGCGATACGGATAACCAGAACGGAGGAACCCCCTGAGATGGAGTATAGCGTAGAAAGCCTGTTTTACTGACGGCTGAGACCGGAGAAACGAGATGGAAGCAAGTGAGCCGCTGAAAAAAAACAAGGCAGAGCCAATACGACCAACAGCCCGCGAATTAAATAACAATTGGCCGAGGCTCATAACGAGCGCGAGCATGCAGGCCATTGTAACGGCGCTCAAGATATTCAGGCTCCATGCTATATTGAGACCGAGAAATTCAAGGTTCGCCGCCTGGAAAAAGAAGAGGAAATGGTATCGAATAGGCGCTCCCGAAAAAAACGGATACTCCGTGGGAAAGTTATGGCCCACCGCAAAGCTCCGGATGAGCGCCGTGTGTGGACCAAAGTCAGTCCACGCCAGGTCGCTTACCAGCAGCTTCCCGTTGTTATAACCGAACGTGGTAAACATGATCCAGCAAGCCATGACGAAGTACAGTGCCAGGAAGATCCAGTCCCATACCGCCGACCCGGTAGCTCGTGGCTCAATGTATTTCGGTCGAACCCGACCTGTTCGCATTGACTTGCGAATGACAAACAAGATCGCGCTGCCAACAGCTAGGAAAAAGCAGACGTTCGCCCAAAGCAGTGGCTTGGTTGTATGGGCAAAAGCCAGTGCTGCCAGATAAGTGAACCACGTGCTGACCAGCAATCCTACCAGCACAGCTGCCGCCAAGCGGTGGGCAACCGATACGAATCGATAAAACCGCCGGCAGAGAACATCGCCAAGATAGATCGCGAGGGCGAGGTAAATTAGAGCTAGCATGACAGAGAATCGATTGCTGAGAGTGGATAGTTGATGGCGAAACTGAAACGATCGCAGCTCCCCGGAAAATATGTCGCCCGTGAATCGCGCTGATCAACCACTCGCACAGGCGCGCACCCTAAGCACCCGATGTTTTCTGTCAAACGCACTAGCCTCCCGGCGTCGGTCGCGGTCGCGGATTTGGGCGAGGTCGCGGTGTTGGAGTAGGCCTTATAATTGGCGTCGGAGTCGGTGTGAACGTAGCTGTAGGCGTCGCTGTAGCCGTAGCCGTGGCCGTAGGCGTAGCTGTGGCTGTAGGTGTAGGTGTGGGTGAGCAGGTCGGTGTTGGTGTTGGTATACCTCCGGGTACGGCAAAAGCATACACTTTGTTATCTGCGGCAAAGTAGATGCGCCCGCGAGCAGCGATGCCGGCATTAAACCGATGCGTGCCCTGCATTAGCTCGTTCCCGCCGCCGCCGCCATAAACAACGGCGCCGGTTTGGCCATCGAAACCGTGCAATCGCTGATCGCCGCCAACGTCGGCACCCACGAGCCAGACAATCATGTCACTACTGCCGTCGGTTGAGGTAACAAAGGGCGAGCCACGACCGTTCTGGTTCACGCCCCATTCCGTGATGATCGCGGGCGGATTCGCTGCAGTAATGCGGAAAGCTGAAAGGTTGGCGCCTTCGGCATGGAACGCGACATAGGTGCCCTGTTTGGTCTGATAGGTGACGGCTGCCTGGAGAATGGGAGCGTTGCCGAGCTGAGCTGATGCTACAGGCTGGCTAACGCCGCCAAGGTTGTCGCGGTTGACCAAATATGCTTTGCGGTCCTTACCCATTGCAACCACGAGATGGGAAGGAGTCGCGCCGGGCACGTCTACCAACAATGGACCACAGCTACCCAGATCCGTGTCGCTTTGGTCGAGCGCGAACCAGTTTGTGGGCGCCCAGTAATCGCTGGAGTTGCCGGTAAAAATTGGCCCTGGCTGGAATCGGATCACCGCCTCGCCGTTGCCCCAGGTACCACCCGTGTTAAAGGTGTTACCGGTCGTCACGAACGGGTTCTGCCCATCGCTGGCTACACCGCCTACTGCCCATATGGCACCGCCGTGGATACCGGGGGCAGTGGCAGCGGCCCATGCTGTTACATCGGCTGGATTATCGATCGGTACGCCCACCAGCCATCCATGATAATCGCAATGATCCCGCATACTCCCATACCCGACATACAGGATGCCACCTACGATCCCGAGGGCAGGCCGTTGCTGCTGGACCTCTGCCGTGAAGTTAACGCCGTTGTATGAAGCTGCCGCCTCGACGTCCACGGGCCAACCGGGGTTGATGTCGCCTGTATCCACGTTGAGGGAGATAATGAGATGTCTTATGGTCTGGCCCCCATCTGGCGTGGTCATTGCGCCCAAAAAGAGCGCGCGCGAAGCAAGGTCGATAATGGGCGTGCTGATGATGCCCACGGGATCAAACTTGGGGTCACAAGGCAGATCGGCATGATCCACCGGATCGCCAACGTTGCGTTGCCAGATGATTGTGCCATCCAGAGCGTCGAGAGCGTACACGTTATTGGATAAGGTTACGGCAATAACCATTGCTCTGCCGCAGGGGCCATTCTCGATGTAAAGTGGCTGCGCATAAACGTTGCCAGATATTGTGCCGTCAAAGTTCAGGTCGCGTACCAGATTGGCTGCAGCGTTAGGTGTGAAAGCAGAGTCAATGTAAAGACCATCCCGCGAAGGGTTGTTGTGAAACTGGGTTACGTTTACTTGTGCGTTTATGTGAGGAGTTGCGCTCCAGAAACAGATAAGGACGATTGCGAAAATGGAGGATGCAGATTTCATGCTTCAGTTTTTAATAGTTTCCGCCGGCCCTTTTACCATGATGCACTGGCTTTGTGTCAAGCGTGATGATCCTGCGTTTGGATTCTCAGTATTAGCGCAAAGTTGAAACGCGTTGTCCCCAACGTATTGGGCGGATGAACCGAAGGTTTTTCGAAGAGTGAGGATTCGTCGGATTTAGCCCGGAGAGACGCTGAATGAAACTAAATCCTGCGTCTGCGATGTGTGTTCATTGTTTTAAGGACAAGACGATCCACCTTGCCGGCTAGCAGCTATCAACTATCGACTATCGTCCCCCAGCGATCAGCGCGGCGTCGGGCGAGGTCGCGGATTCGGGTGAGGCCTCGGTGTCGGAGTAGGTCTAGGTGTTGAAGTGGGTGTTGCAGTTGGAGTGGGTGTTGGCGTAGGAGTAAGTTTGGGAGCGGTAAAGGCATACACTTTATTGTCCCCGGCAACATAGATACGTCCACGAGCTACAATGCCAGTGGTACTGTAGCGATGCGTGCCTCCCATTAACTCGTTCGGCCCGCCACCGTCGTAAACAACGGCACCGGTAGCTCCGTTATAACCGTGTAACCGTTGGTCGCCGGGGATGCCACGATCCTCTGTGCCAACCACCCATACAATCATGTTACTATTGCCATCAGTAGAGGTGACAAAAGGCGAGCCGCAATTGCCATCACCTCGGTTCACGGTCCATCCGTTGGCGATGGTAGGCGGGCTAGTTCCAGTGATGCGAAAAGCCGATAGCGTGCTGCGATCGGCGCGGAAAGCGACATAGGTGTCTTGGTTGGTTCGATAGGCTGCTGCTGCCTGTCTGAGGAATTGAGTTCCGGCAACCTGAGCCCATGCTACAGGGGCGCTAATCCCACCGAGATTATCTCGGTTTATCAAATACGCTTTGCCATCCTTACCCAAGGCAACAATAAGGTGAGAAGGCGTTGCATCAGGCACGTCCACTAGCAACGGGCCGGAGCCGCCCAGATCCAAGTCCGTGTTGTCGAGGTCAAACCAGTTTGTGGGCACCCAGTAATCGCTGGGATCACCGCTAAAGATCGGTCCTGCCTGGAAGCGAATTACTGCTTCGCCGCCTCCCCATACACCGCCCGTGCCAGAAGTGTTCCCAGTCGTGACGAACGGATTCTGCCCATCGCTGGCGACACCTCCGACTCCCCATATTCCTCCCTTAGCGGCGTCGGTGGCCCATGCCATTACGCTGGTTGGATTATCGATCGGCACACCTACCAGCCAGCCATGATAAAGACTGCAGTCAGAGAAACTCGCATATCCAACGTAAAGGATGTTACCCACGATGCCGAGCGCGGCTCGTTGCAGTTGGATCACTGGGATGAAGCTAATTCCGTGGTATGAGACTGTCTCAACGTCCACGGGCCAGCCGGGATTGATATCGCCTGTATCCACATTAAGGGATATGATGAAATGTTTCTTGGTTGCGCCGCCGTCAGGTGTAGTCATCGCGGCCAAAAGAAGCGAGCGTGAGGCGAGATCGACAACAGGCGTGCCCGTGACGCCCAGCGGATCAAGGATAGTGCATGGAACTGACGGGACTGAATCGCCCACATTTCGCTCCCAGATAATGCTGCCGTCGAGAGCGTCGAGCGCGTACACATTATTTGATTCAGTCGCGACGATGATCGTTGCTCTTCCGCCTGGACCGTTATCGAGGTAAAGCGGTTGCGCATGGACGTTGCCGACAACGGTGCCATCAAAGTTCATATCGCGCGTCAGATTGGCGGCGCCGCTCTGTGTAAAGGCGGGATCGATATACAGGCCGTCGCGGGAAGGATTGTTATGAAACTGCGTCACGTTCACCTGCGCCTCCGCGGTGACAACTGCAGCGCAAAAACAAACAACGACTGCAAAAGAAAATCGAAAGTTCATGGTCAGCATGCAAAATTTCCGCGCCCCTTTTTACCATGCCGCGCTGCCATAGTGTCAAGCCGGACGACGAATGCCTGATCACCGATCACGAATCACTGATCACAATTTCCTTCAGCCCGGTGTTGGGCGAGGGCGTGGAACGGGACGAGGCCTTGGCGTCGGGCTAGGTCTTGGTGTCGCCGTTGGAGTTGGAGTCACTGTTGACGTCGGCGTCGATGTGGGCGTCGGCGTAATCGGTGGCGTGGGTGACGGCGTCGCACACGGAAGCGGTGCGCAACCAGCACCGTAAAGTGTGTCAACGCGCCAGCCTTCACTCGATCCGCTCGTATCGCTGGCCATCCGCCAGCGCAGCCGGAAGAGATTTCCAAAAAATGGTAGATTGACCACGGTCGTAATAAAGCCTTTGGAGGGTCGAAAACTGCATTTTTCCCTCATAGTGGAGTATAAGTGGAGAAACTTTTTACTCGAAGCACGTTCGAGGCGTCCAGAGATTTTTGTGTCCGAGCTAGTTTCTTCGGCGCGTCCTCGCCACGGCGAGCAGGCTCAGGTCGTGCTACCAATTACTGATCACGGATCGCCGATCACTAGCCTTCCTATGGCTGGATTTGGTCCGTCCAGAGGAATTGCCAGACGGCTAGCGCGTTGATTGCTACTGACAAACCGAAAAGGGAGATCTCGGGCACTGATATCTTCGCAGGCCCATTACCTGTCAGGACAAGGAACATCCAGGGAAGCAAGATCATGGCGTAGCGATAGGAGAATTGCCAGCTGCCCGGATTTCCATGCAACCAAAGGACGAGCGTTAAAACGCTGATAGCTACCCACGACAGTGCCTTGTAGCGCCCACCCTGGCGAAACAGGAGACATAGGAAAGGGCTGGCTAGGAAGATCGAGCAACCAAAGCCATCTGGGATCATGTAGGGAAAATAAGAAATGCTTCCAAAGCCCTGGAATAACATGGTGTAGATGTTCCAAGGGATAGCGTTGATCGAAAACAATCCGTGCTTATACCAAGGTTCCTGGGCGACTTCCGGGATATGGATGTAACCAAAATCGAAAACGGAATGGAAACGCGCAAAGTTATAAGCAGCAGTCGCAAGTGCCAGTATCGCAGGCAGGGTGAGAAAGCGGATAAGCATCCTCCGATTTTCCTGGATTCCTCGTTTTAGGCCCTTCCAGGAGAAAACTCCCCCGTTGGGAACACGCCAAAACAAACCAAGGTAAAGAGGCACTGTTATAAGGAGCTCCGTGCGGTTCCCAAAAGCCAGGGAAAAGAACGCTCCTGCAACAAACGGGGATGGTCGGACTAACGTGAAATACAGGGCTGCGGCTTGCCCAAGCAAAGCCAGGCCAAGAGCGATTTGCCATGCGCCACCGAACCCCAGGTTACACCATGTCCAGGTGCCGAAGATGGGAAACAGGGCCAATAGAATCCGGCGACACGGCGAAACGGTGAATCCGCTTTCACCAAGGTTACTGCGGACGAGAGGGCGAACCGGCGAACTGCCGTCACGACTGACTTCGAATGCTTTCGTGAGTTGGAAAAAGAAATAAACGCACAAGCCGGCAATCAAGGCCGCCAAAAAATGTGCGGGAAAGTTCTGGATCAAGCCCGTGTTTTGCAGCAGTGCGACGGGAAGCATGCTGAGCACTGCTCCCAAAGGGAAGGCTGAGTAGTATCTGCTTCCCCACGGAATCATCTCGTTAAGCCAGTCAGGTGGTGTTTCCTGGAGACCCAGGCGGCCGTGGAGCAAAGCCGAAGCAATTTCACTTGTGTAATCGAGATCGTGCAGCGTTGCCTTGGTCGATAGGTAAAACGCGATCGCCGCAAACAACGATACTCCAAGTGCAAAACAAAATTCGCGCCTATTGCCAGGTTTCTGCAATTCGTCGGCTACCACAATATTGTCACTTTGATTTCTCCAAGGAATGCCGACCCAGCAGTTTTTCCCATGCCGCTTTTGTTTCGGTGGGGACATTTTGGTCGGCATTAACTAACCAGGAGATCGTTGCCAGCGAGTTTATAACGACCGAAAGGACGACCAATCCAACTATTGCGTAACGCCAGCGTGTTAAAGCTATGCCGCCTGAACCGAGAAAAATAACAAGGCAAAAGATCAGGAAAGGGTAAAGGTCGGTGGCGTAACGTTGGGCGAGCAAGAAATATGACAGGACGCAGGAAAATTGAGTAAAGAGGGCGAGGGCGAGGCCGGTTTCAAAAAGGTCAATTCCTTTGCGGTGAATTAGACATGCGATTCCCATAATGGTGGCAAAAATGAGCCAGCCGGAACACCAGACAAGAGAGATATACACCTCGCTGTCAGCATTGGAAAAGAGGGAAGCATGGTTATAAAGATGCCGATCTGCCCTGAGGAAAGGTGGCTTACGTTCGACGCCTGGAAAGTGAAGGCTGAAGTAGTCAGCAAAGCTATAAGGAATGCGACGGAGAGCGAACACGCCATATTTATGTGCGAATTCGCCGTGAACCGGATTCACATAATAATCGTAGTTTATCCCGGTGACGCTGCCGAATCGCGCATAGCTTAGCCAAACGTAGAACGCCAAGGCAGCGCCAAGCGGGAAAAGAAGGGCCATCAGATTGGTTATTCGATTTTGGTGCCCTAGCCGCAGGGCAAGAAGCGGTGCGATCAGGAAAAACGGGATGCCGAAGGTGCCTCTGGAAAGTAGTGCGCCGGCGGCGCACAGAGAGAATCCCAGCAATGCGCGCGTTAAGGCAGCGCCCTCAGACTGTCGCGACCGAAGAGCAAAGTACAGCGCCGCAAGCGACCACGACAACCCCCAGATGATCGCCTCATCGTAGATGGAAAGATTTCCAAGCAACAAAAGTAGAGGCGAGCCGAGCGCGAAGCCGACAATGCACGCGTTTCCCAACCAGGTGCGGCTCCGCAAGGAGAGTGACGACGAGCGCAAAGCTATGCGCATTAGGCCGGCAAAGGCAAACAGCGCGATGAGGCTCGCACAAAATCCAGAGATGCGTGACCATTTCCCATGCCCTGTCGGATAAACGGAATTTAGAGGGATGCGAAGAAACGCCGGGAAAGGGCCAAAGTACATGCGCACTCTACCGTCGACGATCATTGCTTCATGACCGATGGCCTCTACATCGACATCTACGTTGCCTTGCAGAAAATGTTCCGCTTGAGAATCAAAGGCGCCCCCCAACACTTCCTTAACAAAAACCTGTCGCCCACCGGTCGTAGTATAGAACCAAAGAAGGACACTCAACACGATGAGAAGCGGCAGGAATCGAGGTGCGGTGTCGAGACCTTCCTTTGCCGGACCTCCGACGGGGCCGCGTCCTGGGTAACGCGAGAGCAAATCTAAAGGAATTTTAAATTACGTTCCTGCCGCTGCGGATCTTGTTACCTCTTAAAATCCAAAGCGCCCTTTTTGACTGCGTAAGCGTAGCCCACCATCAGGATCGTGATGAAGCTGAGCATGCTCCAGAAAATAACGCTGCTCTGCCTGACGGCGTCGCGGTACACGACTGCCCACGGATACATGAAGACGATCTCGATATCGAACAGGATAAAAAGCATCGCCACGACATAAAACTTCACGCTGAAGCGCGGCTGGCGTTCACCCTGGGGGATCATGCCGCATTCGTACGGAGTATCTTTGGCAGGCGTGCGTTTTCCGCTTTTTCCGACGAGCACGCTAACAAGCAACGCGGAGGCGGCGAAGAGGATGGCTACGATGATTTGCAGGAGAACCGGCAAATATTCGCGTAGCATCCGGAATTCCCTGAACCCAGCAGGGTTCGGTTATTTTACACCAGCGAGATGGCCATTCTGCTGGGCGATCGCACTGGCCAATGCCGAGGGCAACCCCTTATATTTCTTGCCGTTCTTTTTAACGGCGCCTCGTGCCACGAGATTTTGCAACTTCTCGTAAGCTCGCAGGCGTAGCATTTCCTCGCCACCGCTGGCAGCGTTCCGGGCCCGAAGATTCTCGTGCACGATGTCGAACAACTGCTTAAATTCGAACGACGAACGCCGTGAGAGGACAGCGACCAGCTCCTCAGTTACCAGATCAGGAACGCG
>JBKPRQ010000061.1:0-3395 GCA_046734635.1 Verrucomicrobiota bacterium
CCGGCGCGCCCGGCGAGCGCGCCCTACCAGCGACCTCAAATGGAACAAGTTCAGCCTCCCCGATTCTCTGTCGCCGGTGCGGAAAATATCCCTTGTTTCCGACCACGCTGTTTTGAATTTCAAATTCCGCCGGTGTCGCGCTGACGTAAACGGTCTGGTTCGTCAGCTTCATGAACTCGTCGAAATTGAGCGGCCGATTATCGAGCGCGCTCGGCAGGCGAAACCCGTAATTTACAAGCACTGTTTTTCGCGAACGGTCGCCTTCATACATCCCGCCGATCTGCGGGATGGTGGCGTGCGATTCATCGATGACTACCAGAAAATCCTTCGGGAAAAAGTCGATGATCGTGTACGGCTTGGAACCCGGCGGTCGTCCGGACAAATGGCGCGAATAATTTTCGATTCCGTTGCAGAACCCCATTTCCTGCAACATTTCCAAATCGTATTCGGTGCGCATTCTCAGGCGTTGCGCTTCGAGAAGTTTGTTTTGCGACTCCAGTTCTATGATTCGCGCTTCCAGTTCTTCACGGATCGTGCGCAACGCGCGATTGAGTTTGTCCGCCGGTGTCACGAATTGTTTGGCAGGGAAAAAGGTAATCACCGACAGCGTCTCGTGCGCGTGTCCGGTCAAAGGATCAAACCGCGTAATGGCCTCGATTTCGTCGCCGAAGAACTCGATCCGAATGCCTTCTTCATCAGCGGAGGCGGGATAAACTTCCACGACGTCGCCGCGGACGCGGAACCTGCCGCGCGCGAAGTTAACATCGTTGCGCTCGTACAACATATCGACCAGACGACCAAGCACCGCTTCGCGCGAGATGTGTTGTCCGCGTTTCACGGTGAGCAGCATTTGCAAATAATCTTCCGGCGACGTGACACCGTAAATGCAGGAAACGCTCGCTACGACGATTGTGTCACGACGCGAAAGCAGCGCGCTTGTCGCTGAAAGCCGTAACCGCTCGATTTCTTCGTTGATGGACGAATCCTTCTCGATGTAGGTGTCGGAGCGGGGGATATAAGCCTCCGGTTGGTAATAATCAAAATAGCTGACGAAATATTCGACTGCATTCCGAGGGAAGAATTGCTTGAACTCGGAGTAAAGCTGGGCGGCGAGCGTTTTGTTGTGCGAAATAACAAGCGTGGGCCGGTCCACCTCCCGGATCACATTGGCGATCGTGAACGTCTTACCAGAGCCGGTGACACCCAGCAGCGTCTGGTGACGGTTTCCAGATTCAACGGACTTGATCAGCTTGCTAATCGCCTGCGCCTGGTCGCCTCGCGGCTTGTAGTTCGATTCTAGCTGAAACGGCATTCAACAATCTAGCAGCGACTGTTGATAATTCCCAGTGGTCCCCTGGCAGTAGCCAGCATTAAGCGCTCCAGATTTGTCCCAGAACTCTGCGGAAATTCCCGCCGAGGATCAATTCGATGTCTGCGTCCGAGTAACCCCGGTGAATCAGGCCGTCGGTGATATCAAACATTCGCTTATAATGATTCACTCCGTCGGTGTCCATTTTGTCGCGGAAGGCGTAACTCGACTTGTAAAGGCTCCTTAACCATTTCTTATAATCATCCGGGAGCGCATCGTAGCCATCGAGATCAATATCGCTGCCGACTCCTACATGTTCGACTCCGACGAGCTTGGCGATGTGATCGTAATGATTGAGCACGTCCTCTACTGTCGTTGGTTCCTTTGGAGAAACGAAATTTCGGACGCCAGTGATACCCATGACTCCTCCTTTTGCCGCCATCTTGCGAATCGCTTCGTCCGTTTTGCAGCGCGGCTGGTCGGGATTTAGCGCGCGACAATTTGCATGAGTGATCAGGACAGGCGCTTTGGAAATCTCAAATGCATCGAGCGTGGTCCGATCGCCGCAATGAGCAACATCGACTGCCATTCGAACCTTATTCATACGTTCGACAATGGTAACGCCGAAATCACTGATTCCATCGTCGCGTCTTTCCGTGCTCCCGTTGCCAATCAGGTTGCGGCTGTTATACGTGAGCAGCGAGACGCGTTGCCCGAGTTGATAGAACCGGTCGACGTCGTCTGGGGTTCGAAAATGTTCGGCGTTTTGCAGCCCTAAAATAATGCCGATTTTGCCGGAGCTTTTTGCCGCGTCGATGCCCGTCGCGTCGTCCACGCGCATGAGGTGCTCCCCATGATGCGCAATAAATCCATTCCACAGACCGAGAAACCACATCACCTGATCGTAGGCATTCGGTCCGACAGTTCCGACGCCGACATGCATGACGTCGATTCTGGAGTCTTTGAAGCGCTGAAAATCAGCAGTCGTAAATGTCTCAGGATTCGTGAACCAAGTTGGGCTTTTATCTCCCTTGAATGGCGCCAGCACGCCGCGCAGTGTGAATGGGTTAAGCATGTCTACTACAGTGCTGCGCTGAACCAGATCGACAGCGCGCGCAGAGTACTTGGTGGCGTCTTCCGCGAAGATTTGGAACCAGCCGCGGTTGATCATGGGTGTCGCCAGTGTTGCCACACCAACTCCAAGCAGGCGTTTCAAAGACTGGCGGCGTGTTATCATGCTTCCGCCAATATGATAATTTGTTTCGGCATTGGCAACGGCGTGATGCATAGTAGAAGAGCACACGGAAAGCGGGTATGAATTGCACAAGGTGCCTGGCAGGCTGAAACGATATGTCCACTAGCGCGGGGGCCGGTGTGCGCCTGGAGATCGGCCATGTCTTGTTCATGGACTTAGTCGGCTACTCCAAGTTACTCCTGGATGAGCAGCGCGACCGGTTAGAACGCCTGACTGAAATCGTCCGCAACACCGAGCAAGTTCGCGCCGCAGAGGAGGGGAGAAAGCTGATCCGCTTACCAACCGGTGACGGAATGGCGCTGGTTTTCCTGGATAGCCCGGAGGCTCCCGTGCGCTGCGCCATGGAAATAGCCGGAGCTTTAAAGAATCATCCGGAAATCCAGCTACGCATGGGCGTTCACAGCGGCCCAATCAATGAAATTCGAGACGTGAACGATCGAATCAACGTGGCTGGCGCCGGGATTAACATTGCTCAGCGAGTGATGGATTGCGGTGATGCCGGGCACATTCTCATCTCAAAGCGCCTCGCGGACGATCTGGCGCACTCTCGTCAATGGCGCGCGTATCTGCACGACCTGGGCAAGTGCATTGTTAAGCACGGAGCTGCGATTTCGGTCGTGAACTTTTATTCCGATGAAATTGGCAATCCGCAATTGCCGGAAAAGTTTAAACAATGGCAATCAGAGCAAGCTGCGCAGGCGGCAGGTAGTTCATCCGTCCCTTCGCGCAAGTATGTGTTGATGGCGGCCGCTGCTCTCTTGATCGCCATCGCCAGCTTTGGCGTTTGGCTCTATTTCAAACAAGCGGAAGGAATGTCGCTAGTCCCTGAGA
>JBKPRQ010000062.1:0-9309 GCA_046734635.1 Verrucomicrobiota bacterium
AGATCAAAGACTGCCGTTCGGAAGCTTACCGGTGTAGAAGTTCGTTTTTCAACGCCCGATGTTGCACTCGTCCATGCTACGTGGAGCGTGACCGGTTTGAATCGTCCCACTGGAGAGGCCGTTCCTGTCCTGAAAGAAATCACCACGATGACGATGGTTAAAACTAACGGGAAGTGGCTAATCACGTCTTTTCAGAACACGGAGAGCGGGGACTGAGCAGAATCTTGCGCATCTCGCCGCGTTATTTAAGGAGTCTCCGTCTAAAGGCCAGAAACAGATGACAAATTGCCGTCTCATTTCCAGGTAGACCTGTGCGCGCGACGATCTCGTATCTCAATTGCCGGTTCATCTTTCTCGGAACTTCGCGGCTTCGACTCCGTAGAAACACATGACGAATGCACAACGAAAGCGAGGAGAATTCCGTAACCAGGCCAAAAGAGACTGAAAGGCTTACTGGTGAACTGGAAATCGACTATCAGCGCAACAGGGTAATGTTTCATCCGAACGCGCTGCGCGAGCTTACATTTAGCTTACCGCTCACGCCGTCGGACATCGACGTCGTCCGGAGTCTATCGCAGTTTACTCGAAAACTGGAAACGCACGGCCTTCGCAACTAGAGCAACGGAAATCAAGCCGCTGCCGCCCTCATTGTCGCCGACTGATTAAACAAAGCCGGTTGAAGTTGGAGTGTGAAACGCTTCAGTTGCGCATCAAAGAAAAACTCGGAGTGCATAGCGCGGCGGAGTTGCGACAAAAAGCTCCAGAGTGCCTGGCTCGATCTGCGGTGAACCGAATACGGGAAGATCCAGAATCGGAACAGGCAAACGGAGTGCGCATTCGCTGTTTTTAAAAAAACCGCGGTTGGCGCCCGCGGCTACAATGATGCATTTTTGATTGTTGACGTACACCGCGACGGAAAGCGTGCACGTTGCGTACGCCCCTGATAAGCTGACGCGCTCTCTTGTGCGGAACGGGTGAAGTGACTCTCATGCGTTAAAGTTCAACGGATTTCAGTACTCGGCGCCTGTCGTGGTAAACGTGATGGGGATTTTCACCTTTGAAACCGACCCCGGCTTAAATCGCCACTGCCGGAAGGCACTGCGTGCGGCATTATCCAATACTGGGTTTCCGATACTTGATGCCATCGAAGCGCTGGTAACGCTGCCGCTTCGCGGGTCGACTTCGACAACGCACACTCCCCTGCCTGTAATATGTCGTGAATGTGCCTCAAAAGGGTACTCAGGACGCGGAGCGTAAGTGGCCAGAGCTTTGGCTGTGGACATCGACATCGTGCCGGGACGACCAGCAGTTTGCGGCGCCTTAATTGGCGTGAATTTTTGGGTCTGCAGTTTCTTTGACGGAGGCTTTGGCGGAGGAGTCGTCTCCTGTACGTACTTGGGTTTGATATCTGCTGGCGTTCCTCTCGGCATTGGCGCGGGAGTGAGCTCTGGCGTGAGGGTCGATGGCGCGGGACTAACCTCTAGCACAGCGACTGGCGACGTGGCACCAAGCTCTAGCATAGCGGCTGGCGACGTGGCACTAAGCTCTAGCATAGCGGCTGGCGACGTGGCGGTAAGCTCTTGCGTCGGAGTTGGCAATTCCCTAGAAGTGGGTGTAGCGACAATTGGCTCTCCAGTCGCAAGCAAAGTCTCGTGAGTTGGTTTGCGTCCGAAAAATTGGGTAACTCCAGAGGTAATCGCTGCAGCCATCGAAACCATTCCAAACGCAATTGCCCAGCGCGCGAGGCGCTGAGTTTGCCGATGCTTGGCATCGCTATGTCTTAGATCGATCTCGCTGCGTATGAGTGCCAGTCGTTCCGATGCGGTTATGATTTCATTTGGAGGAAGCGTCGGGGCAGACTGAATTTCCAGAAAATAATCTTCACAATCCCGGAGTTCGCTCTCGGCAAAGACGCGAAGCTTGCCAGGCTTAGTGCGATCGACCATTTTCCAAAAATTGGATCGATCTGCCATAATCCTCGCCTCATCGTTGGGAGTACAAGCGACGTGGGGCGCCCGAGGCCCCCATTTGTCTTTCTACGGAAACGGCGGAATGAAGTTCCGGGACTAAATCCTGGCCGAACGAGGTTCCCGCGTCTTCAAAGCGTGGGCTCGACCGTGAGAGAACGACTCACGCTCGGAAGTGTGGGGATGCGAGTATTGAAAAGCGCCTTAAACTGATTCGGTGCCACCGCTGAAAGCAAATCAGCGTGAGAGACTCGATTGGTGGGCACCTACGGTCGCGCGCGATCCCAAGGTGGCTGAAATCTTCAGCCATTTAGATACGAAAGCTGGGCTCCATACGGATTATCGCTCGCTTTCAGCTTGCGATAACAAGGCTCGAGAGTGGCTAGCTAAGTCTGCAGTGAATCGAATACGCGAGGACCCAGAAGCTGCATAGGCAAAAGCGTAGCGCGGCTTCCTTTCGTTTAAAAAAGGCGCGGTCGTCGCCCGCGGCTACAGGCGGATTTTAGGTCGCCTCACAGAATAGGTCTAAACTCGGTACTTCTGCATCGAGGGCATCTACCGGCAGTTTCCAATGTAACCGGCCTCGTAAAATGCTTTATATACCGGCACTCTTTGCATTTCCATCGCATCGAACATTCCTCCTGCGACTCCCCAATTTGCTTTAACGCATTTACCGCCGCGTCTCGGATCGCTTCGAGGGCTGCTTTCAGCGTCTTCGGCGGCGATTCCATAAGTTCAATTCCATCTGCTGAGATTTCCCAGTTAGCTTGCGCGATATGCGGGCCCAAAGACGGCGCAAGAGTTCCTTAATGTTCATGCGAACATAATACTCGCATTGGAACACTGTCGAGACGAAAAACAGAGGTTTTTGCTTGACGGGAAGGCGCTTTGCCCGCTTGATGGCTGCCGCATGAAGGCAAAAACTGAGACCCAACTTTTGCGGCAAGCCGAGGCTCGTGACGTTTTGCTTAACGGCGGCTCGGTAGATTCATTTGTTCGCCCGTATCATCCTGACCTGCGCTTCGCAGCTTTTCGCGCTTACATTGCCGCTGTCCGCGACGCAATATTTCGCCCTCGAACAGCCCGGCGACGATCAAAGCGCGCCTCCTAGCTCTAAAACGAGAGCATTTTTGGTTAGTCTGACCTGAACGCCAGACCCGCAGTCGTGTGTAAAGGTTGAAACGAAAACTGAATTGAAACGCTCGAGCGCGACTTCGTGCTTCAAAAAGGCGCGGTCGTCGCCCGCGGCTACTGGAACCCGAAGCGACGACCGCCCAGCTCCCCTACGCTCAACTCAGCGCGCCGACACTGCACCCCCCCACGCCGAAGGCGACTGATTGAGTGGAGTAACCCGCGACGGGGAAGCCAACGCCTTCATTTGCGGGCTCGCGGGATTTGTTGGCGGTGTGCCCGTGACGCGAGCAATGAATCCGTGGGCAGTGCCAGAAGCATCGACGAAACGACCAGTGATGGTTCCCTGGTCACTGATTCCGTTAAGCGATGTAAAGGTCGACCCGGGGTAATCGAATGTGAAGAAATTGTTTGGCGGGACAAAGAAGAGTCCATGAGTCACGCCTGCACCATCCGCATACCTGCCAACCACCCAGTTCCTATCGTTAAGTCCAAACAGGACTGTCGTAACGGAGCCCGGAGGATCGATCGGGAAGTGCAGCGCCCCATTCGCGTCCCGGTAGTAGCCGTGAAGGATTCCTGAGGCGTCTATAAAGTATCCCACCGTCAAGTGCTTTGAATTATTGATCTCGTAAGCAAAGGTGCCGGCAGCATCCGGGACGCTAAACGTCGTTAAGATCCCGCCAACATTGACGAATGCCTGGAAGACTCCGCTGCCGTCAGGATCAAACCCGCCGGTAAAGTTGGCGGCATCGTTTATCGAAAGCAGATTGGTCTGAACCGAGCCGGGAACGTCGTATTCGGTGAAGGTACTGCCCGACAGGAAAAACGAGTGAAGGGTACCATCGCTAATGACGTAGTCACCGGC
This sequence comes from Verrucomicrobiota bacterium, assembly GCA_046734635.1. Classification (GTDB taxonomy): domain Bacteria; phylum Verrucomicrobiota; class Verrucomicrobiia; order Chthoniobacterales; family UBA10450; genus Udaeobacter. The sequence goes on from JBKPRQ010000062.1 coordinate 3,967, forward strand.
GATTGTTCCTAAGTTATTGATGCCGCGGCCTTCGGTAAAACCCACGGTATCGTTAGGGTCGACGATCGGGTCGCTGAAGCTACCATCGCTGAACCGGACAAAACCGCGCACCACTCCGCTCGAATCAATGAACTCGCCAACGATGTCGCCTCTTTCGTTAATCTTTTGCGGCAAGGTGTTATTTCCGTCCCCGGGATAATCAAAAGTGGTGATGACTTGGATAGAGCCCGAGGGCGCTGCTTGCTGAGCGAACGTCCCCATCAATGGGAACAGGAATAGAACTGCCAAAATGCCGATAAATATTTGTCTTGATTTCATAATGCTAATTTTCTCCTTGGTTGAATTTGCCATTGCTAAAACGCCGATGTGGCAAAAGCACAATATCCAGCTGGCGAATTTCGATAGGACCAGTTTCCGCCTATTTGGGACGTACCTTTGGGTTGTCGGATTCAGAAACGGGTCAATAGATTTCCAAACGGTGACAAGTGCCGCGCCAGCTGCTAATCCTCGTACCACGGCAGCGAGATACATCAAAGGTGCGCCCATAAGAATTGGCGCTGGTTTTCAGCTTGCGATGACGAGGTTCGACCGTTCTTAATTGTCGAAAGAGGCGACAATGGACGGCTCCACGACCAAAGCTCTGTTCTGGTGGGCGATAATCGCGCAGGTTGCAGGAGCTCAGGTGTTCTTCTGGGACGCGCTTCCTGATTACCGGGAGTTAACTGCGGGAGAAGTCGTGGCGGGTACGCCTAAGGACTTTGTCGTCGCGGTGTTTGGCCTTGTGGTAATGCAGTCGGCGTATTGGTATGCTCGCCGGCTTCAGCCCCAAATCCGGTTCCGTCGTCGGGTGGTATTGGGTCATATCCTGCTTTGTGTTAGCGAGGTCAGTTTCTTCTTCGTCAGCGCGCTGGCGACGGTGGCCATGTTTGATCATTGGAGGCGATCTCAATTCGTCCTGTGGAAGTTGATGCTGTTGGCTTCTGCTCTCTTCGCCTTCTTTTGCTATAAACGTCAGCTCGCAAGTGTTGGCGACATCCTGCTTGAGGCACAACCCGAGCAGGCCAGGGAAACAACCATCGGACCGAAAGAAACCGGCAAATTATGAAAAATCGCGAGCGCGGCCACAGGAGGAATTCGAAACTGGTTGCCGCCTATCGTGAGCATCGCGCAAATCATTCGTTGATCTCGTCGTACGAAAGCAGCGCCTTATTTGAAATATCAACCGTCTCACTCCCTGTTTTGAGAACATCCAAAAAAGGCAAACTGCCAAAAAGCGAGTTAGTCAGAGACGCATCCGGTCTCTGCTCTCTAGCGTACAAGTAAAAGTGGCCGCCCGGTAAGGAACGGCCACTTTTGTGTTGGGAAACTCTTTAGATCAGTTAGCGCTTCAGAAACCGCCGCGCCGTGCCCAGAACCCCGAAACCCATGCCGAGCAGCATAGCGGTTGTCCCACCATCTGGAACTCCAGGAACGCCCGGGCCAAAGAGGGTCCAGCCCGAAAGACCGTAGCCACCAGCTTCCGCCGGAATCGTGATAAGGCCGCTTAGATCTCCAACGTACCAAACTTCAGATCCATAATTTGGACCGTCGTACTTCGCAAAGAGGTACGTATACAAGCCGCCAGCGCCAAGATCGATGGTTGTACTCGTACCGTTTACATGCCCCGCTAACACCGCAGGGGGCAATGCGCCAAAATCATTGTTTGAGCGCGTGAAGTGTTGTCCGAGGGCGTCATCCTGAGTGCCAAGGGCCATGCCAATCAAATGATTGACGTAATTAAGTCGGTCCTGGTCACCGGAAGGTATGCCGAACTCGACAAAGCCGATCTCATGATCGTCACCGATTGTAAGGGCATTGGCATTACTGCCGAATGCAAACATTGCGGCGCATACCGCTGTGCAGAGGAGCGCCAGTTTAGTTGTGGAGATTAGTTTCATTTTCATAGGAGTTTCTGGTTGTACTCATTCAAAAGCACATGATATGCCAAAGTTTGTGAGTTACAGGAAATCTATTTTAAACTCCTACATGTCAAAGAGTTAGAGCCACGACACAATTATTAGCATCAGGTGCTTCTTGCTGGAAACACGTAACGCATTCCGACGGGCTGCTCACACGCCGGAAGCGAACCGGTCATAAGCATCTCTGGACTAGAAGCTTCTGCGTCACTTTGGAAAACGTAAGAATCTTCGACGCTTGGTTATTTTTGAAAGCCGGCAAGAAAACCGCGGTCAGTGCCGCAGCTACAGCAATGTCGTTTTGAGAAGTTTGCCGGCTATATAGGTCGGCGCGCGCACACAGTGTGCAAATACGTTCCGATTTGCGTTCGTTCGTATTCTAAAGCTCAGTCGCAGCCAACCGTGATCTCATGAAGATCCGCCTGATTTGAGCCGGCGAGTAATTCCATCAGGCGCGCCTCGTAAGAATCGCACATTGGCGACTCGCCGTTTGGCTGGATCCACTCGGGATGTTGGGCCCGAAGATCACCGTGAATCTGCTCCAGCAGGTCTGCGTAGATGCGGCGTTTGTAGGCCATGGACATTGATTCGGTTAACGATATTCAAATGTGCCGCGATATGGTTCCGTCCTCGAAACCACAATGGAATCGTCGAGCACCGGCGGCACCAAGAGCGCGCCTGAGGAACCAAGTAAGGCTGTGTCGAAAAAGGCCGTGCTGTTGTTCGCGGTATTCACGGCGGCGAGTCAAGTCGCTCAGCTTGCGGCTCTGGCGTCGCAACAACTCGGCCAGCAGTCCGCTTTGCGTGAGAGTCGCAATGGGTGTCGCAATGTAGTTTGTTTTATTCTTCATAAACGCCCTTGGTTTGATCTAAGGTTTGACAATCCGTGTGACAGATTTCCACATTGGACTTTGGTTCTATGCCTTTTGGGGTAGGACAAAGCCTCGCCCTATTGCAGTTCCGGTTCTAAAAATCCGCTCCGTTTAACCGGCCGGCTTTTCCCTTGTGAGCTCGTTGGGTTCATTTCAAGGTCGTTGCCATCGCGTTGGCCAGTGACAGGGTTAAAGTGATCACGGTTATCCCAAACGCGACAAGCTCGATCAAATCGTCGGGCCGTTCTCTGTAGGCATATCGATCACTTAAGAAACGAGAGGCACGACTGCGCAGCGAGTTGTTGGTTTTCATGTTTGCGACGCTCCTTTCACTAATGAGATGACGATTTTCATGCGGTAAAATGGACAACTATTTCGAGCGGTTCGCTGAAGCCCAAAAGTAACGCTGCCGTCACTTCGAGAACTAGATGACAGATTTCGACATGCGCTGTTTTGAGAATTCGAGTTTGACGACATAATTGTCAGATCATGCGGAATTTCTTATTTGTAATGCTTGCCTTCGCTGTGCTGGGATCCATTGCGAACGGCGCGCCCGTTTCTGAAGCTGATCTGAAGAATCTTCTCGCCGGAATTCGGCAGAATCGGATTACCCAGGCCGATTTTCAGGAACAACGGGTGCTTCGGCTGATGAAGAAGCCTATCCTGAGTTCGGGAAAAGTCTGGTTCCAACCGCCCAACAAGTTCCGGCGCGAAGTAACAGGCAGCTCGCCCAGCCTGACCGTGAGCGACGGTCGTCAGCTCTGGATTTATTACCCTAACTTTAAATCGGCGGAGCGTTATCCACTTGGCAAAGGATCGCCGCTCGATTCCACAGTGGCAGCGATCAATTCGTCGTTGAACCTCGAGGACGTCGAAAACACTTTCCAAATCAATGCGGCAAAAACTGGTGGCGGCTATGAGCTGAGATTGTTGCCGCGCGCGCCAACGATGAAACGCGTGTTTCAAAAGCTTGAGCTACGAATCAACGACCAACTTCGGGTCGAACAAACCGACATGTTATTGCCGAATGGCGATCGGATCGTGACCACGTACTCAGATCAAACGCGCGGGCCCGTGCCTGCGTCACTGTTTGAATTTGCACCGCCAGCCGGCACTGAAATCTCGACGCCCCTCGGGAAATGACACTGCTTTTGTCTGCTATCGCCCGACGCGAGCCAAGGCATCCCGTGGTAGGAATCAGCCACCACCCAGCCGCCAACCGTCAGCGCGCAGGAGACGATGAACTCCGCCCACTGGGAGGCGTTGGCGCCCGCCGCCACAACCGGTATCCACACCAGCAGCGTGAACAGGCCGATCTGCAGTGCTGAGAGTGCGGCGGCCAGTCTTGCAAAGACACCGATGAGCACCGCCGCGCCCGCCGCGACGAAGGTATAGCCAGTAAAATACGCCCAGGCTACATGCGCCGGCAGCCAGCCAGGCACCAAGTCTGCGGTTACCCGGAGATAGATGAAGTGAGCCAGGCCAAAGGGGATCAAGGCCAATCCATAAAGTACCCTCGCGATTCGGAAACCATTGTCGCCGGTGGCGAAACAGATGTGCTGCTTGTCCCAGTCAGCAGCCAACGAGGCATAGAGCACCCAGACTGCTGCCGCCATCACCGCGGTTTGGCAGCTTGCCCACCAGGTATTCACGCTGGGCGAGCTGAAAATCAGGGGCACTCGCAACACCAGCAACCAAAACAAGAAATAGGCTAGTAGCACTCGAGCAGCGCTGGCGGCTGCGCGTTGCCAGAGCAGGCCCATACCAGATGCCAGTGGAACGAAGGCACAGAGATAGATCAGCGCTCCACGAACGGGCACACTCTTGGGTACCGGCTGCCATAATGCGGCAAAATCGCGTTTGATTAGACCCAAAATCCCAAGGGCGATCATGGTCCCCGCAAAGGCTGCATGACTCGCGCTTGCGATGCGAATGGCCCTTTCTCCGTTAGTATTCCAGTTCATTCACTCTGTTTGCTGCATTTTCAAACTGCGGCCTAACGAGAAGAAGATGAGCTACCACAGCATAAGGAAACTTGTTATCGCTTTGACCGCCACAATAACCAGATCGCCTTAAAAGGGCTGACCAGTTTCGGGTGCCACGAGGGAACGAGAAGCTTTAATTGGTGCAGCGTCGGAGAATTGTGCAATGCCTCATCTTGAGAAAGCGTTTTGCGGGTGCGAAAGTCGAGTCGTGAAAATGAATGGCGCGATCTGCAGGCGCAGGGTCTCATCGCTTCCAACGCGCCGGCGTCGTTCAGTCATGTCGTTTGAAATGGTGCGGTTGGATCGTGCTTCGTCCGAGCCGCTTTACCAACAATTGTACCGCCAAATACGAGAAGAACTCGAGAGCGGTAGTTTTGATTCGAGCGCTTCCCGTGTGCCTTCCTCACGAGTTCTCGCTGCAACTCTCGGAATTTCGAGACCGACCGTAAACCAGGCGTTCTCACAGCTGCTTGCAGAGGGCTATCTTCAAGCCCGGAAACGGTCTGGCATTTTTGTCGCCGATCATTTACC
>JBKPRQ010000063.1:0-5107 GCA_046734635.1 Verrucomicrobiota bacterium
GCAGTCCACCTGGTCCGACGCAGTCAGGAACGCCGGAATCAGCTGACTATGTTCCTGATTTTCCCGAGCACGATCCCCAGCTCGATCGCGCACGCGTCAAGCGTTTCGTTATTGCGGGGCACATGAATCTGCCGGCGGTGAAAGCAATGCTTGCCGAAGAACCGAATCTAATCAACGGCGCGATCGATTGGGGTAACGGGGATTTCGAAACGGCTTTGGGCGGTGCCTCTCACGTGGGTCGCCGCGACATCGCCGAATACTTGCTCGAACATAATGCGCGCATGGACATTTTCGCGGCGACGATGCTCGGCAGACTCGACATCGTGAGCGCGGCGGTCGCCGCCTTCCCTAACATTATCCACGTGCCGGGACCTCATAGGATCCCATTGATCGTACACGCAGAGAAAGGCGGGACGGCGGCCAAAGCCGTGCTGGATTTTCTACGGCCGCTCGTCGCTCAACCGAAGCCCACACAATGATGAAAACATGTTCCCCGAACAATCGAACGGCCGTGGCCGCTTTAGTCGCCACTTTTCTTTTGCTTTCTATTAGCCAAATAACTGGCGCTGACGATAGCGCGAAACAGATCGCCCCAATTGTTGTACAGATTCAACACGCGGATTACGAAGGCGACCGCCCCGCGATGCAAAAAGGCTATGACGACCTAAAACCTTTTTTGCAAGACGAGAAGCTCGCGTCGCGCATTCGATACTGGCGAGGCTTTGCTCAATGGAGGCGAGCGATCAACGGGTTCAACGATTCCGTCGATCCAAAGGAGTTGGAGCAGGACCTCAAGATCGCGTGCGACGAGTTCAAGATCGCGATGGAGAAGGATCACACATTCATCGATGCGAAGGTCGGGATAATTTCATGTTTGGGCTATCTGGCTTTCATGAATCGGAAAGATCAGGCGCGCGCGAAAGAATTAGTTGGCCAGATCATGCCTTTGGTTAAGCAAGCGGACGAGATGGCGCCGGACAATCCGCGCCTGATCTGGGTGCGCGGTCCAATTCTTTGGAATACTCCTCCCGAGCGGGGCGGTGGGCATGACAAGGCGATCGCTAATTATCAACGCGGACTTGAAATCTGTTCGAAGGTCAAAACGAGCGATGACCCGCTTGAACCGTCATGGGGCAAACCGGAATTGATGATGAGTCTCGCCTACTCGTATCTGAACACGGACCCCGGCGATCTAAATTCCGCCGAACGCTATGCGCGAGAAGCGCTCGAAATTATTCCGTACTGGCATTATGTGCGCGATATTTTGCTGCCACAGATCGTCGCCGCTAAAGCCAAAGCGAAATAATTCGCCACGCACGATGAAAACCCCGAATCCGCTTGATCTGCTTTTCGCAGATATGGACAAGCTGAGTCCAGGAGACGATAACCTCACTCTGTACGTACTGCGTTCTCTACCGCGGCACCATTTTGAAGTCGTTGTTGACGCGGGTTGCGGTGCGGGACGTCAAACGATGGTGCTCGCGAGCGAGCTTGGCACACCAATTCAAGCGGTCGATTCCTATCAGCCATTCCTGAATCGCTTAGGACGCCGCGCAGAAGGAAAAGGACTCGCTCATCTTGTGCAGACGCATTGCATGGATATGAAAGAGATTCCGAGTGTCTTTCCAACAATCGATCTGCTTTGGGCAGAAGGCTCAGCGTACAACATCGGTTTCGCCAATGCGCTGAGCCTGTGGGCAAAGGCCATCAAGCCGGAAGGGTTCACGGTAGTAAGCGAACTGTGCTGGCTTCACGAAACCATTCCGGACGCGGTCAAGGAATTTTTCAGATCAGGGTATCCCGAAATGCAATCTGTTCCGCAAAACATCGCAACAGCTGAAGAAGCAGGCTACAAAATATTCAATACCTATACGCTTCCTCGAGAAACATGGGTGAAAGATTACTACGATATTCTGGGCCCCCGCGCGAAATCCCTCGTCAATCACTCAGATGTTGCCGTCAGGGATTTCGCTGTCGAGACAGTCAAAGAAATCGAGACATTTGAAATTTCAGAAGACAGCTATGGATATGTCTTCTTTGTCCTCCAACGGTCAGACTGAAACGCTTCTGAGCGTCTGAAATCCTCGCATTATGCGAAAAGAAATCGGCATCGATCAGGCTTTTTGCCCACCAGGGGACCAGTGCCTGCTTCTACGCGCACCGGCTTCATATGCGCTGACGAAATTATAAAGTTACGGTCCCGCGCAGCACTTCCACCGCGTATCCGCCGACTCGAACGTTAGTGACCTTCTCACCGTCGCGTGTCGCGCGAACAAAGAGTTCGCTCGGCCGTCGAGCTTCGACGCCTTGATGGATAAGAATCTGCTCATCAGATTTTGCCACCCCGTGCCGCGCCATCCAACTCGCGGCGCAACCTGCCGCTGATCCAGTGGCTGGATCTTCTCCGCCATAGAAAAACATCCGGGCGCGCACTTCGCGCCAGCCTTCGCGCTCCGGAGAAACAAAGTAGCAAAATTTGGCGCCGGTTCCTTCCAGCAGAGCGCCGAGTCTACCGAGGTCAGGTTTCAAGTTTGCCAAAGTCTTCGCGTCGCGAATCGGCACAATCGCGAAAGGCAAACCGGTCGACACGATTTGGCTTGGCCATTCGGAAGCAATCTCGCCGGCACCACCCTGAAGTGCGCTGGCGACCTTGTCTCGCGGCAAACTGGGACCGAACTCCGGGTCGCGCTGACGCATCTCGCCAAACACATCGCCGCCGACACGATCGCTCACGCCCGACTTGCTCGGACTTGAGTCAGCTGTGAATCGGACACCGATTTTCCCGACATTCAGATCAAGAACGATCTCATCCACGCGGGAAGACGCGGCACTCTGTAGATAGAGCGCCGTGCCCAGCGTTGGATGTCCAGCAAACGGCAACTCTTCCTCCACGGTAAAGATGCGGACCCGCTTCCCCTCCTTTGCTTCAACCTGTGGCTCGCGCGGCAGGATAAAAGTTGTTTCAGAAAGATTCATCTCACGAGCAAGCGCCTGCATTTGCGCATCGCTCAGTCCGCGGGCGTCGGTGAAAATGGCGAGGGGATTGCCGGTAAGCGGTTTTCTCGTAAATACGTCAAGCTGCACGAATCCGTAAGTGGGCGACATTGCTGGACCTTCTGCTCACTTCCAGTGAGTCTCAACCCCTGTCACGGCGTTTGATTCGCGATTTCGTACCGCACTTTCACCATCGGCTTGAGCTCGCTGCCGTGTTGTTCGAAAATCTCATTCTCCCACGCCTGCTCGCCATACGGCGTAACCTTTGCGACAAACGCTGAGGATTTTCCATCCGGTGTAACCTGGTTAAATTCATGAACCAGTTTTCCGTCCTCCGTTTTTAATCTACCACTTGTTAGGCTGCCTTCCGCATCAACATACCAAAATACGATCGCGTCCTGCTGCGGGTCCCAGGCGTAGAGTCCATCCAAATAAGGCCGCGCCTTGCCATTTATTACAAATTGACTGCGGATTCGAATGGCTTGCCCGTTTTGCGACCATGTGAACTGCGCGTGAATTTTTATTTTTTTCCCGTCGGCTGAATCGGGCAGCTTTGCTTCCCACTCATGTTTTGTAAGAAACGCGATTGGATTCAACGCTGGCGACGTCACAGGCGAAGCAGGCTCCTGCGCGCCGACAAATGTCGCTGTGTTCAATAGAAGGACCGGCCAAAGGTATATGAATCTCATACACCGGAGCGTAATCGACGGGGGATTCGTGGATTGTAAAAAATTGACATTTGTGAGCCGCCCGCTGGGTTAGACTTCCAGATAGTTCAGGAAGGGCCCGCGTTTCATCAGATAGTTCGTCGGAGTAAGCCCGCTGAAAGCGCGAAACTCGCGAATCAGATGCGCTTGATCGTAGTAACCGCATCTTGCCGCTGTCTCCGCCCATTCGACTTGCGCCTTGTGTCCCACCGATTGAATCACCCGTTGGAACGCGCAAACCCGCGCAAACGCCTTGGGCGTAAGTCCGACACATCGATCAAACTCGCGCAGCAAATGTTTGTGACTGATCCCGATCTCGTCCGCCATCTGGCCGATACGCACGGCGTCCGCTCCCCGCTGAATCGCACACAAAGCATAGATGACTGCGCGCGTTGGAGGCGTTCGCTGCCGCGCGAGCAACCATTTTTCGAGCAAATCAAAACGCGCATCGTGAGTCGTTTTTTCTCCAAGCCGATCGCGCAGCTCGTTTATCTCCGGTCCAAAAACGCTCTCCAGTTCCACAACGTGTCCGGAAAATTCGCGCACAGGTACTCCAAGAAAAGGCCAGCCACCACCGGCGCGTAACCGGATGCCGACCAGATGCACATATCCGGCCTCATCGATCAGGATTGGCTCGGTGCGTTCACCTGAGATCCAGCTGCGGCGGAAGAGCGTGCGCCTCTCCGGTTGGTCCAAGGCGCAAAGCGCCTGCGGATCACCAAGATTGATGATCAGCTCCATTGCGCCGTCTGGCAGAATCAAGTTACGCCAGCGCGTGGCCAGATGGCCGCGGACCATCCAAAGATGCTCCACGTGCGGCGCCAAAGGCGGCAAGACATGTCGGACGCGATGACTCAACACGGAGTTAAGTGTGCGACACAACGTTTTCAGCCGTCAAGAAGCTCCTCGTCGATGTGAACAGAAGACAACGAAGCCAAGGAAGATGAAACCGACGCCTTGTTCTCTTTGCTTCCTTCTGGACGCAAATTCAGTTCCGCAGAGTTGGACGTTGGACGGTGGATGTTAAATGCGCGTGCGATTCGCACCGTTCAGCGTTTTCCGTTGTACTCCTCATCGCTAACGTGCTCCATCCACTCGACCGTTTTGCCCTCGAGTGCCTCTTGAACTGCGATGTGTGTCATCGTAGTTGTCGGCATCGCGCCGTGCCAATGCTTCTCGTTAGGCGCAAACCAGACGACATCGCCCGGCCGGATTTCCTCAATCGGTCCACCCTCGCGCTGCGCGCACCCAAGGCCAGAGGTAACAATCAACGTCTGACCGAGTGGATGGGTATGCCAGGCGGTGCGCGCACCCGGCTCGAACGTCACGCTCGCGCCGCGCACCCGCGCAGGATCGGCTGCCTCAATGAGCGGTTCGATGTGCACCGTACCGGTAAACCAGTCACT
>JBKPRQ010000064.1:0-7145 GCA_046734635.1 Verrucomicrobiota bacterium
CAGCACGAAGAGACATCCAATGGTAAGCCAAACAGGTATTCGAAATCGCATATGGTGTCTCATTAACTGCAGATAACTACGTTGTCATCTCATCTAACGTAAGGTGAGTGGTGGAAGCGAGTCGCAACCGCTCGAATCTGCCTCCAGGTACCGCTCGCCGCCATTCGCTCCGCCGAAAAGTTAGGCCGCATCAGTTGATGTCTCCGGCTGAACAAGCCAAACTGAGCCCGGCGCGAATAACTCAGTCGTCGATTGCTTCGATACCCTGTTGCTTCAGTCGCTCGAGATGGTCTTTCATGGCTTTGAGCGTTTCGGGAGGATGGCCCTGCCAGTCGGTGACTTCGCCCGTAACTCGCAGCGGTTCTTTGGAGCGGTAAGACTTCGTCGGATTGCCCCGGAATTTTTTGTCAGTCAGATTAGGGTCGTCCACAAACGGGCCGGTCGGTTCCACCATGTAGATCCGGCCGCGCCCTTCACCCTGCGCCAGTTCCGCGCCCCAGATGGCGGCTTCCAAAGTTCCAGAAAAGTAAACGTGATTCGCTTTCTTCCTTTTGCCATAGTTCGAAACGTAGCCGGATCCGATGAGGTCTCCCGGCTTTAGGTCAACTCGCGTGCCGTGGTAAAGCGGCCACTCCGTGACTTCGCCCGCGACCCGCAACGGCTAGCGAGAACGACATGACATCCACGGATGGCCCGGGGACTTCTGCTTCGAGACGTCTTCAATTTGGCCGATCGGCTCCACTATGTAGACTCTGCCGGGACCTTTGCCGGCTGCGGTTTCTGCCTCCCAGATAGCCGCATCCAGATTGGGAGTCAGGTAGACATGGGTTGTCATCCTGTCCTGCTCACTGACGTCCGGAGGATTACCTGGCTCGATCATGTCTCCTGGGCTTAGCTGCGCCCGTGTGCCATGGTAGAACCGCTTATTCCGCAGATCGTCGTCGGCGCCAAGATAGCCTTTATTCATGTCTGCATTCTCCTCTGTTCAATGAGCGCCTAACGAGAATCGAGCAGATTGGGAATCTGCGAGATGGACGGGATGGCCCGTGAGAGTGAATGAGCTGGGAAGGTCATGAATCAAAGAGCGGAGCGACGGCGGACGAGGGCGCGCGTCGCTCGCGGTCGTCGAGCCGCTCGACATCCTTGAGGGGGCGGACATGACCGAAAACTCATTGTCTGTGATTTGTAGGCTCTCTATTCGGTGCGTAGCGCTTCCACCGGATTCACCGAAGACGCTCGCCACGCCGGGATGAGGCAGGCAAACAGTGCGACCGCGCTCATGATCGCGGCGGTGCCGACGAGGACCATTAGGTGAAGTGACGGTACGTCAAACAAGACAGTTTGCATGGCTTTGCCGGCAACCCACGCCCCGAACAAGCCGAGAATGATTCCGGCAACGAGGAGGCGAAGGCCTAGCGAGAGGAATTGTGCGCCGATCTGTTCGCGCTGCGCGCCCAATGCCATGCGAACGCCGATTTCGCGCCGGCGTTGCACAACCGCATAACTGAGAACTCCGTATGTTCCGATCGCCGCCAGCAGCAAAGCTACGCCGGCGAAAATTGCCGCGAGTAACGCGGGCGAGCGACGTGCGATGAGACTGTCGGCCACGCGGGTTTCCATGGAGCGCAGGTTATCGATCGCGAGTTCAGGATCCGCGGCACGCACCAGCTTTCGCAACGTTTCGGCGAACACTTCCGGACGCTGGCTCGTGCGCGTGACGACGAAAAAACTATTGTTGTCTCGATATGCGAGCGGCAGGTAAACTGCGCCTTGTCCCCGCGGTTCGGTAAGCTCTGCCTGTTTTACCGCGCCGACGACACCGACAATCGTAAAGAGCTTTGCGTCATTTGTTTCGTCGCCGACAGCAATACGCTGACCGAGCGCGCCGCCATTCGGCCAATACCGAATCGCAAAATCTTCGTCCACGACACAGACGCGATCAGGGCGATGCGAGTCCGCCCCAGTGAGGAAGCGTCCTTCGCGCAGTGGAATGCCGAGGGCCGAGAAATAATCGCCATGGACGCCGTAGGAATAATGCCCGTGCGATGATTGGCCCGGCGGCGGAACGTAGCCTCTCGGCGTGACAGCAGTTTTACCGCTGTCGCCGCTCAGCGGAATGCTGGTGATCGTTCCGGCATGGACGATTCCCGGTTGCTGCCGGATGGATTCCAGCAAGCGATCGATAATGCCGACGCGATTCGGAATAGCATCCCATGAGATCGTACACTCGCCAGTGAGCACGTGCTCGGCACGAAAACCGGGAGAAACCGCCATCACCTTTTTCAGGCTCAATCCGAGCAACGACGCGCCTGCGAGCAAAATAAATGCGAGGGCGATCTGCGCGACGATGAATCCGTGGCGAAGCCTTTGCGCGGCGCGACTGATCGTGCCGGTGCGTGATTCCGACTGAAGCACATTTGCGAGATGACTACGAAGATTGAACCAGGCGATTGGTGTCGCGATGATAATGCCAAGAACGACGGCGCTGAGGAGGCCGATCAACGCGAGCCAGCCATCGAACAGGATGTGGGCGCCGAGCGGCAAACGGTCCGCGCCAAGAATTTCCAGCAGCCGAATTCCCCACGCTCCGACGATCAATCCGAACACGCCACCGACGGACGTGAGCAACACCGTCTCGATTGTCACCTGTCTCACAACATGCGCGCGGCTCGCGCCCATCGACTGGCGAATCGCCATTTCCTTCGCGCGGCCACTCGCTCGAATCAGAAGGAGATTGACCAGATTAACCGCTCCGATGAGCAGAAGAAAAAAAACGCCGGCCTGCATCAGCAAAAGGGTTGGACGAATCGAGCAGACGTGCTCCGCATGCAACGGCCTAACGAGTGATCGAAAACCCGCTTCGGCCATCATTTTCGCTTCCGGATTGTCCTTCTCGACCGCGTCATTATGCGCATCAATCTGGGCTTGCGCTTCCGCGATCGTTGCGCCCGGTTTCAATCGTGCGATCAGGTGCGTGCCGCCGCCGCCGGAGTGGCGCGCTTTCGGCCCACGCTCTTCCATACCGGATTTTATTGGAAGAAAAACGCGCGCCTCGGACGAGAGAAAACGAAAACCAGGAGGCAGAACGCCAACGATCTTTCTTGGGATACCGTTTATGCGGGTGTCACGGCCCAGAATGTTTGGATCGGTATTGAAACGCTCGCGCCAGAAAGCGTCTGTGAGGATAATGACGTTCTTGTGCGGATCCGTTTCTTCATCGGTGAAGTTGCGACCGATCGCGGGACTTACACCAAGAGTCGTGAAAAATTCCGGTGAGATGCGCACGATTTCCTCCTGTCGCATGGAGCCCGGATCACCAACGGTTTCGGCTCTCTCCATAAACATGGAAAGGCTCTCGAAGGCCGGGATGTTGCCGCGCCGCTCATAATAGTTAGTGATCGACGAGCCGTCGTTTTCCACACCAGCTTTAGGATAAGTGTTGTAAATCGTGACGAGCCGATCCGGTTGCGGAAACGGAAGCGGCTTTAACAAAACAGAGTTGATCACCGCAAAGACGGCGAGGTTGGCTCCGAGACAGATCGCGACCGTCGCGAGGGCCGTAACCGTGAACGCCGGCGCTTTGAGGAGTTGACGAAAGGCAAAGCGCAGATCGTTCATGCGAAAATTACTCAGCTCGCAACGCTTGAACCGGATCGACCATCGAGGCGCGTCGGGCCGGCAAGAGGCAGGCAAGCAACGCCGCTAGTCCGAGAATTGCCAGCGTTGCAGACAATAGCATCGGGTTGTAGGCCGACGTTTGGAAAAGCTGCGAGCTAATCAGTCGACCGAGCGCAAGGGCCGCGGCCAATCCGACAACGAGACCGAACACCACCGGCGTCATTCCCTGGCGCACGATCAACCGCACGACGTCGCCCGCCTGCGCACCCAGGGCCATGCGCACGCCGATTTCGCCGGTGCGTTGCTCGACGCTGTACGCGACCGCGCCATAAATTCCAACGGTCGCGAGGAGGAGCGCGACTCCGGCGAATACGCCTAACAAAACCATCATCAGCTTGGCCTGGCCGAGTGCCTCCGCCATGATCTCGCTGAATGGCTGCGGCCAGATTAGAGCAAGGCTCGGATCGATTCCGCGCAACCCCGTTTTCACTGAGCGTGTGATCGTTTCCGGCGGAAGCGGACTGCGCACCACGATTCTAAGATACGGGGAATTCTCCTGCGCGAACGGACGATAAAATTCCATGTTGTTCGCCTGATTCAATTGCACAGAGCGCACGTCGCCGACCACGCCGACAATTTCGACCGGCACGCTGCGGTTCGTGATCAGCAACGTTTTGCCGATCGGATTCTCGTCACCGAACACCGTCTTCGCGCCCGCTTTGCTGATGATGATGACGTTCGGATGATCGAGCGCGTCTTGCTCGTTGAAATCGCGCCCGGCGATTAACGGAATGCCCGCAGCGCGGAACCAGCCCGGCATGATTTCGTTCGACGGCGCGCCTTTTCGCTCGGGAACCGGAGGCACGTTGCCTTCAGGCCGCGTGTAGAGAGTTGCGCCGGGGTTGCCGAAGAGCGGAAAACCGCTGCTCAACATCACGTCCTCGAATCCCGGAGTTGCGCGCAACGCCGTTTGCAATTGTTCGGCAAAACGAGCCCGGCTCACCTGATCGGGATATTGGGACTGCGACAGCGCCGTGACTCCGATCCAGAGTTTGTCCGTGTTGAAACCGGGATCCTGCTGGCTCAAGCGCACGAAACTCGTGATGAGCAACGACGCGCCCGCGAGCAAGGTGACCGAGAGCGCCACCTGCGCGCCGACGAGAATTTTGCGGAACCGCTGTTGGCGCACACTGCCTTGCGTGCCGCGGCCGCCTTCCTTGAGCGCATCGACAATGTCAGTACGCGAGCTTTGCAGCGCCGGATAAAGACCCATCGCGAACCCGGTCAGCAGCGAAAGCCCGATCGTGAACAAGAGCACCGGCACGGAGAGCGCGCTCGCGCTTCCCTGTTCGATCGGCAGAAAGTTCGCTGCGAGTTTCGGGACGAGCGGAACCAACCACCACGCCAGGAACGCGCCGAGAATTCCGGCCAGCAGACTGATGAGCACGCTCTCGAAAACAAAAAGTCGCAGCACGCTGCCGCGCGTCGCGCCGAGCGCGAGGCGCAACGAAATTTCGCGGCGCCGTCCGCTGAAGCGCACCAGCAGCAGGTTCGCCACGTTACTGCAAGCGATGAGCAAAACGAACCCGACCGCTGTGAGCAGAGTCGCGAACCCGGGCCGCAAATTCTCCGTCACATCTTCCGGAAGCGTCTTGATGATGTTGCGGAATTGCGCGTCGCCCTTCTCCGGAAATTGCGAGCGGTAACTCTCCTCGAGCGTGCCCAGCGCCGCCTTCGCCTGGTCCAGTGTAACGCCCGGCTTCAAGCGCCCGATCACGCGGAGGAAGGTCGAGCCGCGCATCATCTTTTCATACGAGAAAGCCGGGATCACCATTGGCTTCGTCGTCCAGATATTGGCATTTGGTGTCCCCGTCCAGGAGACCGGCATGTTTGCGATCACGCCCACGATCGTGTGCGCCACCCCATCAAGCACGATCGTTTTCCCGATGATGTCCTGGCTGCCGGCGAACCGCGCTTTCCAAAAGCGGTCCGTGATGATGGCCACATCCGCGCCTTCTTCTTCCTGCGGGAGAAACGTTCGTCCCATGATGGGCCGCACGCCGAGCACGTCGAAATAATTCGCCGTCGCTTTGAAAATCGGCGCCGATAACGGATCGCCCAGTCCCGTCACCGTCGCCGCCTGTCGATTCTCCGCCGCGAACCCGGAGAAAATCGTCTGCCCGTCCCGATAAAGCATGAACCGCGGCGCCGACATCTGGAACTCGTCCGTCCGGTCTTTCCCTTTGGTCAGGATATGCAAGACCCGCTCCGGTTCCTGGAACGGCAGGCCTTTCAGGAAGAGATCGTTGATTAGCGAAAAGATCGCCGTGTTCAGTCCAATCCCGAGCGCGAGGGTGATAACGGCTAACAAACTGAAGCCGGGGGACCTCACGAGCTGGCGGAGGGCGAAACGAAGGTCGGTCATCATAATATGACAAAGTTCAATAGCGTGGGAAGCACACTGGACTCATTTCGGGTTCACGTTGTTTTCGAACTGGGCCTTGACTGCTTTGATCGAACCCAGCGCATGATAATCACTACTGAACCGGCCAGTGCGAGCAAAAAAACACCGAGAGACAGCAAAAGCTCATTCTCCACAGTATTCACGCGCGCATATGAAAGAGAGGTAGTGGTCAACCATAGGCAATAGCCGGCCATGATGAGCGCGACGACACCCAGCAATCCGACGGCCAGAAGCCAAACAAGGTATTTCACTGGTACAAACGATTCTGTCTAACGTTACCTCAAACGCCGACTGCTTAGATATCTCACCGGGTAAAAAAACGGCCGTGATGCGACAGCTCCACCTGGTGGGGGACGCATTGAGGAGTCGCATCGCCGTTTCGCCCGGCCTTGGGTGTCGTTTTGCGGCTACACGTCGTAATACATCGCAAATTCGTACGGGTGGGGCCTCAAGCGCAGCGCGTCGTATTCTTTTTGTTTCATGTCGATCCAGTTGGCGATGAAGTCTTCGTTGAAGACGTCGCCGCGCAACAGGAAGGAATGATCGGCTTGAAGCGCCTCGATTGCGCCTCGAAGTGAATCAGGCACGCTGGCGACCTGCGCGAGTTCTTCCGGTGGCAATTCGTACAGGTTTTTGTCGAGCGGATCGCCGGGGTCCATGCGGTTTTGGATTCCGTCGAGACCTGCAAGAAGCATTGCCGAGAAGGCGAGATATGGATTTGCAGCAGCATCCGGCGTCCGGAATTCGATGCGCTTTGCCTTCGGGCTCGGTGAATAGGTTGGAATTCGAATTGCGGCGGAACGATTCCGCGCGGAGTAGGCGAGGTTCACTGGTGCTTCGAATCCAGGGACGAGCCGTTTGTAGCTGTTGGTCGTTGGATTGGTCAGGCAGGTGAGCGCAGGCGCGTGTTTCAAAATTCCGCCGATAAAAAACAGCGCTATCTCCGACAACCCGGCGTACCCGTTTCCGGCAAAGAGTGGTTTATCGCCATTCCAAAGCGATATGTGGGTATGCATGCCGCTGCCGTTGTCACCGAAGATCGGTTTGGGCATGAACGTGACCG
>JBKPRQ010000065.1:0-9208 GCA_046734635.1 Verrucomicrobiota bacterium
GCAAATGGCAGCATGAGCCAGGAATAAAAGTACCCGAACGAAAGCGGTGTGATCATCAGCATCAGCAAAAGAAGCAGAGTGAACTCGATGGAATCGCTCTCCGTTGTTCGCATGTCGTACCGAGGCATCACAAGGATGAACATGATGCCAAGCGCTAGCCCGACGCTAACGATGATCGCGTTGACGATTTGAAACTTAAGATCCGCGAAATTTACGTAAACCGGCTGGTGCTGCGCGGAAGCAGCATCGGCGTCAACGTGGCGAAGCAAGCGATTGCTCACACCGATAAGAGATTGATTTTTCCACGTGTAGCTGCGCATCGGACGCTGGCCTACGGTGACTTCGCTGTATTTCAACATCCCAGAGCTCCATTTCTCCAGGTCGCGCCATGCGCGTTCGAATCCTCGGAACGGCGCGGGCAAAATGAGAATCAAAAATAAAAGCGTCGCGACAACGGTAGCCGCTGCAACCCAATAGCGGCGGTAGACCAGATAAATGATCGCAAGGATTGGAAACGCTTTGATTGCAGTAGCGACCGCAATGAGCCCACCGGCGACGAATTCGCGTTTCACGCGGAGGGCAACGAAAGCGCCAAGCATCAACGCCAGCAACACAAGGTTGGGCTGACCGAGGTGATAACTCGACCAAATATAAACGATCACCAGCAGACTCGGAATGAGATATAGCCACGGGCTTGCTGTGCTTCGGTTGCCCGCAGCGAGAACGGCACTCAGCTTCGCGCTGAAAAACCACGCGATGGAGTTGATCGTGACCAGAAGAAAAATCAATCCTCCCTGGCCAAGCACACTCGCCGCCGCCAAAAAAAGCGCGCACGGCGGCGGATACATGAAATCGTATTTCCCGGCACGGAAGAAATAGATTTCATCGCCGGCCAGCACGTGTTTGCCGGTCGTGTACCACAGCTCGTAATCAAAGATGGTGTGGCCGCGGAAGTAACGCAGAAGCGGAAGCGCAGAAAAGATTGTCGCCGTCACGGCAAAGAGCAATACAAGGGCGCGCGACCCTCGCGATCTGTCCAGTCGCTGGTTGAAAAATCGCACGCAGTTCCTCTAGCACATCCAAAAGCGGCAGGACACTGCCGCACTCCAAAACGTCGCTGGCTTGGTGAGCGCTCACTACGCGTTTGCTTCTTGGAGCGCGGCGGCGCTCCGCCGCTTTTCAAAGCTGAAGCGCGGTCGTCACGCTTTTCGACTGGCGGCTGCAATCGGCGGGCGCGCTTTGTGCCAGTCGGTGCTTTGCTCATAAGCATGCGCGATTTGGAAAACGCGCGCTTCATCCAGAGGTTTGCCTAACAACTGCAAACCAATCGGCAGGCGATGCTCGCCCATTTCGACGAAACCACACGGCAAACTGATCCCACAAATACCAGCCAGATTCGCTGCATTCGTGAAAATATCGGCGAGATACATTTGCAAGGGATCTGCCGTGCGCTCACCTAGTTTGAATGCAGGCACGGGTGAAGTCGGCGAAATTAATGCGTCGACTTGCTTGAAGCTCTTCGCGAAATCCTGGCGGATCAACTCACGCACTTTTTGCGCTCGCAAGTAATAGGCGTCGTAATAACCGGAGCTCAAAACGTATGTGCCAAGAATAACGCGCCGTTTCACTTCCGGCCCGAATCCTTGCTCACGGGTGCGGCCATAAAGATCGAGCATGTCCCTGGGATTTTCCGCTCGATATCCATAACGAACGCCATCGAAGCGAGCGAGGTTGGCTGAGGCTTCCGTAGTGGCCAGAATGTAATAGACCGCGACCGCGTAATCAGTATGAGGCAATGAAACATCCACGATCTCCGCGCCTAACGAATTCATCTGTTTCACTGCTGTGCTAATCGCAGCTTTCACCTGGGGATCGGTCCCTTCGATCATGTATTCCTTCGGCAAGCCCAATCGGATACCGCGCAAGTCGTTTCCCAGCTTTGCAGCATAGTCAGGCACGGGTTCGTTGAGAGAAGTGCTGTCTTGCGGATCATGACCTGCGATGGCGTTCATGATCAATGCGGTGTCGCGGACAGTCTTAGTCAACGGCCCGATTTGATCGAGCGATGACGCAAACGCGATGAGGCCGAATCGCGAGACCCGGCCATAAGTCGGTTTGAAACCAACAACGCCGGAAAGCGCAGCTGGTTGCCGAATTGACCCACCCGTATCGCTGCCTAACGCACCGAACGCGGCGTCCGCTGCGACTGCTGCCGCGGAACCGCCACTGGAGCCGCCTGGAACGCGCGACAGGTCCCACGGATTGCGCGTCAATTTCATGGCCGAATTTTCGGTGGATGAACCCATGGCAAACTCGTCCAGGTTCGTTTTACCAAATGGAATTGCCCCCGCGGCGCGCAATCTTCGAATGACCGTCGCGTCGTAGGTCGCCCGATAACCTTGCAAAATCTTCGACCCGCAGGTGCATGGCTGACCCATCACATTGATGAGGTCTTTGATCGCCAGCGGGACGCCGCCCAATGGAAGATCGACATTCGCGTTCCTCGCTTCTCTGGTCGCCGCATCAACATCGAACGACAGATAAGCGCCAATTTCTCCATCGACCGCTTCGATGCGTTCTCGCAGAGCGTTGATGACCTCGCTCGCGGAAACCTCCTTGCGACGCAAGAGCGATTGCAGGTCGGCGATAGTCAGCGCCGGCAGATCCTTTTCCGTCATTCAACAACTTTCGGGACGATAAAAAGATCGTTCGCCTTTCGCGGCGCATTGCTCAACGCTTGTTCCGCCGTAAACCAGTCGCGTGGCTCGTCCTCACGGAAAACATTGAAGATTGGAAGCGCGTGGGCAGCCGCTTCCACGTGGCTCACGTCTGCCTGGCGAAGTTTTTCGACGTAATTCAGCACATCGCCCAATTGCTTCCGAAAAGCGCTCGCTTCCTTTTCGGACAGATTGATCCGAGCCAGTCTGGCGACGTGCGCAACATCGAGATCCGCGGCCCCGGCCATGACTGTCGTTCAGGAATGCAGATTGCTGATGAGCCAGATGACTGCAACGGCAAGCGCGACCACAAGAAGGAGAAAAATGATTTGGCCGTCTCGTCGCTCCTTGCGCATCGAACGAGGACGCCTGGTGCTTCTGCTCTGGTCCTGCGCGGCGACCGAGACGCGGAAACGTTTATCGGCTCGATCATCCTTTGGTCCTTGTTCCGCCCTGTTTTTCTCGATCACCGGCACCTTGGCAACAAGCCGCTCGAGTTTT
This sequence comes from Verrucomicrobiota bacterium, assembly GCA_046734635.1. Lineage (GTDB taxonomy): Bacteria > Verrucomicrobiota > Verrucomicrobiia > Chthoniobacterales > UBA10450 > Udaeobacter. Next base: position 3,219 of record JBKPRQ010000065.1, read on the forward strand.
TCGAGTCTCTCCCGTAGTTCCGCTTCCTGTCGTGCGATTTCTTCCTCCCTGCGGCGAAGCGGCGGGCTGGATTTGCGCGAACGACGAAACATCGTCATCACTTGCTCGCCAACCAAACGAAAAGAGCGAGGGCAACAGCGCCAAAGATAATCAGTGGCAAAGTGAGTGCGACGCCAATCTGGAACCACTGGACAAACGAACGCCCATCGCTGCTCTCGTAACCGTCCGTCGCCACGTCGGGCAGTGACGCATCGCCTTCATTTCCACCCGCTGCCTGCAACCGACTGCGTTGCTCATTATAGACCGTGCGCGCCTCATCCACTGTGCTCAAGGCCCTGCTCAACTCCTTGTGTAAATCGGAGGGGTTCCAACCTTTTGGATCGATCGCTTCAATCAATTCCAAATGCTGACCGAAACTTTCCCGGGCTGCGCGAATCTGTTCGAGCCGGCTTTGTGCGTTGTACGCCTCGCGCTCGAGCACAACGAGCGAGCGAGTCAATTTATCGGCCATTTCCGAACGGCCGTGCTCCAATTCGTCCTGGCGACGGCTTAGTTCTTCCAGTTCGCGCTTTTGCTTTTCGATCTGCTCCTGCTGGCGCTTGAGTTGGAGCAGTTGCTCCTGCGCCTTTTGTACTTGCGAATCCAGATGCTCGGGAGAATTGGCCTCGTCCTCGCTCAATTCGAGCATTTGTTCAACCTGTCGAAGTTTTTCTGCCATGACAAATCAGGACTCGCCGGCCGGGCTCGCTTTAGCGCCATATTAATTGGCTCAATAGAGAATTCCAGATATTTCGTTAAGCATGCGCGAAAAATTTCGTCGTCATCGTCCCGGCATCATTTCCAAAAGGAAACCTTTGAAGTATTCCGTTTCAGGAATCGTCGGCAGAACAGGATGATCGGGTGCCTGCTCGAATCGGCGCAATCGTCGGGCGGAACGCCGGGCATCGACAAGCGCATCGGCAATTGTCTGCGAAAACGCCGTTTCGCTTACGTGATGCGAACACGAAAAAGTCGCCAGCACGCCATCCTTCGATAAGAGCTTGAACGCGCGCATGTGCAATTCGCGATAACCGCGCAACGCGTCACGCAAGCCGCTCTTGGTTTTTGTAAATGACGGCGGATCGAGAATGATCAAATCATACTGCGCGCCGGCTTTCTCAGCCCCGCGCAGGAATTGAAAGACATCCTGCTCAGTCCAACGCACGTTCAAATCATTGCGCGCTGCATTTCGTTTCGCGGCTGCGACGTTTTCGGAGCTTTCTTCGACGCCGCTCACATCCGCTGCGCCTGCGCGTGCGCACGTCAGCGCGAATGCTCCCTGGTTCGCGAAGCAATCCAGCACACGCCTGCCTCGTGCGAATTCCGCCACGGTCGGATAGTTGTATCTCTGATCGAGATAAAAACCGGTCTTGTGCCCGCGCAGGAGATCGAGTTCGAACTTTACGTTGTCGATTTCGATCTCGATTTGCGACGGCGCATCTCCACGCACGATCTCCGTGTGCAATTCCAATCCTTCCGCCTTGCGAACCGGCGCATCATTTCGCTCGATGATTATGGCGCCTGCAAAAAGATCGACAATCGCATCGGCAATCAACTCCTTTCGCATGTCCATCGCCAAGGTAAGCGTTTGAATCACAAAATGATCGGCGTATCGGTCGACGATTAACCCTGGGAGTCCGTCGCTTTCGCTCCAGACAACGCGGCAGAGCTTCGGGTCAATGCCTCGTCGCGCACGGTACTCGGCCGCCTGGGCAATCCGGCGTTTGAAGAAATCCAGGTCGAGCTCCTGTTTTCGACGCGAAAAACGGCGAGCCACGATCTGCGACTTGGAATTGTAGATGGCACTGCCGATCAGACGGTCCTTACCGTCCTTCAAGGAAATGACGTCGCCGTCCGTGGGTTTGCCAAAGACCTTCAGTACTTCGCTCGAAAATACCCAATCGTGTCCATGCAAAATGCGCGCACGCGGTTTGACGACAATTCCCGGCATAGAAGGACTTCAACGTCCAACGTTCAACCCGCCTTAGCAACGCTACGGTGCGGCACGCGCTCAAAACTTTGACGAAATCCAAGTCGTCCCATAGTTTCCGAGGCTTCTCTCAACATGGCGCAATCTCACGAGCGGCGTTCCATTTCCGTCGTCACGCCGGTTTATAACGGCGAGGCTTCCGTTGGTGAGTTGTGCCGGCGCCTGGCGGAAGTGTTGCCGCACGTCTCGACGGAGCATGAGATTATTCTCGTTAACGATGGCAGCCGGGATCGAAGTTGGGAGATGATCTCGGAGTTATGTTCGCGATCGCCCTCGGTCCGGGGCCTGAACCTAATGCGCAACTACGGTCAACATAACGCGCTGCTTTGTGGCATCCGCGCGGCGAAATACGATCTGGTGGTGACCATAGATGATGACCTGCAACATCCACCCGAAGAAATTCCGCGGCTGCTAGCGCGATTGGAAGAAGGATTCGACGTAGTTTACGGCGCGCCAACAGCGGAGCAGAACGGGCTTATGCGCGCTCTTGCATCCCGTATCACGCGCCTTGCGCTGCGACCAGCGGTAGGCAGCGATGTGGCAAAAAACGTGAGCGCGTTTCGCATGTTTCCTACACAATTGCGCGATGCATTCGCAGCTTATGAGTCTCCTTTTGTTTCCATCGACGTGCTGCTTACATGGGCGACAACACGCTTCGGCGCGACGACAGTTGCTTTTCAGCCACGCCATTCAGGCTCGTCAAATTACACGTTCACAAAACTGCTTCGCCATGCACTCGATATGATGACGGGTTTCAGCACAGCGCCGCTACAGCTTGCCAGTCTGATTGGCTTTACATGCACGCTATTTGGGATTGGCATCTTCATTTACGTTTTCGTCCGTTATTGCCTTGAGGGAAGCGTGCCGGGATTTCCGTTCCTGGCATCGATAATTGCAATCTTTTCGGGCGCCCAGCTTTTTGCGTTGGGAGTCATAGGCGAATATCTGGCACGGATGCATTTCCGCTCAATGAAACGGCCAGCGTACGTCGTTCGTACGACGATCTAGCCTGTTTCGCATGGCTGCGATCGCCTTTGCAAATCTGGCGCTGGATGATGTGGATCGGCTGCAGGATTTTGCTTCCCTGCCTTTGTACGAGAGTCTGGACTACTCTCGCAGCAAGATTGAATCGCGCTGGAGGGACGAAATAAGGGATCTGTTATCAAGTGAAGGCGCCATCGGCTTCATTGCCGAAATTAATGAAACAATATCCGGCCTGGTGATTTGCGCGCCGCTGTTGTGGGAGAGTCCCCTCCTCGGAAAATCGATGTGGGCAATTAAACACATCGGTGTCGCATCCGGGCCCGGCGACGTGACCTCTGTTGCGAACAGGTTGGTTGCAGAGGTGGTTCGCCTCGTTGCCGATCGAGATGCAGATTTTCTTTTGTGCAGAGCGATGCCATCGGACACAGGCGTCATTCACGCACTTGAATCGAATGGCTTCTTGCTAATGGATACGCTCCTCAATTTTGTGTTCGACTGCCGCACTCGTGGATCAAGTGGCCATCAGCAGCATGTACCGGAGGGCTTTGCGCTTCGTCTCGGCACCAGCTCGGATGTGGAACCACTCGCCGAGGTCGCGCACTCTTCCTTTGCTGGCCATTTTGGACGGTTCCACGCCGACCCGCGGATTGGCCACGCACCTGCCACAAGGATTTATCAGGAATGGATCCGATCCTGTGCCAGTGGCTGGGCAGATTGGATCGTTGTCGCAATGCACGGCGATCGCATCGCCGGATATTCCGCTTGGAAGAAACCCTCCGCGCTCGAGCAGCGACATGGCATCCGGCTTGGTCATTATAGCATCGGAGCTGTGCACCCCGATTTTTTTGGACGGGGCCTTTTCACCGCCCTAACACACGCAGGAATGGAGCGACTCTGTTCATCAGCAGATTGGATTGAAGCTCCGACGCACATCGACAATTATGCGGTTCAACGCGGGTTCTTGCGCCTAGGCTGGCGCATGGCAGGGGCGCAACATTCGTTTCACAAATGGCTCAAGCCTTAATTTTACAAATCCACAGGGGCGTTTCGCGTCTTCCAGGTAGCAGATAAACGGGAGTAGCGAGCCGGCCCAGCAAACTCCACATGCAAAGTAACGCTGGTTTATTGCGCTGGCTGAAAGTGCCGTTTCTCTACAATCTGTTTCAAGGCGTCGTTGGAGGGAATGCGTTGCGTCGGAGGATCATTCAAAACCATGCCCGACCCAGGCCTGGCGATAAAGTGATCGATATCGGATGCGGTCCAGCGCAAGCTCTGCAAAGCCTCCCGAACGTCGAATATCTTGGGCTCGACATTAACCCGGAGTACATCGCATTTGCCACGCGGACGTACGGCGACAAGGGGACTTTTGTCGTTGGCGACACGCGATCTCTTTGGGGCGACCCGCGATTTAAAGATGCCGATATTGTGATTGCAGTCAGCGTGCTACACCACCTTGACGACGAAGAAGCTGCCGATTGCATTCGCTTCGCATACGACGCCCTGAAGACAAGAGGTCGTTTGATCTGTCATGATGCATGTTGGATTCCGAATCAGGGGGCGTTTTCCAAGTGTATCATGTCCCACGATCGAGGCCGGAACATTCGAACAGAGCAACAATATCGCCAGCTCGCAGCGAAGGTTTTTAGGAACGTCCATGCATGGGTAGACACGAAACCACTGCGCATCCCGTACGTGACTATCCTTCTTGAATGTGAAAAGTGATGCTTCGTGATTTCGATTTTTCATCCGAACTCCAGGTTGAGATCACGCGCTGTAAAAATGCAGTCGGAGCCCAAACGGCTTTGCGCCTGAACGAAGGATGAAGCGTTGCCTTGGTTGCGAGGCGCTCTTTGAAAGAGCCGACTGGACATGTCCGAAATGCGGTTATCAGCCAGCTCTGCGCGACGAGATATATCAATTCACGGAGGAACCGCCCGAGGCTCACGCCGGGTTCAAGCCCGAATATTTCGCGCGTCTCGCCAAGATTGAGGAATCGAATTTCTGGTTTCGTGCGCGAAATGAGCTCATTCAGTGGGCGCTCCGTAATTATTTTCCGGACGCCAAAAGCTTTCTCGAGATTGGTTGCGGAACTGGTTTCGTGCTTGCAGGGATTAATGAGAAGTTTCCACGAATGCGCCTGGCGGGCAGCGAGATTTTTGCCGACGGCCTTGTCATTGCCAAAGCACGTTTGCCAAATGTGGACTTTTATCAGATGGACGCACGACGCATTCCGTTTGAGCGCGAATTCGACGTCGTTGGAGCATTCGATGTTGTGGAACACATCATTGAAGATGAGGATGTGCTGCGACAAATGTTCAATGCAGTTCAGCCTGGCGGGGGGCTGCTAGTCACTGTGCCACAACATCGTTTTCTCTGGAGCGCCAGCGATGATTATGCGATGCATCAACGCCGTTACAATCGCGCGGAATTGCGCTCAAAAGTCGAGCGCGCTGGTTTTCACATTCAGCGAATCGCTTCTTTCAATTCATTGTTATTGCCGCTTATGATTTGGTCGCGCCTGCGACGAAAAGGCAATCACGATTTTCAACCCTGGCGCGAATTTGAGATTGGCCCAGTGCTGAACAAAACTCTTGAGAGTATTTTAAGGCTTGAGCGAATGGTGATAACGAAAGGCGTTTCTTTCCCCGCAGGAGGTTCGCTATTGTTGATCGGTCGAAAACCTTTGAGCTCATCGTGATCCGAATTCCTTTTAATCGCCCATTCGCGACCGGGGCGGAACTTGACTACATCCGGGCAGCAATGGCGGCGCCGAAATTTTCCGGCGACGGCAGCTTTACCGCGCAGTGCCACGTCTTGCTCGAACAGTCACTCGGGACCCAGAAAGCACTCCTGACGACCTCCTGCACCCATGCGCTGGAAATGGCAGCTCTCCTTTTGAATATCGCTCCTGGAGATGAAGTCATTATTCCTTCCTTTACCTTTCCTTCCGCGGCAAATGCGTTCGTCTTGCGCGGCG
>JBKPRQ010000066.1:0-25233 GCA_046734635.1 Verrucomicrobiota bacterium
GGAGCGATTTTTGGCGGGGGCGAACGGGATGTTCTTCATACTCAGGGACCGCCGGACGCTTTCGCCGTCCACGCGCAAACGGATCACTTCGGGAGCGAAACCAAAGTGCTCGGTCAATTCGGAGCCGGTCTCGAAATCCGATTCGCGCGCCACGTCGGTTGGACTAACGACCTGAGCTTCGGCGTGATCGATGGGACGAAAAACAATTTCGGAATGGTCCGCAGCGGTTTGAATTTCGCCTTCTAGGATCAATTACAAGGCGTATTCGCCCGACGCTTGCAAAACATCTTCAGGGCTGAACAACCCCAAAACCTGCGGGGTTGCTGAAGTGGAGAAGCCGCAGTCCGGTGGAGCGGGCTGCGGCTACACTTCCGTGATCGAAGGGCTTGTGTCAAGCGCCTCAGCACTGCTTCGGGCGTTCTCGAAAAAGCGCTCTTACTTCTGGGGACATTTCTTGACCTCATTTCAGCGCGCCGATAGTTTCATTTCGGAAAGGAGATTGCCGGTGAAAACCGAAGTATCGATCGAATACTGCGTCGTTTGAAACTACACGCCGAAGGCCGTCAGTTTGGCGACCAAAATTCTTGAACTCGGCGAGCGCATTAAGGCGCTTACGCTGATACCCTCAAGCGGCGGCGCTTTCGAGATTCGCGCCAATGGCAAATTACTTCATTCCAAACTCGACACCGGCGACTGGCCGGACTTCGACGCCATTGTCACGGCGATCAAGAAAGCAAAATAGCGCATCTACTTGTATTTTTGCGGCGTTTGCGCCAGAGAGCACAGTTGGCTTTTGGATAACAGGATTTTTCAACGCTCAACGCTCAACGCCCAGCGCTCAGCGCTCAATTCAGTCGGTTGCACGTTGGATATTGGACGTTGGACGTTGGGCGTTCTCCTCGTCTTGGAGAGTGAAGGGTGCCTGGTGGTCCTCGCGGTCTTCAAAACCGTTGTCGGTTCCGAATACCCGGGACCGAGGTAGGTTCGATTCCTATCCTCTCCGTGTATTTCTAACAATTCCTGTTAGCCGTTTCGCTGTGCGAAACGTGCGCGTCGCCCACAGGGCGACGACTACAGCAGCTGCAATTCAAAAGGAGGTGAAGATCGATGCCGCGTGAGCAAGTCCGAAGACTCACTTCGCTTTCATCCTGCGCCGGGTGAGCTTCCAAATTGAGCCAACAGGCCCTGCGACAAGTTTTGCCGCAGCTTCCGCTTTCTTTGGATCCAAAAGTAATCGTGAACTCGACTACGTTCGACGATGCCGGCGTTTATCGCCTGGATCGCCATCGCGCGCTCGTGCAAACCGTCGATTTTTTCACACCTATTGTGGACGACCCTTTTTCCTACGGACAAATCGCGGCCGCTAACTCGCTCTCGGATATCTTCGCGATGGGCGGACGCCCGTTGACCGCGCTGAACATTATTGGTTTTCCAGCAGACCTGGTTCGGCCAAGAGTCATTGCTGCGATTTTGCGCGGCGGACTGGCCAAAGCTGCCGAAGTGAGTTGCGCGATAATCGGTGGCCATTCCATCCGCAATCCCGAGCCAATTTACGGACTCGCTGTCACCGGAATGATTGATGTTCGCCGTTTGACAACGAACGCGAACGCGCGGCCCGGCGATCTTGTGGTCTTGACGAAACCGCTGGGCACAGGCATCGCGACCACTGCAATCAAGCGTGGAGTTGCCTCGCGCTCACTGCAGAAAAGAGTCGTCACGCTGATGTCGAAAGTGAATACCGTGGGTGCCGAACTGGCGGAGCTTCGTCTGGTGCGCGCGGCGACGGACGTAACGGGCTACGGATTGATGGGTCACCTCATTTCACTCTGCCGTGCCAGTGGCGTCTCTGCCGAAGTCGAGGCGAACGCGGTGCCCGTGATAAATGATGAAATCGCGGACTTAATCGAACAAGGCTGCGTCCCGGGGGGCAGCCGCGAAAACCTCGTTGCCACAACCGTGCTAGTGGATTGGGGAAGCACGGATGATTCGCAACGAATTCTCTTAACCGACGCGCAAACCAGCGGCGGATTACTTTTGTGCGTCGCAGAGGCAAAACTCGAGAAAGTTCTTGGACTTTTGCGGCAACGTCGAACGCCTTGCGCGGCGGTCATCGGAAGAATTACCGCCCGTCGCTCTCGGCGTCCATTGATATGCGTGAAAGAGTGAAACCGCGCTCGCGCCGGGAAATTCCTGCTGTTAACAGGGTCCTTGATGCGCTGGGCGATTATCACCTGCCCCGCCCGATGGTTGTCGATCTTGTCCGACGAGAACTGTCGAAAATGCGAAGCAAGAACAAGATCCGGGAATTTGAATCGACCGTCCAACATCTCCATCGATCGCTTGAGCTGTTTCGCGTCAGCCGGCTGCAACCGGTCATCAATGGAACTGGGATTGTAATTCATACAAATTTCGGCCGTGCGCCGCTTGCAGCTGAGGCGATCCACGCTCTCACTGAAATCGGGGCGGGCTATTCCAATCTGGAATACGATCTTGCAACGGGTGATCGTGGGTATCGCGGCGTCTACATCGAGAATGCACTCGCGCTGCTTTGCGGTGCAGAGGCCGCTACAATAGTCAATAATTGTGCGGCGGCCCTGGTTCTAATTGTTCATCATTTCGCGGCAAAAATTGATAGGGCGCGACGGCCGAATGCGCCACCTAAGAACGAAATCATCATCTCACGCGGTGAGCTCGTGCAAATCGGGGGCGGTTTTCGAATTGGCGAGATAATCGAAGCCACGGGTGCAACCCTGTGCGAAGTGGGAGCCACCAATAAAACGACAATCGCTGACTACAGCCGCGCGATTGGTCCCCGGAGCGCGATGATTCTGAAAGTTCATCGCAGCAATTTTTTTATGAGCGGTTTTGTTGAGTCGCCGTCTGCGGCGACAATCGCTGCGCTCGCACGAAAGAAGCGAGTTCTTTTTGTGCAGGATTTGGGCAGCGGCGCGACCATGCCGACGGAGCAATTTGGAATCACCGAGCACGAGCCAACGCCCGCGGAAGCGTTGAAAGCCGGGGCGGACCTGGTGTGCTTTAGCGGCGACAAGTTATTCGGCGGACCGCAGGCCGGAATTATTGCAGGAAAGAAGCGGTTCGTTACCGCTTTGAAACGCGAGCCGTTATTTCGCGCCTTGCGTTGTGACAAACTTTGTTTCACCGCGCTGCAAGCAACGATCGATCTTCATCTAAACCAGGCAGCGGCAAGAATTCCGGCCATCGGGCTCTTGCAAGTTACCGAAGACGAACTGCGCAATCGCGCTGCGTCGATAAAGAACCGTCTGAGTGACCTGCCGTTGCAAATCACCGTTGGCCGGAGCACAGCCAAGATCGGCGGTGGCACATTACCAAAATCTGCGATGGCATCTGTGACAATTGAAATTGTTCCGAGGCATTGTTCGCCGGCTGGCTTCGCGGCCCGACTGCGTAGCACTGCTCCGCCGCTCATCGGCTATACTGCGAATGACCGTTTTAAACTCGATCTACGCACGATTCTTCCGCAACAGGATCAAGCAGTGGTCAAAGCAATTCGCGCAGCATGCGCCAGATGACGGAGAAAAACTTCATCCTCGCCACTGCCGGACATGTCGATCACGGGAAAAGCGCGCTCGTAAAAGCGCTGACGGGAACGGACCCTGACCGGTTGCCCGAGGAAAAAGAGAGACAAATCACGATCGATCTCGGTTTCGCAGAGTTGAATCTCGCCGGACGTGACGAGCAACAGTTTCACATCGGAATCGTCGATGTGCCCGGTCACGAAGATTTTGTTCGAAACATGATTGCCGGCGTCGGCTCGATCGATCTGGCTCTTCTGGTCGTGGCTGCCGACGACGGCTGGATGCCGCAAACTGAAGAGCATCTGCAAATTTTGAGCTACCTGGGAGTCGAACGATCCGTGGTGGCTCTAACGAAAGCCGATCTGGGCGGCGCCGACGCTGTCGCCCGGCAAATTCGTGATCGTCTGCGCGACAGCCCTTACGCGAATGCGCAAATTATCGCGACATCGGTTCGCGATAGTGAAGGCATCGAAAGGTTGAAAAGTGCAATTGCCAGCGAGTTCGCCGCTATGCCCCCACCGCGGGATTACGGGAAGCCACGCTTGTTTATCGATCGTGTGTTTACTCTGCGCGGAATCGGCACTGTCGTCACGGGAACGTTGACTGGCGGACAACTGCGCCGTGAACAGAAAATTGTTATCCAACCAGGCAACCTCCAGGCGCGAATTCGCTCGATCCAAAGTCACGGACGGGAATCCGAAGTTGCCCAACCAGGAATGCGAACGGCGATTAATCTGCCAGACGTTACCGTCGAACAGATCAAGCGAGGAAACGTTGTCACGATTGCCGATTTGGCGCCCGCAAATTCGACGCTCATTGCATTCCTCGAAAGATCACCGCGGCTCCCTCGCGAAAATGCAGGCGTGCGTCCCCTGAAGAGCGGCTCATCCGTGTATCTTCATCATGGAACATCGCGGACCGCAGCGAAGATCACGCTTCTTAAAAACAGACTTCTCGAGAGGGGCAAAAATGAGATCGCTCAGGTAAAACTCGCATCGCCAATATTTGCATTTGCCGGTGATCGTTTTGTTATTCGCGATCCGTCAGAGCAGCACACCCTTGCCGGCGGAATGGTCCTCGATCCAAACGACGTAGAATTTCGCGATGCGGCGAAACGCAAATTGCTGATGAGTCGCGCTATGGCCCTGGGTGACGTCCACCATTGGGTATGCTCTGAGGTTGGTCTGCGCAAATTTGTGTCGCTTCAAGGCCTCCTGGATAAATCTCACTTCAGCAACAACGAGATCGCTAACGCTCTGTTGAGCCTGAAACGCGAAGAGGAAGTTGTTGTTCACGACAAAATCGCGGCAAACGCCAGCACGTGGAGGGCTTTGAGAGATCGCGCAGCTCGTCTCATCGACAACGAACTAAACAAGAACCCCGAACGCGCCGGTTACGACCTGCGCGAACTGCGTGCTGCGTTGCGCGACAGGCCGGAGGATGTTTTTGAAGCGCTCATTGCTGACCTGTGTTCCCATGAATTTGTTCGGAAACAATCAACAATTACACGCCGTTCACGTCGGCCCGCTTTGCCGGTGGAACTGCAACCTGTAGCAGCCAAACTTCATGGAGCATTATGCAAGAGACCGTTCGATCCACCGCCGCGGAGGGAGCTCGAATGGGACCTGGAAGCGCAACGAGTTCTGAGATTCTTGATAGAGAGCGAAGACGTGATTGAAATCTCTTCGGACGTCCTCTTGTTGCGCGAGAACTTTGAACGCATGAAAAACGCCGTCGCTAATTTCATTTCCAAAAATGGACCAGCTACAGTGAGCGAACTGCGACAGGAGCTTGGGAGCTCGCGGCGAATCATGGTTCCATTTCTCGAAAGACTCGATCGCGAAGCTTTCACACGGCGTGCGGGTGACAAGCGCACACTGGCGAACCAATCAATGACGAAGGCGAGCGGCGCGCTAGATTGAACGATGCCGAAAAAGCGCGTCGAAGCTGACCGACCTTCAGCACAGGTCTCGTTGCACATCGGCGCATCGTTTTGCACGACGTGGGAGACCATTCTCCTGCCATGGTTTCAAGCCGCGGGGCGCGTCTCCTGGCAGCAACGACAACCCACTTTGGTGATAGTGCCCTTTCGCAGTCAGGCGTACGCAATCAAAGGACTGCTGCTCGATCGGGGCGTGTCGCTACTCGGCATCCGATTCGTCTCTCCGGCCGAACTGCGGGAACTGTTGGTCGCGCGAAGCGAGACGCGCCTTGCGCTCCGTGAGCATTTGCGGCTTCTCCTCGCGATTGCCGCCGAGGAATGCATGAAACTTCCCGAAGACCCAGCGCTACGCGAAAAAAGAATGTTGGAAGCTGACTTTCTCGCTGCAAAATCCGTGGCACGGGCGCCGGACCATTTGCTTCGCACGATCGATCAACTCGGAGCGGCCGGCTGGGATTTTTCCACGGTCGAACTTCCGGCTTTGCGCGAGATCGCAGCGCGATTTCAAGAGCGGCTCGCGGATTGTGGTTTCGAATTGATTCACACTGCGGATCGGCGAGCACTCGATCAGGCCCTCGCCAGTCCGCCGGTTTTTGCCAATATTCTCGTGACGGGATTTAATGGTGCCCACTGGCCGCTCTGGCCTTTGCTGCAAGCAGCCGTCGTTTCGGCGAAGGAAGCTACCGTTCTTTTGGACGATCCACGTGATGTAGCACGTGACATTGACGAAACGTGGGTCGGAACATGGGAAGAAGCTTTTGGCGAAGCGAAGCCAATATCGCTGCCGGTGAATCAAATTACCGACAGCCTGTTCAGTGAGGAAGAAATGCGAGGCACGCCCGCGGGTCCCGTAAATCGATCGTTTGCGGTTGGCGCAGACACAACGGAGCAAGCTGAGGCCGTCGCGCAGCAATGCCTGCATTTTCTCGCGGACCCGACTTGCGATCACGTCGGCATCGTTTTCTCCGGTGCGGGCGCCTTGCCCCGCCTGGTCGCAAACGCGCTCGCTCGATTGGATGTCCCGCACTACGACGGTCTGGCGCATTTTCTCCCGGGAATTTTCGAGGCAGCTGATTGGCGCGCGTGGCTTCAGCTTCAGGAAAGCCCGCGCATTAACTCGCTTCTCTATTTCGTTAACGTGCTCTCCGACCACAGTAAGCTATTTCCTGATCTCAGCCTGAACGCCTTCGAGCGAATCTTGCGCTCCGCGTACGCGGAGGTGCTGATCGATGATCTGGACATTTTACGACGCTTCTGCGCGCAGGAATCCGGATGCACAAAAGAGAAGGTCGCCGCGGCGCTCGAATCAATTCCATTTCTTCCCGCGCGTGCTCCTTTCTCGGAATTCCTTCGCGCAACAAAAGCCGCGCTAAACCGACTCGGTTGGAAATCGCATTGGATGGAGATTTCGCGACGCACCGGCGATTGGGTCGATAAACTGGATATCGAATTTTCCCGCGCGCTTTATCTGCGTTGGCTCGGCGAGATAGCGTTTAGCTTTACTGCTGCGCGAGAAACGATCGGCGATCATCCGTACGCACGCGTCCAGCTCCTCACCGTTCCGCAGGCCCACGGCCAGAAATGGTCGCATCTCATTTTCGCGGGCTGGAATGAAGGTTCCTGGCCACCCCGCGAAACGGGCGAATTCGCCCGTCAAGACGAAATCGATGCATTCAATCGCAGCATCCAAAAACTAAATCGCCGCGCCTCGCGCCAAGGTCGCCAGGGCGAAGGCCATACTGCGATTTGCGAGAATCACACCCTCTATCTCGGCCCTGCACAGCAACGCCAGATCGCGCTTCGACAATTCGAAACTCTTCTCGAATCGGCAACGCGACAAATCACCTTTACCGCCAGCCTGACGCAGGAGGACGCTCCGGAAAGGCTCTGGAATCCGAGCGAGCTATTCACGCGGCATTATCAGGAGGCTAATAACGTGCCACTAACGCAGAAGGCAATGAATCAGCTGCAAGCGCGAACTCGAAGTTGGCTCAATAAGGTGCACCATCCAAAGAGAAGCGACCTCGCGACGTCGCGAGAAATCCAATCGACGCGCATTGCTTACGATGCTCGACGCGATCCTAATGTTCCGTCGGACGAATATGATTTTGCGTTTCGTTCAAAGCCGCCCGTTGTCCCGACTTTGAGTGTGAGCGAATTCGAGCAACTCATTGCCGCACCCGCCCTCGTCTGGTTAAAAAAATATCTCGGCATCAAAGCGGCCGAGCAAAGTGGCAATCTCTGGAACAGTTCCACCGGAAAATGGGTGCATGATTGGCTGGCTGCGATCGCCGTGGGAACAGCGAAAACATTTACGCGCCTGCCGGCCTTCACCGAAATGGAACGGCGCGTTTGCGCAGCAGCGGAAACGAAACGTTCTGAGGTAGCATGTCTTTGCCAGGCCGCCAGAAAACCGTTGCCCGATTGGTGGTCCAGTGGCTGGCGCAATGCTGTCTTTCTCGCGCGCGCCCTCGCCGAAAAACTTGGGACGGTCACAGACTGGCCATGGATCGCAACCGAATGGAATATTGATGGCGATTTCGCAGCCAAGGTGACCGCGAGCCCGACGCTTTCGTTTCGCGGACGGATGGATTTACTGCTCGCGCGCTCGGAGCCAAGCGCGGGTTCGCTGTCCGTCGAAGATCTTTGGATCATCGACTACAAGACCGGCGCAAAGAGGGCACTAGCCACCGCGAAACAAGATGCCGATGGGCGCAGACCCGCATTAAAGAAAAAACTGCTCGATGGTACCGCTTTGCAGCTCGGTCTTTACGCGCTCGCCGCAAGCGCGCTCGGCGCCCAGCGGATCGAAGTCAGCTTGCTTTCACCACTCGTTAGGCGACTCGAGCCGCAGATATCCGGCGATGAATTCTTCAGCGAAGCGGATATCTTTGCCGAACTGACCAGGATACAGCAAACGGGCATCTTCGGAATGCACGGCCCGTTGCGCTCCGCCTATCGGTTCACGGACGACTATCCGCTCGCGACGCTGGCGATCGATCCCGACATCCTCGAGCAACGTTGGGAGCTAACGCATCCGGCGCTCGTCCGCGATGAGGAGGATATGTTTTGGTGAACGAGCCGCGAGATCATTCGGCCCGACGCTGGTTCGCCGATGAACTCGACCGCAATTTCTCGGTGGTCGCTTCTGCCGGCTCGGGCAAGACCCAGGCAATCACTGAGCGCATCGTGCAGATCGGCCGATCCGGAAACGCCCTGGAGATCTTGCCGAAGCTTGTCGTGGTCACGTTCACCCATCGCGCCGCCGATGAGATGCAGCAGCGAACGCGACAGCGCATTCTCGAAGAGCATCGTTCGGCCAGCGTTCAGGCCGCCTTTAATCGTGCTTTCTTTGGCACGATTCACAGCTTTTGCATGAAGCTGCTGACAAATTACGGCCATTATCTGGGTCTTCCCTCCCCGCTCGATCTCGTCGCGGAGGATGAGGAACAACTCTGGGAAGCATTCATCCAGGAACATCATCATATCGGCCAGAACCTGAGCGCGGAAACGCGCACGGCTCTTTTCCGGTTGGCGCCGGCTCGCCAGTTAATGGAACTCGGACGAAACGCGCGCTCGATTCTCACGCCCACCGAAGTCGGCCCATGTCCAGCGGTTGATTTTGCTCAAGTGCACGCAGCGATTGCATCAACCGCCTCGAAAGAAACGATCGCGAATTCAAAAGCGGAGCTGCTCGACTGGGAGAAACGCTACCGTAACGGTTGGGAATTCGTTCGGTGGCCTGTTCGCTCCTGTAACGCGCGCGATTTTCAGCAGCGTTGGAAAGAGGCCTTTGCACCGCTGCGCACCTGGGTGGCAGAGGCCGCACTCTGTGTTGCCGCTGAAGTGCAACGTGATTTTCGCGATTTCCGGATCGAACGGGGCTTGGTGACTTACTCAGATCAGGTCGCTCTCGCGGACGAATTGCTGCAACATCCCACCGCGTCCCGCCGTCTGCGCGAAGAAAACTTTTACGTAATTCTGGACGAAGCGCAGGATACGGATCCCGCGCAATTCTCCGTCCTCACCGAAATCACCCGTCCGCCGGATGCGACTGGCCGATGGCTGGAGACTGAAACCGCCCCGCCGCAGCCTGGCCATTTCTGCATGGTCGGCGATTTCCAGCAATCGATCTATCGCGACCGCGCCGATTTGAGTAATTACCGCGCGATTCACCGAGCGCTCCTCCGTAGCGGCTTGGCCGATGAACTCGAATTTTCGGTCACGTTTCGGCTCGATCAGCGGCAGCTCGATTTTGTGAACGATACTTTTCGCAACCTCCTGAACGACAAGGATGGGCAGGTGAAATTCGTCGAACTCCAACCGCGTCCGGATGTTCTGCCTGGCCAGATTATTCGAGTTTCGCTCGGCGCCGGTCTTCTTCCCGCCGGCGAAAAACCGAAGGATTATCAGAAAGCCAGGATCGAAGCGGACGTACTGGCCGCCTGGATCAAAAAAACGGGACTCGGAAAATTGCGCGCAAACACGTGGCGGGACGTGGCCATCCTCTGTCCCCGAAAGCTCTGGCTCCGAACGATGGCCACAGCTTTACGGCGCCTCGGTTTGCCCGTGGCGATCCAATCCGAAAGCGACTTGAAGGGCGATAATCCCGCTTATGCCTGGCTGACCGCGCTCTGCACCGTAGTAATCGATCCGCGGAATGCCTACGAGATCGTCGGTGTTTTGCGCGAAGTGTTTGGAATTGCCGACCACGATCTGGCGATTTTCTGCGAAGGCGACGGCAACCGTTTTCGAATCGATGCCGATTTGTCTGCCAGCGGTGTCGTTTCTTCACCGCTTCGGTTGCTGTCGGAAACGCGTCGGCAAATGGAGGGTCAGTCGCTTTTCGACGCCATGAAAATTTTAGTGGAGCAAACACAGTTGCGCCAAAGGCTCGCGTCTCTCCCGCGAGAAGATTTCACCGATTTGGAAGGCGAACTCGACACGCTTCTCGCACTTGCGGCCGAGACAGAGGCGCGCGGCGGCACACTCGCCGATTTCGTTGAAAAGATGCGCCTGGATTTTCTTTTGCAGCGCGACGTGCGCCGCTCGACCGAGGACGGCATCCAACTGATCACTGCGCAGAAGGCGAAAGGTTCCGAATGGCAGGCTGTTATCCTGCCCTTTCTCGGTCGCGCCGTGATACCGCCGTCGCCGCGATATCCCTGCATCATAAAAATTCCCGGATCAAACGAGCCTTTGGTGGCGCTGACCAAAGACGATTTTCCTGACGAAGTTCGAAGCGCCACGAAGACAGCGGTGGAGCAGGAAATGGCGCGACTCCTTTACGTCGCGACGACGCGCGCGCGTCACACGCTCGTTCTCGCGCTTGATGAAGAAATCTTCGCTCGCACGAGCGGGGAGATGCAAAATGGTGCGCAATTGAAATGTTTATTCGGTGAAAGGCAGATCAACCGTCCGCATTTTGATACCCTTGGCATCCAGCCATCGGCTTGCCCGGAAACAGCCAGGAGCCTGGGAGAATTGGACGTTGGCCCATCGGTGACAACACAGCCATTTCCACAGATGGGCCGCAACGAACTCAAACTGGCGAAAGACCGCGCGGCAGCTTTCGTGCGCAAATTCAACCCGAGCGGTTATGGCGAAGAAATCGACCGAGCGCCGACTGATGAAAAATATGAGCAAGCATCCTTGATCACCGTCGCCCTTTCAACAGCGGACACGCCGGCCACACTGTACGGGCGTTGGTGGCATGATTTGATGCAGCGAATTTCTTGGCATGAAGAAACTTCTTGGAAACAAACCTTCGATGAGCATCAGGTAACATCCCCAGCACCGAAGCGATCGGAGGACGAATGGCGCCTGTTTCTCCGGTGTTTGAAGAACGACCCAGATCTCTCGGAGATTCTCACCCGTGCGGAGTTGGTCGCCCATCACGAGATGCCCTTTTTTTGGCGAGTGGATGAAAGCAGATGTTTGGAAGGAATTGTCGATCTTGCCATCTTTGAACCGCGCGGAAGAAAATGGTTCATCCTCGATTGGAAAACGAACCGGATCACGCCGGACGAGATCGACGTCTTGCGCGCGAAGTGTCGTCCTCAGATCGCAGCCTACTGGAAGGCGGTTGCGGAAATGACGAACCAGGAAGTCGCCGCCGCAATTTACTCGACCGCGACTGGACAGTTCATTGTTTACGACCGTGACGAACTTGCGCGCGAATGGGACTGACTGCGCGACCTAGCGCAAAACGGCCTGGCCGCAGAGATCAGCTCTCGCGCTCTCCGCGGATGAATTGTTCTACGCAGCGATACGCTTCGTCGTCGGTCATTTGAACCGGCGGATGCTTTGAGAAGAAGGCTGACGGGGAATGCAACACACCGCCGATGCCTCGATCAAGCGCAAGCTTACAACAACGGATGGCATCGATTGCCACACCGGCGGAGTTTGGCGAATCTTCAACGGAGAGTTTCACGTCGATTTCCATCGGCACGTCGCCGAATAGCCGGCCCTCCACACGGATAAAGGCAATTTTGTTGTCGAGCTGCCACGGCACGTAATCACTCGGGCCGATGTGGATATTTTCGTCTGCCAGGCGTTCGCCGATCACGGATTGCACCGCTTCGGTTTTCGAGGTCTTCTTCGATGCCAACCGCGTTCGATTGAGCATGTTTAGGAAATCGGTGTTACCGCCGGTGTTCAATTGATAGGTGCGATCCAGTTTAACGCCACGTTTGCGGAAAAGGTCCACCATCATCCGATGCAGGATCGTCGCGCCCAGTTGCGCTTTAATATCGTCTCCAATGATCGGCAGATTTTTATCCGCAAATCGTTTCGCCCACTTTGGATCGCTGGCGATGAATACGGGGATGTTATTGACGAACCCCAGCCCGGCCTCCAGCGCGCAAGCGGCGTAGAACCGGGTCGCCTCTTCCGAACCAACCGGCAAATAATTGACCATTAGTTCGGCGGAAGAGTTTTTCAGTTCGGCAATGATCTGTTCGCGAGTGGATTCTTTCTCGAGCGGAAGGAACGTGCGCAACGGATCCTGGTCGCGCATGTGTGCAGGATAGCCATCGAAAACGCAGCCCATTTTCACGATCGCGCCGGTAAGTTTTATTTTTTCACAAAAGGCTTTAGTGCAATTGGGAGGCGAGAAGATCGCTTTGCCGACGTCCAGGCCGACCTTGCGCCGATCGATGTCAAAAGCGGCAACGACTTCGATGTCGCTGGGCCGGTATGAACCGATCTGCTGATGCATCAGCCCGATGCCAGTGTTGCTGACGGAGGAACCGTCGTAAAAATTGATACCCTGGACTAGAGAGCTGGCGCAGTTGCCAACGCCGACAATGGCTATTCTTATTTTTCTCATTTCTAAATTGTTAAAGCTGAAAACCTACCTGAATTAGAGTATTCGGAGCAAGGCACAAGTTAGGCCGCTTCAATGGCAATAGTTGTGCCCGCCAATCCGGCGGCTCCGAGTATTGCAAGCGCCGAATGTGTCCGAATTCGCGCTCGGTTGCAAGAACTGATATAAGGGCAAGAGTCACGGGGCGTTCCCGTGCAAAGAAAGCCCTTGTAAGGAGATATACGACATGCGCTCGAAGTTAGCGGCCATCACCGTCCTGATCGCCGCTCTATCAGTCTCCTCAACAGCGTTTGGAGTCCCCGCGTACAGCATCGAGCAAGCGGTGGCGATCGCAGAGGAACACAATCCGGAAATCCTGATCGCGAGGAAGAAGGTGCAGGGCGCGCGCGGCGGGGTCATCGAAGCACGCTCAGGATTTCTCCCGTGGTTAAGCTCCAACGGGCTGGTCGATAAAAGACAAACACAGAGCGAAACCAACCTCCGTCAGGAAGATTACAACGTAACGCTTAAGGTCGAACAGAATCTTTATACCGGTGGAGCGGTGACCAGCCAAATGGGAATTGCGCGATTGAACGTTGAGAAACAGATCTATGAGCTGCAGGAGATTGCGAGTCGAGTGGCCATGGACGTGCGCGTCGTTTTTAATGAGCTTCTCCTCAATCGGGCAAAGGTCCGTGTGCACCAAGACTCCGTCCGCGTGCTTGACGAAGAACTCAAGAACCAGCAGCAAAGTTTTAGTGCCGGCATTGTCAGTAACCTGAACGTCCAGCGGGCCGAAGTGGCTCTGGCTAATGAACGTCCGGAGCTTTTTAACGCCGAGACACAAGTAAAAAATTCTTATCTTCGGCTCGGCGACCTTTTCGGAACAGAGGCCTATCCCAGAGGGGAGACTGCTCCATTTGAGGTTTCGGGAGAATTACAATATCAGCCAAATCATCCTGATTTGAACGACTGCCTTGCGCGCGCTGACGCAAATCGGGCGGTAATCAAAGCCCGGCAAAAGGATATAGAGATCGAGGACCAGCAATACAATCTGGATCGGAGCGCCTTGCGGCCACACGTCCGCGCTTTTTCCGGCTACGAGGTCTACAGCGAGCGCGACCCCGATGTTGGTCCGGAATTCAATTACGGCGGCGTCGTGGGGATAAACGCGACATGGAACATCTTTGACGGGTTTGCGACGAAGGGTCGCATGCAGGCCACTCGCGCGCGGCGGGAAGCAGCGGTGCAAGCGCTGGCGGCCGCTCGCCGCGCCGTCGCCTCGGATGTGCGGAGCGCTTTTTTTGATCTCCAACAGGCTGATCGTGTCCTCGAAACAGAGACGAGCAACGTTCAGGCAGCAGATGAATCTCTCGATATCGCGAAAAGCAATTTCGCTGCTGGATTGGGAACACAGCTCGACATTCTGCAAGCCGCATCCGACGTGAGTCGAACTCGTACCACGCGACTCACAGCGATTTATTTGCACAACGTGGCTCTCTCACGTCTGGCGCATGCCTGCGGGAGTTCTGTGGAAGCGCTCGATTTCGGATCGAAAATTGAGAGCGCGAGCAAAGAAAGCCGTAGGGCAACGCAAGCTGCCGACGTCGCGCGTCCACCCGATAAATTAGGCCAGCGATGAAGCGACGATTTACGTTTCTCGAAAGGTTCTGGAGCCTCGTAGTGCTGTTGGTTTCGGTATCGGCAGCTTCTCATGCGCGCCCGGTCCACGCAGTCACGCTGCGGACTGTCCTGCAAACGACACTGGAAAGGAATCCGGCCATCGAGGAAGCGAAATCAGGTCTGGAACGAGCTGCCGGGCAACGGCTGGTTTTTCGTTCCGTCGCGTGGCCGGACGCGGAATTGGGCGTGCCAGCGGGCGTTCAGGCCGGCCATCGCTCAGGTGAAAGCGGAGTAAAAGGCTTCGCAGTCGTGCGTGGGACGTTGACACAGACTTTGTTTAACGCCGGGTTGCCTGCCTCCATGCGGCGCGGGGATATCGAAGTCTTGATTGCACAACAGCAATTGAACGTCGCTGTAGTGGAGCAATTGCACGCAGCACGGCTGGCGTTTTATGCGGCCGTCTACAATCGATCGCTGGAATTCATTCGCAGAGAGCAACAAGAAAGGCTGCAGGAGAACGTAGCTACTCAAAAAACCCGTTACGATGCCGGTTTGGCTGATAAGAGCGCCCTTACCAGTGCAACTGTGCAAGCGTCCGAGCTGAAAACCCAAATTGAAGGCGCTCATCGCGCTTATTTAGAGGCCCAGCTGCAGTTGGCCCAGGCGATGGGGATTAATCCGGGAAGGGCGTCGCTGCCCGAGGCTGAGGGCAACCTGCAATCCATCCCCGTGCAGACCGATCTCGATTCCGAAACAGCAGCGGCCTTACAGCGCAGAGCCGATCTCAAACTTGCGCGGTTGTTCGTGCGCGCGGCTAACGAAGATCAGCGAATTATTGCAGCAGATTACTATCCCACCGTAACGGGAAGCCTTCCGGGCGAATACGTTCCGGTCAAAGGAATTCACCGCGAAGGCTCCACGAGCAAGACGCAGGATTTTATTGGGTCGGAAATTCGCGAGAAGGCGGTTTACACGTGGCGGGTAATTGATAACGGAAAGGTAGGAGGCGCAGTTCTCAAGGCGAGTTCGGCGCGAGAAATAAACGAACTCACCTGTCGGAAACTGGAAGCGAATATTCCTCGTGAGCTCTCCCGCATCGCGAACGATCTTAAAACAACAGAGGTTCGCGAAAAATCACTCGCCTCCGCAACCGCTGCAGCGGAGGAAAGCGCTCACTCGGTTCAACAAAACTTGGCGAGCGGCCTGGCGTCACCACTGGAGTACCGAGTCACCCAAAATGCCTTTCTGGAAACCAAGAGCGGGATGCTACAAGCAATCTATCAGCACAATCTCGCCGTGGCCGAATGGGACCGTGCCACAGGCCGTTATTTCCAATTTTCGGACGACACGCCGAAATCACGGTAGATTCGGCAAAAGACACCCCTGCTGACTCTCTATTGCCGTCCACTGATCGAACGGACGTTTCTGGCGAGGTGTCTTGGAAATAATGCTCACGAATATTTGGCCAAAGACCGAGGCGAGAACCACAACGGGTGGGCACCAGCTTATTGCAAAGAAGGGCCACGGACACCAGACTAGCTTTCCAAGATTGAAATTGCCGGAATCAAAAAGACTCTTATGGGGCGGTGGAGCTGTGCTGCTGTTCATTTTTGCGCTGGCCTACTATTTCCTGATGCCGGTGGCGGAAGTAGTTACAGTCCGCCGTGGTACAGCGATCTCCGCAGTTTATGGGACCGTTCGGATCGAACCCGCTTTTGTGGTGCGTGTTCGAGCGCAAAATGACGGTTTCCTTCGCTTGGCCGAAGCCTTCGCGGCGGGTCGCGGCGCAATCGGCAAGAGCGTTGAGAAAGGGCAGTTATTGGCGACGATCGCCGATGAGGAAACATCCCGACAGCTGAAGCAGGCTCGAGCAGATTTGCAGGCGGCGATCGACCGCGCAGCTCTTCCCCTTCCCTCTTCGGAGCTGCTCAAAGCAGCTGAAGATAATCTGCAACGTCTCGAAAAAGTCGTCGGCTCGGGGAATGTACCCGCAGTCGAATATCAGAAGGCCAAGAGCGAAGCGAACAGGCTGCGAGGCGCAGTGGAATCGGAACGGATCGAGCGAGATCGCAATCTCAACTCGATGCAAGAAACAACGAAAAAACTCGAAGCCCAGATGAAGAACTCCGAGGTGCGCGCGCCAATCGACGGCGTTCTCACCAACGTCCAGACGATTGACGGCGAACTCGTTTCCGACGGCAACGAGCTTTTCACCGTCTCCTCGCACAAGAATTACGTTCGCGGCGAAGTAAACGAGGAAGACGTGGGCGAAGTGAAACCGGGAATGAAGGCCAAACTGCAGTTGTACGCATACCGGACCAAGACTTTCACTGCGCGCGTTTCATCCGTTCAACCCGCGGCCGATCCAACGACCCAGCGCTATACCGTTGTGCTGGAGATGGAAAAACCCCCGGACAATTTGATGGTCGGAATGACGGGTGAGATGAACATCATCACCGGCACGCATCAAAATGCACTTTTGGTACCGACCCGCGCCCTCCTTGTCGACCAGGCGTTGGTGGTCAAACATGGCATCGTGGAGTCGCGCACCGTTAACGTTGGATTTCGCACTCTCGATTATGCGGAAGTGACCAGCGGCCTCACGGAAGGCACGCGCGTGATTGTTTCAGATCAGGACAAATTCCGCCCCGGCGAAGCAGTCCGTCAACGGATGATCAATCCACCTCCGCCGCAAAAGGGATCGTGACCCCGCCGCTTTACATTGCTCTGCGTTTTCTGACGCATCGCAAGCGGGCATTACTTCTGAGCCTTAGTGGCGTCGTTTTCGGCGTCGCAATTTTCATATGTACACAGGCCCAGACCCAGGGCTTCTCAAGCTATTTCATTGATTCAACGATCGGCAGCAACGGAGCGTTGGTCATCAGGTCGCGTTTTCGCCCACGCTATGAGCCGATGATGGTTTCCGCGAAGGGCTCAAAGCAATCAGTGGGGCGCCGTCTCTACTTTGAGGGGATCACTAACCCCAATGAAATCATGCGGGTGAGCAGACAATTTTCCAATGTGGTCTCCTGCTCCCCGGTCTTGCGCGGAACAGTCAGCGCGCGTGCGGGATTTGAGAATGCAACGGTCGATCTTTATGGAATCGATCCGGCTCTTCATGCGCGAACGACGGACATTCTGCGCCAACTTATTGACGGCAATTTTGATGACTTTCGAAATAACACCAGTTCGATCATTATCGGCTCGCGTCTGGCAGAATTACTTCAGGCTGGTGTCGGCGACACCGTGCAATTGCTCGCGCCCAACGGCGAGTACTGGCGATTCACTGTTGCGGCCATCGCTCGCGCGGGAATTGGTTCGATTGATTCAACCCGCGTCTATTCACATGGCAAGATTGCACAAGCATTGCTGCAACAACCCTCCGGCGCATCGATGATCATCTACAAACTGCGGAATCCCAATCGCGCACCAGCTTTGGCGAGCCGTTTCGAAACGCTGTTCCAACACAACGCATCGAGTTGGCAGGAACGCGAGGAGAGCACGCTGCAACTTTTTTTGACTCTCAGAATGTCCGTAGCGATCACGGTTTCCCTCATTATTCTGCTCGCCGGCTTCGGTATTTTTAATGTCCTTACAATGTCGGTGCTCGCGAAAATAAAAGAGATCGCGATTCTGCGTTCCATGGGTTACCGGCGCATGGACATTTCCTCCATTTTCTTGTGGCAAGGCGCGCTGATCGCAGCAGCAGGCTCGGTGCTCGGTTGTTTGCTGGGAGCGTTAATGACTTGGGGGGTATCGCACATTCCCATTCGTCTCCGCGGTTTGCTTTACACGAATTATTTTTTGGTGACATGGGATTGGAGGCATTACGTATTCGCGACGTTCCTCGCGATTCTCGCCGTTTTCATTGCTAGTTATGTCCCTGCGCGTCGCGCTGCTGAATTGCCCCCGGTGGTTACCATTCGAGGTTCCAGATGAACTCCGAAACCTGTCTTAGTTGCGAGGGAATCGAGCGTTACCTGGGTGAAGAGGAAGAACGTGTGCATGCTCTCCGCGGCGTATCCCTGGACATCGAGCCAGGCAGTGTCCACGCAGTTGTTGGCCCGTCCGGCTGCGGAAAGAGCTCGCTGCTCTACATTCTTGGCCTGCTCGATTCACCTGATGCCGGCCAGGTTTCTATTGAATCCGAATCAGTGTCTCAATTGAGCGATGACGAGCTGGCGTATAGACGAAGCAAGTTTATCGGGTTCATTTTTCAATTCCATTTTCTGATGGAGGATTTCACTGCACAGGAGAACGTGATGATCCCGATGCGCAAGTTGGGACAACTGTCCGACGCTGAGATGCGCGATCGCGCTGCCGAGTTGCTGGAGGCAGTTGGCCTGGGCGATAAATTACGCAGGCCAAGCCGGCATCTCTCAGGCGGCGAACAACAGCGTGTGGCCATCGCACGCGCGTTAGCGAACGATCCGCGCATCATCCTTGCAGACGAGCCAACCGGCAACCTGGACACGGCCAATTCCGAGCGCGCTTTTGAGTTGCTGCAAAAGATCGTGCAACAAGGTGAAAAGGCGCTCCTCCTTGCGACGCACAATCCAGTCATCGCCGAAGCCTGCGATTGGATGCACGAGATGAAAGATGGCCGGATAGTCGTCAGCCATCCGCAAGGGACGCCGAGCTCAATTTTTGAATAGTGGGTTTGTCTTGCGAGCTCCCTGGAAGCGAACAGCATCCGGCGTTAGTCTCGCGAGAGATGGAGAATATTCTGCCGATCATAATCGCGGATGCACCCGAGGCCTTGATCAAATTATGCGGTGTCAACCTACTCGAACGTTTGCTTCGGGTTTTGCAACGACTCGGATTTCGACGGGCGATTGTCCTGTCGAGAACCCCGGAAATCGTTGGGGCTGAATTGGGGCGGCGCTCCTGGGCGCGCGAAGAAATTGTTGTCCAGTTTGTCCCGCACGCCATTGGACCCGTGACTGCCCAAGTCCTCCTGGATCAAATTCCGTCTGAGCGCTTCTTACTTGTCCCCGCAAATATTTATTGTGATGCGCGCCTCCTTGCTGCTCTCTGCGCGAAAGATTCATCCGCTGCGCTTGTCGACTCCAATCCACCAGAATTCGCCAGACACTTGATTCAAAACCCGTGTGGGCCCGCATTGATCACGAAAGACAGTCTTCGCGTGTTTTCGCCTGATGCGCCGTTTTCCGAGGAATTCAAACGCAAGCTCGACGACCGCGAGATCAATGTCGTCGATGCGGCGATGGAAGACGATTATGTCGTCGCCATGCGCCGACACGTTCGGCCACTCTGCTTCCCGGCGGCGGAGCAATATCGGGATCTGGCTGAGCGGGTTATTCTCGATTCCGCGCAAAAGGGAACACTTGATCTACCAGCTTACGTTCACGCACCAATTGAAACGCGAATCATCTCACTTCTTTGCAAAACCCGAATCACGCCGAACCAAATTACGATTGCAGGGCTCATGATCGGCTTAAGCGCGACCGCAGCCTTTGCAATTGGCCACGTGGGTCTGGGAATCGTCGCTGCCTTCGTATTTGGTATTGTTGATGGACTGGATGGGAAGCAGTCGCGCGTCAAAATTGAAACCACGGAGCGTGGAAAGTGGGAACATCATCTCGATTATCTGATCGAGAATTCGTGGTGGGCGATGATCGCGTTTTTCTTGTGGCGAAGCAGCCAACTTCCAAATGCGTTCTATCTTCTCGCTTTGCTCATCGCATCGCACCTGCTGGATGAATTCGCAAAGCGCCGGGTCAAGATAGCGAGAGGCCGCCTGATGGACGACGTAATGCCGTTTGACCGTGCTTTCCGCCTGGTCGCTGCCCGCAGAAACGTTTACGTGTGGATCCTGGCGTGTGGCTTTTTTTTAGGCGCCTTCGCCCAAAGCTACGCCGTCATCTGTGGATGGGCCGCGTTTAGTGCTGCCATTCATCTTGTGCGTTCCGTCTGGCTCTGTAGCGCTCAAAGAACTGATGTTGTCGGTTCGCGAGCGTGAAGATGGAGACAATATCGAAGGGACGCGCTTGGCCCGCGCGATGATTTCCTTTCCCAGAACGGCCACAGGCTTTTCCACGAGAAGCGAAGCACTCACTGCGCAATAGACGCCGCAGCCTTCCTGGCAGGATTTTTTTCGGTAGTTTGCGTAAAGATCGTCCAACGTGACGTCCATGATGTGCTTGTCCGTGTGGACCATGCTGCAGATCCAGAATTTTCCCTGCGCGGAGACGAAGAATAACTTGTAGCCGGCCATACACGTCCACTCGACGTGCTCGCCCCGGAGAAGACTCCGCTGGTAATTAAGGATCGCTTCGCTGGTGTGAATTTTTTCACCGCGGCGTTTTCGCTCGATCATCGAATCAATAAAGCGTTCGAGTTCCTCCCGCCGCCCGCGATCGACACGAAACCGCTGCAAAGGATCGGCATGCACGAGGCGAACTTCAGTCGGAATTCCGCGCGACAAACCGGTCTCAAGCACTGCTTCCGATTCCGGTAAGGTATCGGCGCAAATCACTCCGGTGATGTGCAAGCTGATCTTTGAATCACGAAAGTAATCAAGCTTCGGCAAAATCGTCTTGAACGATTTTTTGGTAATTGGACTGGGGGTCATGCGATCAACGCTGATCTGCATCACCTGCAAGCCGGCATCTTCCAGTTCTGCAACGAGTTTACGCGTGAGGAGGAAACCGTTGGTGGTCAGGCTAGTGGCAAAGCCAAGTTCGCGGCAGAAGCGAACGAGCTCGACGATATTGGGATGCACCAGCGGCTCGCCGCCGACGAGAGCAATCCGCATGGTGCCAAGCTCGCGAATCTTGCGGATCCATTTTTTCAGGTCGTCGAGGCTCGGATGCGGCCGACTGTTATCGTACTCAGTGCAATAGGCACAATCGAGATTGCAACGATCGGTGACATAAAGACTACATTGCAGGGGCTTGCGATCGAAGAGACGCTTACCCGATTCCAAAATGTTGTAGCCGGAAAATTCCCGACGAGCGTGTTTGAGAGCCTTCATGGAGCCTGGACTAAACTCTTAGTTTACCGACAATCTCCCCTCGATGCAAAGATGACCGCGGAATACACTCCCTTGACCAGGCAGGTCTTGTCGATTTCAGTCAATTCCCCTCATCCAGAGTGTTCCGCTGAAAGGGAACTCAAGGCGCTTATTTTCCATGCCATATAAAGTTGAAATTTCCCAAGCCAGCGACCGGCTTCAGGAGGAGCCGATGAGCCCTGCGGAAGTTGTGCTCGAAGTTGCGCCGCCGGTGGCGGACGCACCAGCGCGGGTAGACAAGACCGGAGTGGAGCTAAAACGCGGCGCTTTCTTTAACACGATCGCGATGTTGGCGTCGAATTTCCGTGGTATCTTCACGTTTCTCGTTGCGCGACTGCTCGGACCGGCAGCACTTGGCATATTCTCCGTCGCATGGTCCACCACCGACATCATCAGCAAAATCGGAGTGCTTGGACTCGACAATTCGATCACCACATTCATCGCCCGATCGGAGGCTGTGGGCGACCGGGCGCGAAGCCGGTCTCTTTTTCGAGTCGCTATCGTGCTTGGACTTATGCAGTCCGTCGTCACTGCTGCCATTGTAATAGTAGCGCTACGGCTCTTTAACGGCCGCCTTCATGTGCAGCCACAAATGGTTTCCGCGCTCACATTGGTTCTTTGTGCAATGCCCGGTCTGGCGCTCTATCGCATCAGTACCGCCATCTCGCGTGGAATGAAGGTGATGCAGCACGACATTTATTCGCGCGGGGTGACAGAGCCGATTGCAACGACGCTGGCGTTCCTGCTTGCAATCGCCGTCGGCTTCAAAGAAGCCTCGCCGGAGGTTGCTGCAATCCTTGGAACGGCAGCGTCGGGAGTTATTGCACTCGCACTGGCCTCGTCGTTGTTTCGTGATGTTCCCCCGCAGAGAGCTATCGTCTCGCCTCTTAGCGAAGCACGGTCCCTGCTCGCATATTCGGCTCCCATCAGCATCTATCAGTTGATCAACGCGTTTATCGCCCGGTTGGATCTTATCATGCTTGGCTACTTTGCTGGACGCGCACCCGGTGTGACGCTTGCAACTGTTGGTGTTTACAGTGCGGTCATCGGCACCGCGAACGGGCTCCGAAAAGTTAATCAGGCTTTCAACCCGATTTTCGCACCGGTTGTGGCCGGCATGACTGCGACGGGTGATCACGAAACTGCGGCTGAAACTTACGCCCGGCTTGCTGAGTGGATGCTGTGGATCTTGTTACCCCTCGTAGCAGTGCTGTCGCTCGCCGGAGGCACGATTTTGCTCATTTACGGTCCGGCATTCCAGCAGGGCGGCGTTTGGCTCGGCATTGTCGCTCTCGCGAGTGCTGTCAATGCGTTTGTCGCGTTGGGCGAAACAGTAATCATGGTGCAACGGCCGCACTTGAACCTTCTGCATTCGTCGATCACGTGCGCCGTCGCTGCCGGTGGGCTTCTATGGTTGATCCCGCGGTTCGGTGCAATGGGCGCAGCTGTAGGCATTCTTTTGCCATACATCGTGCAAGGCATTTTGCGCTACGCAACGCTACGATGGGTGTTTCACTGGAAAGATTCGTGGAGCGATATTCGTCCACCGCTGATCGCCGCAGTGATCGCTTTTGTCCCGGCTCTTATCTGCCGCGCATTATTACACGGAATTGTCGGACAGGTCATCAGTGCTGCGGTTTTTTTGGCAGTCTTCGGTGTCCAGTGGTGGCGACACCATATCCATCGCAAGGACGAACGTCCGTAGCTACGAAGCAAAAATGTCCCACGCATCGCGAAAAAACGCGATGATTTCATTGTTCAGTTTCTGACGACCACGGATCTTGTTTAGCGACACAGTCCGTCGCTGCCGACGCACACTGCGCATGCTGGCTGAAGACGGAACAACATATCTTTCTACGCCACGACGGCTGAGACATGCGCTAATCCAAATGTCATCGATGTAGAACGCCACGGATGGGGCTCCTGAGTAATCCCAAAGCGATCGGTCAAAAAACCGCGGACGTACAAGGTAACTTCCGCACCCGGTGATGACGGCCACGGGGCGAGGCTCGCGAAGGTCCCTCGCGTGAATCATCCTGGCATCGTCCCAATCCAAGGTGGACGGCATGGCGGCGCCGCGAAAGCAAAGGGCCGCGTTCGGCAATCGCTCGCTGTAGTAAAGATAAGTCTCAAGCGCATCGCGTGGATAAAGCCGATCGTCGTCCACCACCATGATCAATGTATTCTCTCGCCCCGCTGCCAACTCGTCCTGGATCGCGGCGATAAACTTCGTCGCCGGCCCCCAATCCTCACGGCAACGCAAAACGCGCACGCGCGGCAAGCGGGAAATATATTTCGGCACGACATAAGCTCGCCGCTCGCGAATCGAAAATTCCGGAATAGCCAGCACAATCTCATCCGGCGGCCGCGTTTGTTTCAGAAGGGATCGAATCGTCGGCCTCAAGTTTTTGATTCGATCGGGCAGCGTCGAAAGTGAAACAATGACACGGGGATCATCTGATTTCCTGGCGTTTGCCAAAGTTTCCCGGATGAAACGGACTTGCCGGCGATGCTTTCTACAACGAGGAAGCAGGCGTTTAAGACCCAGCGCGGCTAAAATGACAAGAACGACCGAAATCAACGGCAACATTGGAACAAGATGGACATCTTAGGAGACTAATATGACTCGCATAGTACTGATATTGGTGCGCACGACATTCTTGCATCGGAGCGATAGTTAAAATAGGAATCAATGCCGTAGCAACATCCAGTGCGTCGCACAACGCGAAATCATTTTCCACATCGTGAAAAAAGTTTTTCTCACCGGGGCGAGCTCGGGAATCGGTCTTGCCATTGGCAAATTACTGGTTGCACAGGGTCATGAGGTTTGGGGTACGTCGCGTAGTTTGGAACGCATCCCCAAAGTGCCGCGGTGGCACGCGGTACGCTTGGATTTGAGCGATCCCCACTCGATCGAAGAGGCATTCACCGCCGCATTCGCGGAGGCGGGTTACTTCGATGTCTTGATCAATAACGCGGGCGCCGGTCATTTTGATCCCGCCGAGCTGCTCCCACCGGAAACGATTGCGAGCCAATTTCAAGTCCTCCTGTTCGGCCAAATCCAGTTGATGGACCTGGCGCTGCAGCAAATGCAGGCTCGCGGAGAGGGTTTGATCATTAACGTCACTTCGCTAGCCTCCCGGCTGCCGGTACCATTCATGGCGGGTTACAATGCCGCGAAGGCAGCGCTGGCATCCTTCACCATGTCAATCCAACTCGAGTCAGGTAATTCCCCGGTGCACATTGTCGATCTTCAACCGGGTGATATTCGCACTGAATTTAACCAGGGCGTGAGCAAGAGTGCCAAGGCGGATACACGGTACGATGCAAAAGTCACCAAGACTTGGGAAGTCGTCGAGCGCGTCATGAAAAATGCGCCCGGACCAGACCTGGTCGCCCGGCATGTTCTCAAATTAATCAATGCGGATCGTCCGCCTCCGCGGATAACAGTTGGCGACTTATTTCAATCAAAAATTGCTCCGCTGATTTTCAGATTCCTCCCACAACGAGTTCGGCTGTGGGGCCTCAAAAGATATTACGACCTATGACGTTTTTCTTACTCGTGCTCATGTTCGTAATCGACCAACCCATTACTGCGAATGACTGCTCTCTCTGAAGCAATAATCTTGATGGCTGGCCAAGGCTCGCGCCTACGCGGTGAAAATAAAACTTTTCTGAAGCCATTCGTCCCGGTGCGTGGCCGACCCTTGATTTCGTACACCCTGGAAGCCTTGATTCACGGAGGGATCAAAACCGTCAACTTCGTGGT
>JBKPRQ010000067.1:0-9408 GCA_046734635.1 Verrucomicrobiota bacterium
TCCTCGAGTGTGATCCAGTCGCCCATATCTGCGGCCAGCAACGCCTTGCCGACTGGAGAAATCCAACTCACGGTATGTGGTTCGAAATCGAGTTCGTCTACACCGACGATGGTGAACATTTCGATCGCACTTTTTTTATCCTGCACCGTCACCGTTGCACCGAACGTGACGCTGTTCGACGGCGCGTCCGGAGGATCGACAACATGGACCGATGCCAGAATCTGCTCCAATTCCATGATCCGCTCACTATCGGCGTTTGCCGCACGAAGCTTCTGGAGTTCCTCACGCAAACGTTTCGCGCCGCGTGCGGTGATGTAATTGGCTGCTCCGGGTGGCAGGCCTGACGGCGACCGCTTCCGTCCGCTGCGCTCCGGAGGGTCGACATCTTCTTTAATAAAGGCTCTGCTCATCCAGAAGAATATCGCAGTCACCGCATCGCTTGTCCTTTCGGAAAAAGATCCGTGTGTATCTGACGTCGGCGCTGGCACGAACATTACTGGCTCACTCCGCGCGCAACGCAATCATCGGCTCGACGCGACTAGCTCTGCGCGCCGGAACCCAACAGGCGAGAAGGGCGATGCTTAATAAGAGCACGGCGACACATGTGAAGGTGATCGGATCGGAAGTGCTCACGCCGTAAAGCAGGCTCTTCATCATGCGCGCGCCACCGAAAGCGATGACGAGCCCACATAACGAACCAATCGCGGCGAGCAACATGCCTTGTTTCAAGATGAGCTTCTGCACATCAGAAAGCCGCGCGCCGAGCGCCATGCGCAATCCAATCTCGCGCGTGCGTCCCGCAACCACGTGCGACATCACACCGTAAATCCCGACCGCCGCGAGAATCAAAGCGAGGACACCGAAACTGCCGAGCGCGATTGCGGCCATGCGCGCAGGAAAAAGTGACGTGCCCATGTGTTCCTTCAGCGTCTTTGCGGCGTAAACGGAAATCGACGGATCGAGATTGTGAACTTCGTTGCGCAACGCGTTCAGGACCTGACGCGGATCACTGCGTGTGCGGGCGACCACTGTGACCATGCCGGTATAATCGCGATACAGTGGCGTATAGAGAGCGGGCTTGGGATCTTCGCCTAACGAGTTGTATTTCCCGGCGGGCACAACGCCGACAATCTCAAAGAACGGATCCTTGGGACCGTGCCAGTTAAAGCGTCGGCCGATGGGGTCCTCTCCGTTGAAGAATTTTTTCGCAAATGTCTCGTTGACGATGGCGATGCGGCTCTCCTTCTTGTTTTCGTCATCTCGAAAATCACGGCCGCGTAGTGGAATGCCCATCACATCGAAGTAACCGGGGGTGCTTTCGATTGGGATTGCAATTGGCAACGAGCTGGCGCCTTTGAATTCCGTGCCTTCGATGTAAATCGTGCTGTCATTGTAATTGAGACCAAGCGGGAGGTTATCAGTCAGCGCGGCGCTTTCGACCTGCGGCAAAGCCTTCGCACGCTCAAGCACTTGTTTCTGAAACGCTCGGCCGCGTTCCTCGTTATAGCCTTGCAAGCTGACATCGAACGAAATCGCCACGGCGTTTTCTGGATTGAAGCCTGGCCGCATCTTCTGAGCGGCTTGCAGGCTGCGCACAATGAGGCCGGCGCTGATGAGCAGGACTAAGGAAAGAGTGACTTGCGCGACTACGAGGAAGTTGCGCAGACGCGACCGACGGAAACCGGCCATCGATGATTCGTCTTTCAACGCAGGCACAAGTTGCGGCTTCGACGATTGCAACGCCGGAATGAGGCTGAAAAGAATTCCTGTCGCAATCGAGAGCAGCAGCGCAAACGTGAGCACGCGCCAGTCTGTGCGCAGATCGAACAGCAAAGTAACGTCGCTCGGCAACCGAATCCCTCGTACTGCCTTATTAATTACGGCAGCGAGGAACACCCCGGCCGCGCCGCCGCTCAGCGAAATGAGAAGACTCTCAGTGAGCAGTTGTCTGACCAATCGTCGTCGGCTTGCGCCGACGGCGAGCCGCACCGCAATTTCGCGCCGGCGTTCCGTCGCGCGTGCAAGGAGCAGGCTCGCAAGGTTCACGCACGCGAGCAAAATCACCAGCGCACCGACGGCCGCGAGCACGCCGGTGAAGGCAAAGACGGAATTGGCAATATCTGGAATGAACAAGCCGGGTTTGCCGAGTCGGATGCCGCGGCCAACGTTTTCCGGATAATCCTGCGCCAGTTTGGCGGTCAACGTCTCCAGCGCAGCCTTGGCCTCAGCGAACGATACGCCGGGTTTCAACCGGCCGACGGTGAAGAGATTATTCGAGTCGCGTCTGTCAAGCCACGTGCTCCCGGGTTCGATCGTTTTCGCCATCATAACCGGAATGAACATCTCCGGATCGTACGCGACCTCGGTACCGATAAATCCTTTCGGCGCGACACCGATAACAGTGAACGGGCGGCTGTTGAACTGAACCGTCTTCCCCACGACCTGCGGGTCGCCGGCGAAACGGTGTTGCCAGCAGTTGTAACTAATCACCGCAACGGGATGCGAATCAGGCGTCTGATCTTCTTCGGGCAAAAACGCCCGCCCGAGTATCGGCTTTACGCCAAGAACATCGAAGTAGTTTCCGGAAACGAGATATCCCCAGACGCGCTGGCTGGAGTTGTTTACTGTGAGACCACTGACGACAACACGGTAAACAAAAAGACCGGACAAGACGTTGTTGCGATCGCGGTACTCTTTGTAATTTGGATACGACTGGAGCGACCATTCCGCGCCGTTGTGGATCGTCCCGTAAAGCTCGACCAACTGCGAGGGCTCCTTCACCGCAAGCGGCCGCAGCAAAGCCGTGTCGACTAAACTAAAGATCGACGTGTTAGCCCCGATGCCGAGCGCCATGGAAATGATGGCGAGCGCGGCGAAGCCGGGTTGTTTCATGAGTTGCCGAAAACCGAAGCGGATGTCCTGCAGAAGTGTTTCCATAAGCGCGCGAGGTTCTGCATTGTGAGATGCAGCGCGGATGCGCTTTGGATTCAGAAAATTTAGCAGCCGCGAATTCTCTCGGTGGAGAGTTCCATTCCCGAAACGCAAGGGCAACGCTATGTGCGCGTTTTTGCGGATACACGAAATCGTCATGTCGCGCACGAACATGTTTAAAAGACATGAAGAAAGAACCTGACCATGCCGATTCGAGCTTGAGCGAAACCATGGTTGCTCGCATCGAAATCAAAGAACTTGGAGATCCCACTCGCCAAAAGGAAATAACCGATGCAGTCGACGCGCTGGACGGCGTGAGCGAAACCAAGATTGAGAACGGCCCGCTACACGTCTCTTATGATCCACTGGCAACGACTGAAAAGAAAATCGAGCAGGCTATCCGTTCTACCGGAGCGGCAGTCAAAGCTGCGGCGACAGATACTGAGACCGCGCATCCGGACCCGCCCGCGAACGCAGAGCAAGCTGCTGCCAAAAAATCGGGCGACCGCGACGACGCCTGATTCTCGGAGCCTTCCAGTTTTCGACGTAAGTGGGTAAAGGTTCGACACGAATGATTTCTCTTTTCATATGACTCTTTTCTTTTTGGTGACAGACGCAGGCGCGCGACTCGATGCCGGCTGAGTGCCGCGACTTCGAGGATGCTTCCACAAATGCATCACGGCGTAGCTGCGCCATGGACGCCAGGTCTGAGAAATCTCTTCGGCCTGTTTGGCGTTTACGCCGCCCAGGCTATTGCGCACCGCAATGTCTTCTTTCGGAAAAGCATCCGGCCAACGCGAAGCACGCATGGCGATGTAATGCGCCGTCCATTGGCCGATGCCTGGCAGCGCGGTCAACCGCGCGATGTCGGCTTCCGGATTGGTTCCGGCATCAAGCTTTAACGAGCCGGCTTGGAATGCTCGCGCCAAAGCGATGATACTCGTCGCGCGCGTCCTTACGATCCCGAGCTTCGCGATGTCTCTTACGGTGGCCTTGGCAACGCGCGCAGCGAGCGGCGAGAGTCGAGTTAACTCAGGAAACGGCGTCCGGATTTTCTCTCCGAAAGCTTCAGCAAAACGGCCTGTGATCGTGGTGGCGGCTTTCACTGTGATTTGCTGTCCGAGAATCGCGCGGGTCGCCATTTCGAAACCGTCAAACGCGCCGGGCACGCGCAGACCGGGATTTTTCGCCACGCTTTTTTTCAAAAGCTTGTCTTTCATCAAATGCGCCGCGATCAAATCTGGCCGCGCCGCGAGGTCGAACAAATTGCGCAGCCTGCCTAACAACGCCGGCAGGACCGGCGCAAGCGTGTGCGTAAACTCGACCACGAGCCCGCGCTTTTCAGGCGCGTGTGTGACCTTGATCCAACCGGTGCTTTTGCCTAACCGAACCGTGCGGGCATAGCTGTCCGCGCTGACGAATTCCACGTCTCGAATCATGCGAGCACCGAGGAATTTCAGAATTTCCTCCCAATCGTACGGCGGCCGGTAACTCAATCGCAACGTCGAGGTGCGGCCGGCGTCGATTGTTTCGTGGTCCTCGGCTGCGCGCTTGCGCAGATGACTCGGCGGCATGCGATATTGCCTGCCGAAAGCGTCGTTGAAACGACGCAGGCTGGAGAAGCCACTCGCAAAGGCGATTTCGGTGACGGGCAATTTTGTTTCGGTGAGTAACTGTTTCGCCAGAAGCAAACGCCGCGTCTGCATCAGCTCGATTGGCGACACGCCAAGTTCCTTCTGCACAATGCGCCGCAGCTGGCGCGAGCTGATCCCAAACTCCGCCGCGATGTCCTCAAGCCCGGCGCCCTCGTCGATCAATCCTTCGTCGATGCGACGCGTAATGAGATGAGCAATGCGATTCGAGTTATCGATCGGCGCGTGGCCCGGCGCCAGCTCCGGCCGGCATCGCAGGCACGGACGAAACCTTGCTTTCTCCGCGGCGAAGGCGCTTTCGAAAAAACGGCAATTTTTCTGCATCGGCGTTTTCACCGGACAGATCGGCCGGCAATAAACTCCTGTGGAGGTGACGCCGACGAAAAAGATCCCGTCGAAGCGAGGATCGCGAGAGGTCAGAGCGCGATAAGCGGCGTGATTGTTAATCATGTCTTATCCTAATCTGTCATTGGCACGTGCACCGGCCATTTTCGGACATGTCATTATTTTTATGGCGATGTCCGAAAACGGCCAGCGCGGCCCCAAAAGTGGCTCATGTTAAAGAAATGAAAACGACAAGAAAGAAGCAGACGACCTATTCATATAAAACCATGAAGTCGCCCGTCGGCCGCCTGAAATTGGTCGCCAGCGACCGCGGATTAGCCGCGATCCTGTGGGAAAACGACGATCCGAAACGTGTGCGGCTCGCGCCGCTGGTGGAAGACAAAAATCATCCGGTACTTTGCGAAACGGAACGCCAGCTCAACGATTATTTCGCGGGTAAGCTCAAGAAATTTTCCCTGAAGTTCGATTTTGCAGGCACCGATTTTCAAAGAAAAGTCTGGCAAGCACTGCCGGCCATTCCTTTCGGCGAGACTCGCAGCTACGGAGACATCGCAAGACAAATCGGGCATCCAAAAGCTGTGCGTGCGGTCGGAGCGGCCAACGGAAAAAATCCCATCTCCATCATCGTCCCGTGCCACAGAGTAATCGGTTCCAACGGCAAACTGACCGGCTACGCCGGCGGCTTGGAGACGAAAGCGTTCCTGTTGAAAACAGAATCAAGCTAAGGAGCATCTGTAGCGGCGGTCTGTGACCGCCGAAGTCAGAAAGGTCATTGGTCGGCGCGTGTGGACGCTGACTTGATGTCGACCACCGGAGTACCATCGAATGCCTCGATCGGCCCGATCTTCACGCGTGCGCCGTCAATCTCACGTACGGTCACAGGATGCAGGCCGAGTGGATTCGGTCGTGCAGGTGAGCGTGTGTAAAACACGCCGGTGAGCGGACGACTGGCGTCGTTTCGCGGATGGCCCGTCAGCACGTCGCGCTTTGCCTGGTGCAACCACGTAATCACGATCAGTTCGTGACCGACTTCCATTCCCAACAATGCCTCGACGAATCGTGGTTCGATCTCGAGCCACGCATCGGGCGCACCCTCCGGTCCTTGCCGCGGCGCATCTTCACGGCCCTTCACTGTCGATTGGATGAAGCCAACCGGTTCAAGGGTATAAGAGTTCATCCTTGCAACGTTGTTCACGCTTTTCACAACGCAACTCTCCCGTAGTTCTGCAGCGGCAGTCTATGACCGCCGTTGCGTAGATCTCATGACGCCTTCGGCAGCTTCACTTTCGAAGTCATCGGCGGAAGTTTGCGCACGCCTTCATCGAGACGGCGCTCGAAATCCTCTGAAATATTCGCGTAGAACGGATACGCCGCCAGATCCGCTGCCACTGGGCTTTGAAGAGATCTTGACCCCCTCAAGTCCTTTTTGCTAAAAAGCCCCTCCCTAGCCATAGCCGTAAGCAAACAACTGCTTGGTTTCGGAGGCCGACGATCCATTGGGTTCTCATTACAGAAAAACTCTCCTTATGAACAAAAAACCAGTCTCTAAATCGGCCTTTTTTAATCCACGTGTTTTGATTTTTCTTTTCCTTTGCACAGCCGCTGCCGGTTCGATGTTGAGCGCCGCACGGGTGACCTTCTTCCATCCCGAAGGGGTCGGGAACGTGATCATATCCGGTTCAACCGGCGCGGACGGCGGGTATGTGACGTTGGCGGATGCTTTCGCTGCGTTGAATGCCAATCCGAATCAAGCGGGCAACGTCATTTCAGTAAGTATTGTTGGCGAAACCACCGAGATCGGCACAGGGGCCAGCTTGAACGCTCCGACCGGCACCAACTGGACCTCGCTGACCATTAGCCCCGTGGGCGCGCGGACTGTTACCGGCGCCATCACAGCAGGCAACGCATTGGTCAGAGTCGGCGCAAGCAATGTCACCATCAATGGGTTGAACAGCGGCGGTAACTCGCTGACCCTGTCCAATACGACTGTCTCAGCCACCGCCGGCACGAGCACGATCGCCTTCATCACCGGCGCGTCCAACAATACTGTCACAAACTGCACAATTCTTGGGTCGTCCACCACGGCGGTCGACCAGGCTGGCGGCAATGTGCTCTTCTTAGCGGCCCCTCCCGGGAGCAACAACAACACCATTTCAGGTAACAATATTGGCCCTGCTGGAACAAACTTGCCAACCAAGGGTGTGATGGGTGTGAGCTTTGGCACCGGCAGCAACTTCAACACCATCGATAACAATAATATCTTTGACTTCTTCAGCCCGACCACGTCCGTGGCTGGAATCAGTGTTCAAGACGCCAGCAACAATTGGTTCATTACCAATAACCGTATCTATCAGACCTCGCCGCGGACGTTTACCGGTGCCGACCTGACATATAACGGCATTCTCGTTTCACCGGGCAGCGCGGGTGCCGCGACCATAACCGGCAACGTGATTGGGTTCGGCGCAGCCGATGGCAGCGGAACAACAGTCATCGATGGCTCGACGAATCGCATCAACGGCATAGCCGCCCTGAGCACCAGCACCACAGTTGCGACCAGCATACAGGGAAACATCATCTCCGGCTTCAACCAGACGACCAGTCAAGGCAGTACCGGGAACCCGTCGGCGTTCATCGGAATCCGCGTTGGTGCGATCGCCGGTTTGTTCCATATCGGCGATATCACTGGCAATACCATCGGCAGCCTGGACGGCTCATCCGGAATCGTGGTCAATAATAGCACGACAACAGCCAACAGTTGGGGCTTTGTCGGTGTATTAGATTTCAGCCATCAGAACGGCGATATCATCAACAATAACAACATCGGCACAATCACCATTAATAACGGTGGGATCGGGACGGGCGCGGGCTTCCGAGGCATCCACAACGAGCAGACAACAGGTGTAAGCACCACG
Source organism: Verrucomicrobiota bacterium (assembly GCA_046734635.1). Taxonomy (GTDB): domain Bacteria; phylum Verrucomicrobiota; class Verrucomicrobiia; order Chthoniobacterales; family UBA10450; genus Udaeobacter. The sequence goes on from JBKPRQ010000067.1 coordinate 7,841, forward strand.
ATTGACAACAACACCATCGGCGGCCCGGCAACCGATTCGATCACCGACAACGTCGTTGGCACTTACAGCATGTTCGGAATCGGCAACGCCAGCGCGGACCTCACCGCCACCGGAAACGTAATCCGCAACATAAAGGGCAACGCTCAGGCCACCGGCGCCCTTAACATGAGCGGAATCGTCATCACAGCCGTTCCGACCGGCGTAAGCACGATTTCGCAAAACACCATTCATTCTCTGAACGACAACGCAGGCACCGCCGAGGGGACAATCTACGCCATCTACGGCAACTTTCCCAACACGGCGAACGTGGTGGAGCGGAACCTGGTTCATTCACTCTCGATCACCTCCACGGACATCAACAGTCTGTTGGCCGGTATTGTTCCCATAGCCGGCAGCGCCACTTACAAGAACAACATGGTGCGATTAGGCTTGGACGCGGCTGGGAACTCGATCACGCCGGGATATTCAATTTTCGGAATGTTCGAACTGGGAGGGACAAACAACATCTATTTCAACAGCGTCTATATTGGTGGTTCGGGCGTGGCTTCATCGAACCCTACGTTCGCATTTGTCAGCCTTTTGATCGACGGCACCCGCATTTACGAGGACAACATCTTTTGGAACGCCCGCAGCAACGCGTCCGGCACTGCCGGGAATTTTGCGATCGCGCTTGAAGGACTAACTGGCGTTACCTCCAATTACAACGATCTGTTTGCAAATGGAGTGGGCGGCTGCGTGGGATTGCATCCCGGTTTGATAGGATGCACCTTGTCTGATTGGCAGAGCGGAACCGGTCAGGACGCCAACAGCATCTCAGTTGACGCTGAGTATCTTGATCCAAATGGAGACGCTACGACTGGTGATTTGCACATCCTCGGAACAAGTCCCTGCGTTGGCGCTGGCCTGGCTATCGCCGGAATCACGGATGACTTCGACGGCGATCCGCGCCTCGACCCACCTGCCATAGGCGCCGACCAACCAACGGCTACTCCAACTCCAACTCCAACTCCTACACCTACACCTACACCTACACCTACACCTACATCTACGCCTACTCCTACTCCTACACTCACACCTACACCTACACCCACACCCACACCCACACCCACTCCAACACCCACACCCACCCCCACGCCTACACTCACACCTACACCTACACCCACACCCACTCTTACTCCCACTCCAACACCAACACCGACACCTAGCCCTACGCCGACACCCTCTCTGACACCTACTCCGACGCCAACGAATACGCCGAGGCCTACACCTACGCCCAGGCCCCGGCCAACCCCTCGGCCTCGGCCAACGCCGTAGTGATTAGTTGGAACCGTTACAGCGCACGATTATGCTGAGACGGATCCACTCGTAACCATTCGTAGCTTCACTTTCGAAGTCATCGGCGGAAGTTTGCGCACGCCTTCATCGAGACGGCGCTCGAAATCCTCTGAAATATTCGCGTAGAACGGATACGCCGCCAGATCCGCCGCCACCGGGCGGTAACGGAAATGCTTGTACATCCAAAGCCAGGGGGCGGGATTTTTCCGGACAACCGGCTCGAACTGGTCCCA
>JBKPRQ010000068.1:0-7271 GCA_046734635.1 Verrucomicrobiota bacterium
CCGCCGTTCGTTTCATTCCCTCCGGCGTCATTTCAAAATTCCACGAGATGACTACGGCGACAATGAACCCTAGCGCGAGCAAGATGATGAACGCCTTCAACATCCAGGATGGCGCGTCGAGATTCGGCAAGAAAATCCACGCGAGCTCGATCAGCAGCCATGAGACGACCGCGTACGTGAGCGCAACTTTATCAACATGGCGCCGCTTCAGTTCGGAGAGGAGAGAACGCTTTTCGCTCATGAGACTGCAGGTAGACCGAGTTTGGCGAGCAAGTTCTTGTAGCGGGGATCGTCGTGCAAGCCACGCAATAATGGATCGACGGCAAGGCTAAGCATCCCAGCGTCGCGATCATCAAACGAGATTTGCAACCAATCGAAAGCTTTGTCTTTCTCGCCACGCACGGCGTAAACCTCAGCAATTTGATACGCAAACCCTTCTCGGGCCTTGGCAATCAGATCGGCCAGGGCCGCGTCGGCTGCCCGACGATCTCCAGCCACACATTGCGCGACCGCGAGTTCGAAACGGCGATAACCTTCGTCGGGTTCCAGTTGAGCTTCACGCAAGGCCACCTCGCCGTCACCGCGTTGGGCAGCGATGAGTACCTGCCATCGATGATTGGAAGCACCGGCCGGCTGCAACTCAGCGGCCTTGCGTGCAGCCGCGTCTGCCTCATCCAGTTTTCCGGCATAGAAAAGAACGCGAGCCAGATTGCCTTGGGTTACTGTAGATAGAGGGTCGAGTTCAACGGCCTGCCGCGCCTGTCGTTCGGCCTCATCAAATCGCCCCAGGTAAACGATGATTCGCGCCAGCAGATCGTTGGCGGTGGGGTTCGCGGGAGAAAGTTCTTTCGCGCGCTTCAGTTCGCTCAAGCCGTCCGCAAATTTCCAATCTACAAAGCACCGGACAAAACCAAGGGCTGCGCGCGCCTCGGCCAGCGCCGGCGCGATCGCAACGGCCTTCTCCGCATCGCCACGCGCTTTCGGGTACGCCGTCGGCCGCTGGCCGGTGAGATCCCCCAGCAAAGTCCAAGCTTCGGCACGTTCGGCGTAAGCCAAGGCATATTCAGGGTCGAGCTCGATCGCCTGATCGTAGTAACCGATAGCCTTGCGAAAATCTTCGACATTACGTCGCACAAGATGGAAATGCCCCTCAAGGTAAACGTTATGCGCTTCTACATTGCTAGGAGCAGACCCCTGAACAGACCTGGCGTCGCCTCCCAGTAAGGTTACCTTTAGTGAGTCAGCGACCGCCCTGGCGATTTCCTCCTGAACCGCGAAGATATCTTTAAGTTGGCGATCGAACGTTCGCGTCCAGAGCTGAATCCCGTCGGCCGCGTTCACCAGTTCGGCCACGATCCGCACCCGGTCGCCTTGCTTGCGCACCGTGCCATCCAAAAGCGTGCTCACGCCTAGCTTCTCACCAATTGTTTTCGGTTCCTCTCTTCTGTCTTTGAACCGGAACGAAGAGCTGCGACCGATAACCTTCAGCCCGCTGATTTGAGCCAGAGCTGCGATCAATTCTTCCGATAAGCCATCTGAAAAATATTCGTCCTTCGGATCTCCACTTTCGTTGATCAACGGTAGCACCGCGATCGACTTCCCGAGCCTCGCCGTCGTGACCTCGCGCACTTGAGTCGTTCGAGGGCCAGCAGTGTAGCGGCCGACAAAAAACAAACCCACTGAGAGCGCGGCCCCCACAATCGCAATGTAAATCCACACATACGATTTTCCGGCGCGCTTGCACCGCAAGATCGACATCTTCCGTCAGTTTCAATCCTTGCGGAGTCAATTCAAATGCCCACGCGATGACGAGTGCGATGGGAAAACCAATGATGATCGCGAGCACAATTAACCTGGAAGCCCAATTCGGAATTTCAAAGATTGGGAAAACCTGCGTCGTGATTTGGACTAGCAGCCAGCCAACGACCGCATACGCGACCGCGACTTTGTAAACGTTGCGCCGCTGGAGCTCGGCAAAAAACGATTTCATGTCATCGACCGTTCGCTGTATCCAAACCGCATTCGAAATCCGCGTCGGAGAGCTGGCGGCAGCCGGCGGGCCATCCTTTCTCGCGCCAATACACTGGGAAGCCGTAGCGCACCAGCATCGCCTTGACCCGCGGATCGCGTAGCATCGCGTGACCCGCCGGTCTGCTGCTGTAGAGATTGGCGAAGTAGTAGGCCTGGAGTATCGCTCCCTGACTCTCGATATCTGCGTTGTAGCCGTCGATGTCCTGTCGCGCGATGAAGTAAAAGCTGGCTTCACCTGCTGGCGCATCCGCGACCGCGGCGCGCAGTTTGACTGGATCCACACCGGATTCGCCAAGCGCCCATGGCAACAACGTTTGCGCAAACGCGGCATCCTTTGGCCAGCGTGTCACGATTTCGGCGAGCGCGGCCCGCGCTTCATCGGCGCGTCCGTACTGGAGCGCGTAATCGAGCAGCCCGAACTTGCCCGCGAAGAGGTCTGGAGTGATCGCGCGTATTCGCTGCACCGACTCTTCGACTTCGTTTCGGTGATCGAGCGCAATCGCGGCATTCCACATCCGCACCCAGCCGACGCTGAAATAGGGATCGAGCTCCACCAGTTGGTGCGCCGCGCGCAACGAATTCTCCATGCGACCGACCTCGTAGAGCAGCTCGGCGTAGTCCTCACGCACATCCGGGTAGCTGGGATCGAGTTGCATCGCGCGCAGGTAATGCCGCTCCGCGTCGGCGTAGTGAAACTGCGCCCGCGCGACATTGCCAAGTGCGTGTTCGGTGGGGGCGGCGTCGGGTTCGAGCGCGGCCGCACGCTCCGCGGCTGCTTTCTCGCCGGCCAGCATCTCGGTTTGAAAAGCCGCCGTCATGTGCGGCGTGTACCAGAAGCTCACTTCATAGGTTAGCGACAGCGACGACCATGCAGCCGCAAACTCCGGGGCCTTCGCCACCGCTTCCTTGAAATGCGCGATCGTGGATGGCAGATCGCTGCGTTGGCGCAGAAGCGCGCGACCCTTGAGATATTTGTCGTAAGCTTCGGGATCGATCGGCGCGCGCGCCGCGACCGGCGCCGACACGCCTAACGAAACCTTCAGCGCGGCGCCGATGCGTTGCGCGATTTCGTCCTGGAGCGCGAACACCTTCTCAAGCTTACGATCGTAGGTTTCCGACCAGATATGAAAGCCATCAGCCACGCGCACCAACTGCGCCGTGATTCGCACGTCCGGGCCATCGCGGCGCACGCTGCCCTCGACAATATTCGTGACCCCGAGCTTGCGGCCAATCTCGCGGATGTCGCCCCCTTTGTCCTTGAACTGAAACACCGAAGTGCGCGCCACCACCTTGAGTTGTGGCACCTTGGCGAGCACGTTCAACAACTCTTCTGTCATGCCATCCGAGAAATAATTCTCGTCCGCCTTGCCGCTGATGTTGGCGAACGGCAGAACGGCGATCGAGTTACGATCGGCGACCGTCGGCGTGGTGACATCGCCTTTTCGGAACGATGGCTGGCCGTAGAAATACCAGCCCAATGCCAGCACGATCAGCAATGCGGCCGCAGCGAAGAGACCTTTGCTGGCCGAAGCTTGGGAATCGAGCTTCACGCCTTCGCGTGTGATATCAAATACCCATGCCATCACCACCGCGATGGGAAAACCCAGCAGTGCGATCAGAATAAAAATGCGCAGCGCCCACGGCGGCGCATCGAAGGCGGGAAAGCCGATCGACGCCGCCTGCACCGCGAGCCACGCCACGACCAGATAAGCCGCGCCGACTTTGAACACCTTGCGCCGCTTCAGCTCGGCGAAGAAGTTGCCTCTCATTTCGAAGCAGTCGCTCCTTTGAATTCTCGCAGCGGAACGATTTTCTCGGCCAGCGCTTCGAACCGTGGGTTGCCATGCAGCGGGGCAAGCGACGGATCGATCCGAATTGCGGCGATGTTATTGCCGTCGTGTTCGCGATAACTTTCCTCGAGCCAATTGATCGCTTGCTCTTGGTCCCCGAGGCCGACGCAAACCAAAGCGAGCGAGTAGGCAGGCGTAAAACGCTGAGCGCGCGACTCCCGGAGTTTTGCAAGAATCTTCTGCGCGTCGTCCCTGCGCCCGCTGACGCCGTAACCCAGTCCAAGCATTGCCAACGGGATTGGATCGTCGGTCATCGAGGTTGCGTTTTCGAACTGAGAAATTGCCTCGGGAATTTTTCCTTGAAGTAGCAAAGCCTGGCCGTAACTCCATTGCGCAAAATAGAAACTGGGATCCATCTCAATGGCCTTGCGAAATTGTGCGATGGCCTCGTCAAGACGGTTATTGTGCAGGTAGGCATTACCGAGATTGGTATTAATCACCAGAGAAAGCGGATCGAGCTCGGCCGCACGTTTCATTTCCGCGAGCTCACTCACATGATCGCCCGTTGTAGCGAGACAATCAGTAGAGAACCAATGGCGCGCAGTGGCGTCATTAGGATTTAATTGAATGGCGCGTTCATATTCAGCGCGCGCATCCGGGAAATCGAAATCGTATTCCGCTTTGATTGAGGCGAGTACTGCCACGGCGTCGGATAATGTCTCGTCCAACGAAAGAGCTTTTCGAGCTGCGGCTTCCGCATGTGGCTTACATTCGACTGGCGCGCCGCCGTTGTAAGCCGGCAGCACCATCCACGCTTGCGCCAGACCCGCATACGCCAGCGCGTAATTCGGATCTTGTGCGATAGCCTGATTGAAATAGTCGATCGACTTCCGGAGGTTCGCAGCACTACGTTTGTTCCAGAAATATCGGCCCTGAAGATACAGTTCGTGCGCTGCTGGATTTTCTGTCGGCTTTTTCGCGATGGCGGTCTTTTCCGACCCGGTAAGCTTCGCCTGCAATGTGTCGGCAATCGTTTTCGCGATCTCGCTTTCGACCGCGAAGATGTCGGTAAGCTTCCGATCGAACGTTTCTGCCCAGAGATGCGCGTCAGTCAGAGCGTTTATTAGCTGCACATTCACGCGCACCTGATCATTCGCTTTCTGGACGCTGCCCTCGAGAATGTGCATCACGCCGAGCTGCTTCGCGATCTGCGGAAGATTATCCGGTGCGCTTTTGAAATGCTGCGTCGATGTGCGCGAAATTACTTTGAGGTCGGCGACTTTCGCCAGGCGCGTGAGAATTTCGTCCTGTATTCCCTCGGCGAAATAGGCGTTTCCTTTTTCTTCGCTGAGATTATCGAACGGCAACACCGCAATCGATTTTTGTGGTAGGGATCCCGCCGTTGCGGGAGGCCGTCCGCCTTCTCGCGATTGCGCCGTGTAACGACCGAGGAAAAACAACGCCACCGAAATCGCGGCACCCACGACGACGATGTAGATCCAGGCGTGTTTCTTTTGTCGGGTCGCCGCCGACATTGTGTCGGCAACTTCGGTTCGTTTGATTCCTTCGGAAGTCGCTTCAAAGGCCCAGGCGATGACCAGCGCGATAGGAAACCCGATCGCAACGACCGCGATCACCAAACGCACAATCCAATTCGGAATTTCCAGGAATGGAAAAACCTGCGTAGCGATTTGAATCGAGAGCCAGCCGACGATCGCGTAGGCGACAGCGACTTTGTAAACATTGCGCCGTTTCAGCTCGGAGAAGAAATTTCCCGAGTTCATCGAGATTTACGATTTCGCCAGCTTTCTTAGAATACTGCGCGCGAGGTTCTGGTTGATTTCGTTGTGTCGAGGAACCGGCTGGCAAACCTTCGTCGTCGGGTTTTGATACCAATCGTGTTTGCCGCCGTGTCGAATGAGGATCGCGCCCTGCTCTTCTATTTTCTTGATCAATTCGCGCCGCTTCACGCCAGCTCGAGTTCAGAATGCTGGCGCACGTTTGGGATAACGCCTGAAGACAAATCTTTGTAAAGATCAAGGAGATGTTCCTTGAGATCTTCCAGTGACGTTCCCTGGGTCATGTAGTCCGGAAATTGATCGAGATATCCGAGCCACATCTCGCCATCTTGCCAGTAAGTGAATCCGGCTGCTGCCATTTATCGCAGTCTAGTCATAGCCACGAACACGGTCAATTCGCGGGAAATCGGCGGCAACCTTGTAAACATTGCGCCGCTTCAGCTCGGCAAAGAAGTTTCCGCGATTCATTTGGCGGCGGCCGCAGATTCCTTTGGTGCGAGCAAGGCGACGATTTTTTCGAAGTCTGAGAAAGAACCCCGGATTAAACGAATAGCACGGATAAGCATGGCTCAGGCATGAAGATCAGGCGTGTCGTATTCGCCAGGTTCTCGCGGGCGCAATACGCGTTTCCACTCCAATCGCGCGTTCTTAAAATTAAGCAGAAGGGCCAGATCAACCCTGTGATATTTAAATACCCGGAGCCGGTTAACTTTGCCTGTAACACATCGGCAACCGTTTTTGCGATCTCAGTCTCAACTGCAAAGATGTCAGTCAGTTTGCGATCGTAGGTGTCGGCCCAAAGATGCGCGTAGGTGAGAGCGTTGATGAGCTGCACATTCACGCGGACCTGGTCGTTCGCCTTCTGCACGCTGCCTTCGAGGATGTTCGCCACCCCGAGCTGTTGCGCAATCTGTCGCAGGTCGTTAGGCGCGCTTTTGAATCGCTGCGTCGACGTGCGCGAAATCACTTTCAAATCAGCGATTTTTGCCAATCGCGTCAAAATTTCGTCTTGAACGCCTTCGCTGAAATACGCGTTCTGCGGATCGCCGCTTAAGTTATCGAACGGCAAAACCGCGATTGACTTGTTTGTGATGGTCGCCGCAGCTGGAGATGTCGATCTGGCGCGGACCAATTGAAAGACAAACAAACCAGCCGCGATGACTGCGAGCACGACCGTCATCGCCACGATCTTGCGTCCGGTCTTGCGCGTAATCGATTTGTTACGAGCGACCTCCGATTCCAGCTTGATACCTTCGGGCGTAATCTCAAACGCCCAGGAAAAAACCAACGCAATCGGAAATCCAACAACAAGGATGAGAATGACAATCTGGATCGCCCATTGCGGAGCATTGAACGCGGGAAAGAAAATCGATGCGGCCTGAATGAGCAGCCAGGCCACCACTGCATAAGCGACTGCAACTTTGTAAACGTTGCGCCGCTTTAGCTCGGAGAAAAGATTTCCGCGATTCATTTGCTGCTCGTCTCAGGTTCTTTGGGCGCAAGCGAGGCCACGATTTTGTCAAACTTGGGATTGCCGTGGAGCGGTTTCCACAGTGGGTGAAATTTGAGGCGCGCGTAGTTAATGTAACTCGGTATCGACACCAATTTCTGAAGCACTTCGATCGCGCGATCGTGTTCACCGGTCCAGGTA
>JBKPRQ010000069.1:0-26432 GCA_046734635.1 Verrucomicrobiota bacterium
GCCGCGACGCGACGCGCATGCTCCGCAGATGCGATTCCGGCGAAAAGGCAATGACCCGCGTTCGAGGTTCGCACCCTGCATGGCTGCTTTTTACCATCGAGCGCGAGCGCGTATGTGGAAAGTTCATCACACCAGAAACTCTCTTCAAACCGTCGAAGCAGGGTTTTTGCTTGCTTCGACAAATCACGGGCCCGTGCATCGTCACCGAAAAGCCTGGCTAATTCGGCCGCCGCTAACTTGGCAGCGTAAACGTAGCCCTGCACTTCGCAAAGAGCGATGGGTCCTTCGGCAGAGGTGCCGTCCGCGTGAAAGACCGCGTCGTGCGAGTCTTTCCAGCCTTGATGGATGAGACCGAGTTTCGATCTGCGAGCATATTCGACGAATCCATCGCCATCGATGTCCCCGTAGTGATCAATCCATGCGAGTGCACGCTCAACGTTCGGCCAAATCGATTCAACAAACGCGCGATCACCTGTGCGCTTGTAATACACACCGGCGAGCAGGATGAAAAGTGGAGTCGCATCGATGCTGCCGTAGTAACGCTTGAACGGAATCTCGCCCAAGGTCGCCATTTCACCCGCGCGTGTTTCATGCAGCACCTTTCCCGGTTGCGCATCTTGCTCGGCGTTTTCCGTGTCAGCTTGCGTAGCAGCCAGATACGCCAGGACTCCGCGCGCGAGACTGGGATCGAACCACAGACACTGCAACGCGGTAATGATTCCGTCTCGCCCAAATTCGGTGCTAAACCAGGGAACGCCAGCATAAGGATACGGTCCATACCGAGTTTCCGTCCGCATCATTTCAAGATCTGCGAGGGAGCGATTCAACCAATCGTTGAACTGCTCGTTTGATGTGGAAATTAAAGGCTGCCGGGAATGTGCCGATTCCAACACGCTCGCCGCCTCCTGGACGACCTTCTCGTAACAAGGCTTAATCTCCCGGTGCGAATCGGCATCCACTTCACATGCTATTACCCAGCGGTAGCTGGCTTCCCCACCAGGCTCCAGCCGAATTTGATAATTGACCGCAGATTCGCTTAATCGAGTAGGCGGTGGATCGAAAACGATCCGTGTCCGGCGAGGGCGTCCGTCCAATCCCTCATACGCGAGCACGACCGTATCCTGTGCAATCTCTGTCCCGGTCCGGCGACCGCGACGCTCGCGCGTCATGCCTCGCACTTCGAAAATATCAGCGAAATCAGCATCGAATTCGATCGAGAATGAAAAATCCATCGGGACACGTCCATAGTTATGAATTCGGAGCCGCTCCTGACACATTCTCTTCCACAAAATCTTCGAGCGAAAGATGTGCAGTGTTCCCCGCGGAAGCACTGTCTCGCCGTTGCGGTAGACATCGAGGTTCGTTGCATCGACAGCCAGAACGGCATTGTCTTCTCTAAGGGTCGAACTGAGCAACAGCGGACGGTCTCTTCCCAGCTTCAGCGTCAGGCGCGACAGAAATCGCGTGTCCTGATAGTACAACCCGAGTTCACCGGTACCGAACGTGTCAACGTCACCGAATCGATCGAACACAGCGAAGGTGTCTCCCTGTTTGAGAACACGGGTACGAACGTCAATGCGGGGTGACGACGAACGAATGTAAAACGCGTCCCGGACGCGAATCACTTCCCTGGCCACTATGCGCGCGCCTCCAATTGCTGGTTCTGTCGGTCACTAATCAGTCGTTCATAGACCTGCACGTAGTCCTGAGCCATTCGAACTGCAGTAAAGCGTTGCTCGAAGATTTCGCGACAACGCTTCCGGCTTAGTTCAGGCACTCGCTGGACTGCTCTCACCGCATCTTCCAGTGCTTCCACGATGAAGCCGGTATGACCTTCTTCCATTACCTCCGGGACTGCGCCCCCGCGGTATGCAATCACCGGCGTTCCGCAGGCCATCGCTTCGATTATCACTAGCCCAAATGGTTCCGGCCAGTCGATAGGCAAGAGCAAAGCATAAGCGTTCCCTAAAAACTCGTTCTTTTCGCCGTCGCCGATCTCGCCGACATGCTTGACCAATGGATCGCCAAGCAATGGCTCGATCTCTCGCTTGAAATACCTCTTGTCCACCGGATCCACTTTGGCGGCTATTTTAAGCGGAATCTGAACCCGCTTGGCAATTTCGATTGCCCGGTCCACTCGCTTTTCAGGTGAAATCCGCCCCATAAAGGCAAGATAAGTTCCCACCTCTTCCCGGAAGCGATAGAGCTCAGCAGGGATGCCGTGGTAAATCGTGGCCTGCCAGTTTGCCCATGGCAAAGGCTTTCTCTGTGCATTGGAGATTGAGACCACCGGCATGTCCCGAAACTCCTCATAGAGCGGAACGAGATCGGGAAGATCGAGCCGGCCGTGCAGGGTCGTCACATGCCTTATCGGCTGACGGCGACTAAAGGGAAAGTGCAGATAATCAACGTGAAAATGGATGATATCGAATTCCGCAGCGCGCTGAAACACATGTTCGAGCATCAGGATTTGGTGCGCCATCTGATCCACGCAGCACTTGTCGAGGCGCAGGGAACTCTGGCACGTCGCGAGGAGTCGCGCTTTGGTCACGGAATCCCCGCTCGCAAAGAGAGTCACCTCATGCCCTTGATGGACCAATTCCTCAGTGAGATACGACACCACCCGTTCGGTTCCCCCGTAGTATTTCGGCGGGACACTTTCGTAAAGCGGCGCGACCTGAGCGATTCGCATAACAACCCCAAACCTCCCTGCAAGTACCTGATTAAAATTTTCGGATACTGGCCAAGGTCAAGTCACCTCGACACGAATCAAGACAGACAGGTTCTCCTTTTAACTTTCGCGAACAACCTCGGTGCCGGTCTTATCTTCTCGTAATCCCAGGAAAACCGGCGCACGCAATTTCCCGTCCCGCGTCCACTCGGCGAACTTAATTTCACAAACAAAAACCGGGTTTATCCAATGCATGTTCCTCATCATTGAAGGGGTGATGTCCTGTACCCATTGTCCATTTTGTTTTGATGGTAGATCGACAAATGGGCAATCATCACGTGTTTCTTTTTGAAATTTTTTGTGCAACGTCGTCAACGATTTTGCGGTGAATCCGGTGCCGACCTTCCCAGCAAAAACCAGCTTTTTCTTCTCATAGTAGCCGACCAACATTGCGCCGAAATGTTTTCGCGCACCCTGTGGCGGCGTGTACCCGCCGATAACGAATTCCTGTTCTCGGACGCATTTGAGCTTGATCCACGCACCGCTTCTGCGTCCAGGTTCATAAACAGAGTTACGTTGTTTGCCTATGATTCCCTCAAGACCGCGGCGCTTCACCTCTTTCAGCAACTGTTCGGCGTCTCCGCCGATTGCGCCCGAATAGCGAACAGGATCCCCCGCGTCGGCACAGACTTTTTCCAGAACGTCCTTACGCGCCTCCAATGGCAGCGACAGCAAACTTTTGCCGTCGAGCTCGAGTAGATCGAACGCATAGAAGTAAACGGGGCACTTTCGGCCCTCCATCTCGCGCGCTTGCAACAATTGAAAAGATGACCTGCCTTCGTCGTCGAGCGCGACGACTTCACCGTCGATCACACATTCGCGCGCTGGCAAGATTTTCATGGCTTCGACGATCTCTGGAAATCGCTCAGTCAACTCGTTTTGATTTCGCGACAACAACGAAACATTGTCGTCCCTTTTGACGCCGATCAGGCGGATGCCGTCGAATTTGAGTTCGTAAATCCAATCACCCATCGCTGGTGGTTTCTCGACGAGCTTCGCTTTCATCGGTTCGATAAAACGAGCCTTTGCCGAGGGGAGATCTGGTGAGGACAGGTGACCGGCCTGAGTCGGGTTGCGCCGTTTTGCCGTCGATAAGCGACGCGGCTCTCCTACAACTTTATCTTTTTCGTTTTTTTTTACGGCATCGCGAATCCGCGCCTTGAATTTCGACGTCGGACTCTCATCTGCTTCGCGACCGGATTCCCACTCAGCATCGCGAGCTTCTGCGATTTGCTTCATGGTACGTCCGGTTTTGACCGAACGGTCGTCCATCTTTTTCGATATCGGCTTCGCATCATCCCCCGTTTTCAGGATCAACCACTGATTTTTCTCACCCTCACGACCACGAATGCGCACCAGGGTCCATTCGCCATTTGCTTTTTCGCCGTCGAGAACCAGGTGGAGCTTGCCTTCGCTAAGCGATTTGGCCGGCTGTTCGCCATAAACGCGGTAAGTCCCCCGGTCCCACACCATCACTGTGCCACCGCCGTATTGCCCCTCGGGAATAATGCCTTCGAACTGCTCGTATTCTATTGGATGGTCTTCCACTTCTACGGCCAGGTGTTTTTCACCTCGTTTCCAAGGGAGCCCTTTTGGCAGCGCCCAGGATTTTAGCACCCCTTCCATTTCGAGGCGGAAATCGTAGTGCAAACGGCGGGCTGCGTGCTTCTGGATAACGAAACGCGACGCACCTTTGATTTTTTTTGGCAGCGGTTTGCCCCCAGCCGGTTCGGCCGTTTTCTTGAAGTCCCGTTTCCGCTTGTATTCTTCGAGCGCCATTTCTCCTTGCAACCTAGCCAGAGACGACGCCGGTGCACGTGAGTTGTAGAGGTGCTTGTGCCAAGCACCTATTCGGAGCTTCGGCGTTTGCCACAAACGCTTACGCGTCGCTGGGTAGCGGCTCGCCGACGAGATAGCGGACGAAACGGCGGATGACAATGTTCTCGCCCAGCTCGGAAATTTTGGTACCAAGTAAATCCTTGACGGTCATATCAGGATTTTTGATGAAACCTTGTTCGAGCAAGCAAACGGTGCTGTAAAATTTCTCGAGTTTTCCTTCGACAATTTTGTCGGCAACGTTCTCCGGCTTGCCTTTGACCTGCGCTTTGTAAATTTCGCGCTCGGCTTCGATGAGATTGCCTGGCACATCAGCGCGACTCACATAAAGCGGGTGGGCAGCGGCAACATGCAGGGTGATGTCCTTCACAAACTCGCGGAAATTCTCGTTCCTCGCCACGAAGTCCGTTTCACAATTTACTTCCACGAGAACGCCAACCTTCCCTTGCAGGTGAATGTAGGAGGCCACCACGCCTTCTTTCGTTGCACGCGAAGCTTTCTTTCCAGCGCTGGCAATTCCTTTGGTCCGCAAAATCGCCTCTGCTTTTCCCAGATCGCCGCCGCCCTCCACGAGGGCGCGCTTGCAATCCATAAAGCCTGCATTGGTCTTTTCGCGAAGCTGCTTAACTAATTGGGGATCGATCTCAGCTGTTGTCTTCATGAAGTGATTAGAGTGTTAAAAAGGCATCGAGCGCTGCTTAACCATTAACCATCGGCTATTGCCTATTGGTTGCGCTACGCCGAAACGCCAGCCATCTCAACTTGCTCGCGGATGCGCGCTTCGTTGCTCGCCGAGACAATGGCATCCACTAGCTTTTGCAGGATTACGCGAATCGCGCGGATTGCATCATCGTTCCCAGCGATCGGATAATCGATGACATCTGGATCCGCGTTGGTGTCCACGATGGCAACCACGGGAATTCCAAGGCGGCGAGCTTCGTTCACGGCGTTTTGTTCGCGGATCGTATCGATGACGACGAGGGCATCAGGCAGTTGCGACATCTCAAGTATGCCGTCGAGGTTGCGCCGGAGCTTTGCTGCCTCACGGTTAAGGGCAGCCAGTTCCTGCTTACCCATCTTCTTGTACTCGGGTGATTTCTCGATTTCTTCGATATATCTCAGTCGCCCGATGCTCTTGCGAATAGTCGTGAGATTGGTCAATGTGCCGCCCAACCATCGCTGGTTCACGTAAAACTGACCGCAAGCCAGCGCAGCCTCCTTTGTCGCTTCCTGCGCTTGTTTCTTGCAACCAACGAACAGAATTCTGCCTCCCCGACGCGTTACTTCCTGAAGAAATTCCGTGGCGCGCCGAAGCTGAAGCACGGTTTCATCCAAATTAATGATGTAAATCTGATTGCGCTGTTCGAAGATGAACGGTTTCATCTTTGGGTTCCAGCGCTTCGTCTGATGTCCAAAATGGACGCCAGCTTCCAAAAGTTCAGGTACTAATTCTGTTGTTTCTGCCATAGGAGAAAATCCGCGAGGGGGGGACTCCAGAGCGGGACGGTGAAGATGCTACAGCACGCGTCGATGCGCAACTTGAAATTCAGCTGGCTTACGGACCTCATCGGGGGCTGTATTCTGGCTTGCGGTAACAGACTTCGAATATCGATCCTCGGCACCCTGAGACCCGAGACGCGATCGGGTTCGAAATTGGCCCGAATGGCGTGTCTTCTTTCCCAGAAAGATGTGGATCAGCAGCAAGACTGGCAAAGCCAGCCCTACGGCCAGATGAATCCAACTTGTCCACGCCCGCAGTCTTTCGCCCCCTGCGTAATAAAGGCCGTAGCCGGTAATAGTTAAAACGGCGAACGCGCTCAGAAAAACCGACCCGTTTGCTCGATTGCGGCGCGCGCGCCATGCGAACCTTACGTGCGCGCTTAGGATCATCCCGATCAGCACTAAAATTGCCATCGCCGCAGCGCCATGGATTTTCATCGCCCAAGCTTTCGCGCTTGCCTCAAAATCCCCTGCTGACGCAGCAAGATAATTCCAATATGCCCATGCGACCCCGCTTAAAAAAAGCAGGGCCAAAACGGCGTACAGAAAATATCTCTGCAAGCGTTTCAATTGAATCGAGTCTGGTCGTGGGTGTCGCATGATGAGTGGAACATCCATGATGGCGCACCATCGCGCTCGAGCAACAATCCATCGGCATGGTACTGCGCCAGCAAGCCCGCCGCCTTTTCACGTAGCGCGAAAACGATCTTCGTGAGGGCATCGGCTGTCATGCAATCCGACGCTGCCACACTCACGCTGATCAGTTCGCGGGATGAGCGCCCGCTACGTCCGTCAATCATCGGGCTAATACTCCTGCCGTGATATTTACGCCGGGCAAAGTAAATCCCGGAGGTCGCCATCGCTCGCTCGCGCAGTCTGACCGCGCCCGCAACTTGTGCCGGCTTGGATGGGTGACGGAGATGAACAAGTTGCGACGTCGATCCAAAAACGCGCAGATCGCCGCCAGCATTCACAATTCCACTTGTGGCGCCGCTCTCTTTCAAGGCAGCGACCGCCTGATCAACTGCGAATCCTTTGGCGATTCCGCCAAGGTCGACCATCAATCGTCGACGAAAGAAAACCTGGTAATTCTTGCGAAGAAAGATGTCCCGCCACTTTGCGGCGCGATCAAATCTATGGCCGCGCTGAGGAAGATAACCCCGGTCTGTGAGACGTCGAGCGATCGCGATATCAAAAACTCCGTCGCTTTCTCGAGCAAACTGTTGGCCGGCTTCGAGCACCTTCCAAGTCCAGGGATGCACAGTTACGCTTTTTGGAAACGCTTCGCGATTCATTCGCGAAACATCGCTCGCGGGATCATGAAAACTCATTAACCGTTGCACTTTTTCAATAGCGGCGAAGGCCGCACCGATCCCGCACTCCAAACCGGCCGCGCTGGTCCCGGAAGTCGCGACTTCCACAAATGTGCCGAGCAAGGGGCGGCAACGACGAATTTCAATGCTTGAGTGCGATCTCATAAAATGACAGAAGGCGTTTCACTCCATCGGTGATGTGCCGGCAACTCAACGTGGCTCCGCTGATGTTCTTGATATCGCTATCGAGTTTGAGGGTCGACCTTCTGGTCTTACCGACAAATTGGGCACGCCATTTTTGGTCGCGAATCTGGCCTCCATAGGTCTCGCGATAGTCCATGATTTCAATCTGCTTGACCGAACCATCGGCATTAAGGCCCGCCGCGTAAGTGATGAACTCGTGTTTGCCGACCACTTCATCGACGATAAACCAACCACCGCCACTTACGCGCCAGACCTGCTGCTCGTCGTGCAAGACGCGGACGCCGCTCGCCTGCTCAATGGCTTTACGTTGAACGCTCGTCAGCTTCACGGGCGCCGCCGTGAAAGATTTGCCTGGAAAAATTGCCTGCTGAGCTTGCTCGACGTTGAGGTATCGAACGGCAAACGCGGACGGAGCGATCAGCGCCGAAACGGGCAACGCTATGAAGGCAAAGTCGGCTTTCACTGTGCGGCTAAAAGTTGATTCCTACTCTGAAGCGCACGTAGTATTTTTCGTGCTCATCGCCAAAGATGTAACCGTCGCGCGCGGCAAACTCTTTGTTATCCTGGCTAAATGCCTGCCCGATTGGCAGCTGATGAAGGAAGCCCAGAGTGGCCCACCAACGTTCGCCACCATAATGAATCGTCGGCCCCAAAAAGTAGGCTGAATGCTCGTGGACAGTGGCGTCGGCAAATTCGTGATGATTCCAAAATTCCAAGCCTGCCGACCAATTACGTATGAAGCGATAAGAAAGTCCGGTAAACCATTCGAACATGCCGTCGCGCTCGTAGCCATCATCCGCTTTTTCGTATTCAAGTTCGTAATTGACGTTTAACGCCCAAACGAGCCGGTCTTCGAGCCAGTTCTTTTGGAGCAGGATTTTCCATTCCAACTCTGTTTCCTGATCGCCCACGGATGGCTCGAAATAAAGCGCGAGACCAATCGGATCCTTGTAAGGACTCAGGAACCGATAGATCCCTTCGAGCGAGACCGATTCAAAATGATAACTGTCGAACGGTTTTTCTGGATTATGTCCGGCATGCACGTCTTCACCGCCAGTTTCGAAGCGGCTGGGCAACAGTTTCTTAGGATGCGCAGGATCTGCGACGGGAATGTCGTCGTTCGCATTGACATAATGATGGTTGAGATAGATCGCGAGCTGGAAATTATCCGTCACGCCATATTCGAACTCCTCACGAAAATCGACAACGCTATAGGTGCCATGCTCCTTTTCCCAGCGTGTGGTAATCCATTGTTCAAATTCGCCATGACCTTTCGGGGTAAGGTCCGTCGTGTAAGTCCACGAAAAGATCGCCTCATGCGCCTGCGCAGCAGAAACACCAAACAAGATTGCGGCCGCAAAGATGGATCGAAATTTCATGCGACGATGCATAACACGCAGCCATGAATGTTGCTGCCGGACGCTTGCCAATTTTTGACGCTGGATTGCAGCGCAATTCAGGGAGTGTTGCAGCAACGCACCGCTAATTGGAATTTCGCGAGTCTTTCTCGACGTACCTGGCCAGCACCCAACAGAGATCGGAGAGGCGATTTAGGTAGCGCAAAATTTCAATGTTGAATTTAGCGTCGCTGCTGCTCAACGCAGCGATGTGTCGCTCGGCGCGACGGCACGTCGCCCGAGCAAAATCGAGAGCTGCAGCTACCGGTGTTCCTCCGGGAATCACCCAATCCTTCGGGTAAAGCGATTTGTCTTTCTCGAGATTTTCAATGACCGCTGTCACGCGGTCGACCATCGCTGACGTGGTGATGTGAAAGCCATCTTTTGCGTAACGCTCCTGATCGGCTGGCGCCGTTGCCAGTTCTCCCATGACAACGATCAAATCTTTTTGTGCGGCCAAGATTTCGTCGGAAATGAACTTGTCGGTCGTCGTTATTGAGCGGGCCAAACCAAGCGCAGCGGTCAGCTCGTCGATACAGCCGTACGCATCAACACGTGCATCGCCCTTCGACACACGATGGCCGTACATCAGGGACGTTTCGCCTTTATCGCCTGTCTTCGTGACGATCGACATGGCGATTTAGTTGGAGTATTGGAGCGAAGGAGTAAGGGAGTAATGGGTTTTGTTGTGGCCCATCACTCCATTACTCCACTACTCCATTGATTACCCAATAGCCGGTTGCGGCTCGGCTTCTTCCATCACCGGGGCCCCAATCGGCTCACCTTTCTCGACCAGCTTGATCTCGCGGTGCTCAGGGAAACCAGTACCCGCGGGGATCAAGTGACCCATGATCACGTTTTCCTTGAAGCCGCGCAGTCTATCGACCTTGCCCAGTGTGGCCGCTTCGGTGAGAACACGAGTTGTATCCTGGAACGACGCAGCGGAAATGAAGCTGTCTGTTTCGAGTGAAGCTTTCGTGATACCGAGCAAGACAGGAACGGCTTCTGCCGGCTTGCCGCCTTTCTCGACGACCTTCTTGTTTTCCTCCTCAAAGTCGAGTTTGTCGACTTGATCACCCCAGAGCAACGACGTATCGCCAGGATCGGTAATTTTCACCTTGCGCAACATCTGGCGCACGATGATTTCGATGTGCTTGTCATTGATCTCCACACCCTGCAGGCGGTATACCTCCTGTACTTCGTTCACGAGGTGCTCCTGCAAATCCTGCGGTCCACAGACTTCGAGAATTTCATGAGGCACTACGGGGCCTTCGGTAAGTTGCTGACCCTTCTTCACGAAGTCGCCTTTAAACACAATAATGTGTTTGGTAAGCGGGATCAGGTGTTCTTCCTCGGCTCCGGTGTCGGGATCCTTCAAAATCAGGCGCCGCTTGCCGCGAACCGTGCCACCCATTTCAACCACGCCGTCGATCTTGGCAATCTCAGCCGCATCTTTCGGTCGGCGCGCTTCGAATAATTCGGCCACACGCGGCAAACCTCCGGTGATATCCTTGGTCTTTGCCACTTTCCGCGGTGTCTTTGCCAGCAGAGCGCCAGCACGCACCTTTTGACCTTCTTCCACGATGACGTGCGCGCCAGCCGGGATGGAATAACTCGCGAGCACCTCCTTTTTGTCGTCGACGATGACAATTTGCGGATGCAAATCCTCTTTGTGCTCAATGATAACAGTGCCCATCAGGCCCGTCGCTTCGTCGACGTCGCGTTTGATTGTTACACCCGCGATCATGTCGCGGAACTCGATCTTGCCGCCTTTATCGGTGAGGATCGGCACGTTGTACGGGTCCCATTGAACAAAGGTCTCGCCCTTTTTAACATCAGTTCCGTCGCCTTTGGAGATCATTGAACCGATCACCACGTTGTAACGCTCCAGTTCGCGGCCTTCTGCGTTGTGCACGCTAATCGAGCCATTCTTATTCAAGGCGATCCAACTACCATCGAGCGCCTGCACCGTTCGCAGATCGTTGAATCGGACTGTGCCGTCGTTCTTCGCCTTGATGATTGGCTGCTTAAAGGTCTGGCTGGCGGTTCCCCCAATGTGGAATGTGCGCATCGTCAACTGCGTTCCTGGCTCACCGATCGATTGGGCTGCGATAATGCCTACTGCTTCGCCAAGCTTAACAAACTGGCCCGTGGCCAGATTCCGCCCATAACACATTGCGCAGACGCCCCGCCCACATTCACAGGTCAGAAC
Organism: Verrucomicrobiota bacterium; assembly: GCA_046734635.1. GTDB lineage: Bacteria > Verrucomicrobiota > Verrucomicrobiia > Chthoniobacterales > UBA10450 > Udaeobacter. The sequence goes on from JBKPRQ010000069.1 coordinate 11,194, forward strand.
CGAACGAATCTTCAAGCTCTCAACGCCTACGCGCTGAAGGTCCGCCGCGATCTTTTCATCAATCAATTGATTCGCTTTGACGATCTTCTTCTTTTTGTCCACCGGATCAGCGATGGTTTCACAGCTAACGCGGCCGATAATGCGTTGACCAAGATCGACTACCTCTTCGTCGCCCTCGTAAATTGAGCGAACGACGATGCCGTTTACGGTGCCGCAGTCCTGCTCGTTGATGATCACGTCCTGCGCCGCGTCCACCAGTTTGCGCGTTAGATATCCGGAGTCAGCTGTCTTTAGCGCCGTGTCAGCGAGACCCTTGCGAGCACCGTGAGTGGAAATGAAATATTCGAGCACGCTCAGCCCTTCGCGGAAGTTCGATGTGATCGGTCGCTCAATGATTTCGCCCGAAGGTTTGGCCATCAAACCGCGCATGCCTCCCAGCTGGCGAACCTGCTGGCGGTTGCCACGAGAACCGGAATCGACCATCAAGAAGACTGGATTCAACTCCTTACGACCGTCGTTATGTTCAAGTGTGCGGAACATGGCACTGGAAATTTCGTCACCGGCGTGCGTCCAGATGTCGATAATCTTGTTGTAACGCTCGCCATCCGTGATGATGCCCTTGCGATATTGCTGCTCAACCTGACGAATTTGCTTATAAGCATTCTCCAGCTCTGTCTCCTTTTCTTTCGGAATGATCATGTCCGAAATTCCAATCGAGATGCCAGCCTTGGTAGCCGAGGCAAATCCGAGTTCCTTTAACTTGTCCAGCGTTGCGACCGTCTCTGCAGGTCCCGCGATTTGGTAACAACGCCAGATGATATCGCTCAGTTGCTTTTTGCCTGCCGGTCTGTTGAAGAATCCGAGCTGCTTCGGCCAAATCTCATTGAAAATGACACGGCCTGCGGTGGTTTCGATCGTTCTGGCCTCCGAGTTTCCGTAGATTGTTTGCTTGCCGAAATCCGGGTTCTTAAGCCGGATACGGTCGTGTGTGTGAATGCTTCCTTCCGCCATCGCGAATTCTACTTCGGTCGCATCGGCGAAGAGCGGAAGCCGGTGACCATCCTTACTCGCACCGCGCGGATTTTGTGTCAGGTAGTAACAGCCGAGCGTGATGTCTTGAGAAGGCGTGGTAATCGGCTTGCCACTGGAGGGAGAAAAAATGTTATTCGGCGCGAGCATCAGCATGCGCGCTTCCATCTGGGCCTCTACCGATAGCGGAACGTGTACCGCCATCTGGTCCCCGTCGAAGTCGGCATTGTAAGCCGTGCAAACCAGCGGGTGAATGCGAATCGCTTCACCCTCGATCAATTGCGGTTCAAAAGCCTGAATCGACAATCGATGCAAAGTTGGCGCGCGATTAAGAAGCACGGGGTGCCCCTTGGTCACTTCGTCGAGAATGTCCCAGACCTCCGGCGTCTGGCGCTCGATCATTTTCTTCGCGCTACGCACCGTGTGCACGTACCCCAAATCTTTTAGTCGCCGAATAATGAACGGCTCGAAAAGCACAAGCGCCATCTTCTTCGGTAATCCGCATTGCTGCAGTTTGAGCTCGGGCCCGATCACAATTACGGAGCGACCTGAGTAATCGACGCGTTTGCCAAGCAGATTTTGGCGGAAACGTCCACCCTTGCCCTTGAGCATGTCGCTCAAAGACTTAAGCGGCCGGTTACCGGCACCGGTCACAGCGCGACCATGTCTGCCGTTGTCGAACAAAGCGTCCACAGCCTCCTGCAACATTCGCTTTTCGTTGCGAATGATGACATCCGGCGTTTTCAGCATGAGCAGGTTTTTCAGACGGTTGTTACGATTGATAACCCGTCGATAAAGGTCGTTAAGGTCTGACGTAGCAAAACGTCCGCCCTCGAGGGGAACCAGAGGTCGCAAATCTGGGGGAATTACCGGCAACACATCGAGAATCATCCATTCGGGACGCGCGTGTGAATTTTGGAAGCCCTGGATGAGCTTGAGACGCTTCGCCAGTTTCTTACGAATCTGTTTGCTCTTCGTAGCTCCCATCGCTTTCTCAAGCTCTTTGTTGAGCTTGTTGAGATCGATCTCGGCCAAAAGCTTTCGGATCGCTTCCGCGCCCATGCCTGCGACGAAATCTTCCCCGTATTGCTCCTGCGCTTCTCTGTATTCAACTTCGTTAAGCAGTTGTGTTTTCTGCAACGGAGTCTTGCCGGGATCGATGACGATGTAGTCCTCGTAATAAATGACGCGCTCGAGTTGCCGCGCGCTCATGTCCAGCATCAGGCCGATGCGTGACGGCATGCATTTGTAAAACCAAATGTGCGAGACGGGCACAGCCAATTCGATATGCCCCATGCGCTCACGGCGGACGCGAGCCAGTGTGACTTCCACGCCGCACCGGTCGCAGATGACGCCCTTGTGCTTGATGCGTTTATATTTTCCGCATGAGCACTCCCAATCGCGCGTCGGACCAAAAATGCGTTCACAGAAAAGGCCTCCCTTTTCCGGTTTAAAGGTCCGATAATTGATTGTCTCGGGGTTTTTGACTTCGCCTTTGCTCCATGAGCGCATCGTGTCACTCGACGCGACGCCAATCGCGACTTGATCAAAACCCACAGGGCGCTCTTCGCCCACTAACTCACGCCAGGAATGTTCGTTCATGTTTTTTCCAAATAATTTGCAGTTTAAAAATTATGCGACGCTCTCAAGAAATGTAGGCGCCTGGCCGCCGACTTTTACGTCGAGACCCAGACTCTGCATTTCCTTGATGAGAACGTTGAAAGATTCAGGTGTACCCGCTTCAAGCGAGTTATCGCCCTTGACGATCGACTCATAAATCCGTGTGCGCCCTTGAACGTCATCAGACTTAACGGTGAGCAGTTCCTGTAAAGTATAGGCGGCTCCATAAGCTTCCAGCGCCCACACTTCCATTTCACCAAAACGCTGGCCGCCGTATTGCGCCTTTCCTCCGAGAGGCTGTTGGGTGACAAGCGAGTACGGTCCAACGGCGCGAGCGTGAATCTTGTCCGCCACCAGGTGGCCTAGCTTCATCATGTAGATGTAGCCAACCACGACTTCCTGATCGAAAGGATCGCCGGTGCGTCCGTCGAAAAGCTTTGCTTTGCCGCTTTCTTGGACCCACGTGAATTGCTCCTTCTTCCGGGCGTCATGCAAATACTCGCGAATCTGTTTTTCCTTGATTCCGTCGAACACCGGAGTCGCGACTTTGAATCCGAGCGCCTTCGCGGCAACGCCAAGGTGCGTTTCGAGAACCTGTCCCACGTTCATGCGGCTCGGCACGCCTAATGGGTTCAGCACAATTTCAACCGGCGTACCATCCGCGAGGAAAGGCATGTCTTCTTCAGGAACAATGCGGGCGACAACGCCTTTATTTCCATGGCGTCCAGCCATCTTATCGCCCACGCTCAGCTTGCGCTTGCTCGCGATATAAACCTTGACCTGCTTGATGATTCCAGGGTCGATATCATCACCGCTTTCGACCCGGTCCATGGCGCGATCGCGTTCGAGCTCGAGTTCGGCGAACTTGTGCTCGTACGCGCCAATGATTTCGCGAATCTTGTTGCGAATCGGGCTGGGATCGATCTCGACGTGATCGTGCGCCGTCGCCAATTTTCGCAAGAGCGTTTTAGTGATCTTGCGATTAGCTGGAATAATGATCTCGCCGTTCTTGGCGTTTACAACATCGAGAGGAACTTTTTCGCCCAGCAGCACATTCGAAAGCGAATCGGTCAATTGCTCGATTAGCGTCTCCTTTTTCTTCTTGTGGTCTTCGCTGATAGTCTTGAGTTGTCGCCTGGTTTCCGCTGGCGTGAGTTTTTCACGCGAAACTTCACGGCGGGACGAGACCTTTACGTCCATCACAATTCCGTAAGTGCCGGAGGGAACGGTCAGCGACGTGTCCTTCACGTCGGCAGCCTTCTCGCCAAAGATTGCGCGCAGCAGGCGTTCTTCCGGCGCTAATTCGGTTTCACTCTTCGGCGTAATCTTCCCAACGAGAATGTCGCCAGGCTTCACTTCCGCGCCTACCCGCACAACACCGTCCGGCCCAAGGTTGCGCAGAGCTTCTTCGCTGACGTTAGGAATGTCGCGCGTAATTTCTTCTGGCCCCAGCTTGGTATCGCGCGCACCGATCTCGAATTCATCGATGTGGATAGAGGTGTAGATGTCCTCCTTGACCACTTTCTCAGAAATCATGATGGCATCTTCAAAGTTGTATCCATTCCAAGGCATGAACGCGACGAGCACATTGCGTCCCAGGGCGAGCTCGCCCTGATTGGTGTTTGGACCATCGGCGATAACTTGACCGCGTTTCACGTGCTGACCCTTGTGCACGATCGGCTTTTGGTTCACGCACGTGCCGGCGTTAGAACGCATGAATTTGCGGAGTTCATAAACGTGAATCCCAGCCTCGGGATCGGTCTTAAGCTTCTTCTTGCTCTCAGGGAGATGACCATCCTTGGTGACGATGATTTGATCTGCCGTGACCGACGCGACTTTGCCGCTTTCGGTCGCCAGAACAACCGCGTGAGAATCCTTCGCCACTTTCTCTTCCAGTCCTGTGCCTACCAGCGGCGCTTCGGAAACGACGAGAGGAACGCCCTGCCGTTGCATGTTAGAGCCCATCAGCGCCCGGTTTGCGTCGTCGTGCTCAAGGAACGGAATCAGGCCTGCCGCCACGGATACAAGTTGTTTCGGTGAGACGTCCATGTAATTCACCTTGGACGGATCGACTTCGAGAAAGTCGCCACGGTAACGCACAGAGACTTTTTCTCCTGTGAAATGCCCACGTCCGTCCACAGTGGCATTGGCTTGCGCGACGAGAAAATTCTCTTCTCGATCAGCTGTGAGATACTCGATCTGATCCGTCACACGACCCTTTTCCACTTTGCGATAGGGCGTCTCGATAAAGCCGAACTCATTGATCCGCGCGAAAGTACTCATCGAGCTAATCAAACCGATGTTCGGACCTTCTGGCGTCTCGATGGGACAAATGCGCCCGTAATGCGATGGATGGACGTCCCGCACCTCAAACCCGGCGCGTTCCCGGCTGAGGCCGCCTGGGCCTAGAGCCGATAAACGCCTCTTGTGCGTTAACTCTGCGAGTGGGTTCGTTTGATCCATGAACTGTGAAAGCTGTGACCGGCCAAAGAAGTCGCGGATAACCGCGCTGAGCGCTTTTGGATTGATCAGCTTCTGAGGCGTCATGCCGTCGACGTTGATGTCGAAAAGAGTCATGCGCTCCTTGACCAGACGCTCAGTACGGGCAAGGCCGACACGGCACTGGTTCGCCAGTAATTCACCAACCGTGCGTACGCGACGGCTACCCAAATGATCGATATCATCGAGAGTGCCTTCGCCCCGGCGCAGATTGATCAGGTATTTGATCGCGGCGATAAAGTCTTTGTCGGTTAGAATCCGCTCGGTAGAATCAACATTGATCCCGAGCTTTTGATTGATCTTGTAACGGCCAACCCGTCCCAAGTCGTATTTCTTTGGATCAAAGAATAGTCTCTTTAGCAACGCACGCGCATTGGCCACGGTCGGCGGATCTCCTGGGCGAAGACGCCGGTAGATGTCCTTGAGAGCTTCTTCCTGGTCATGCGCCGGATCTTTTCGAAGCGCCTTTACGATCGTGTCATCGTTGGAGATGTCGATCACTTTCACTTCGTGAATTTTCAGCGCCATGATCTGGCGAACGGTCGCCAGGGTGAGTGGTTCGAACGCGCGCGCCACTGTGACGTCTCCGTCGCGGATCTCTGCAGTCAGCACTTTGGTCGCGAGCTTCTCTTCGTCCAGTTTCTCGCTCAGCTTCAGAGTCTCGATGTTGTAAAAAAGCTTGATGACATCTTCGTCAGAGCCATAGCCCAAGGCGCGCAGGAACGTAGTGGCAAGAAACTTCCGGCGACGCTTGCGTCGGTCGAGATAGATGTAAAGGAGGTCGGCGGTATCAAATTGAACCTCGATCCACGAGCCCCGATCCGGAATGATCCGGAAACTGTAAAGCACTTTACCGTTTACGTGGACGGTAGATTCGAAGGCAATCCCGGGTGAGCGGTGCAATTGGCTTACTACCACCCGCTCTGCGCCGTTAATGACGAAGGTTCCCTGCGGCGTCATCAGAGGGATTTCGCCCATATAAACCTTCTCTTCTTTCGTCCCTTTTTCTTCGCGCAATTGGAACGTGACATGCAACGGCGCGCTGTATGTCTGTCCCTCCCGCTGCGCTTCCAACGCGCTTAATTTGGGTTCGCCGATTTCATAGTGGCTAAAATCGAGCACGGCTTTTTCGTCATAGCTCTCGATGGGAAAAACCTCTTTGAAAACAGCCTGGAGTCCCTGATTTTTCCGCTTTGAAAAAGGGACGTCCTTCTGAAGAAAATCAACGTACGAATTAGCCTGAACCTCAATTAGATTCGGCGGTTCGATCCCTTCCTTGATGCTTCCAAAGTAAATACGTTCCGACATAAATCACTAGCCAAGAGTTAGCCACGCAACATCCACGCCGTTAATCGTGGACAGAACGGGCAAGATTTTAGGGGCTCAGCAACGAGCGAAGGGCACAAAAATGCACCCAAAATGGCGACCTGTCAAATGCGCCACCATTCTGCTGCCGTTCTTGTGCTTTGCCGTTGAGCGCCGGTTTAAAAATAAGTTCTGCCTGCCTACTTTTAACAGAAACAAATACTAGCCTAAAATTTCTGCTCCGCAAGGAAAATGTATCTCTGGTGGTCTATGCCGATCCACCTCAATCATAGATCGCGACACACAATCCCCACTAGGCGAGCCGCAGTATTATTTGATTTCGACCTTTGCACCTGCGGCCTCGATCTTCTTCTTGATCTCGTCCGCTTCTTCCTTTGTCACGCCTTCCTTGATTGTCTTGGGGGCGCCTTCCACAAGCGCCTTGGCTTCCGCAAGGCCAAGTCCCGGTACCGCGCCGCGAACCTCCTTAATCACAGCAATCTTGTTCGCGCCCATCTCTTTCAAGATCACGTCAAAGGTAGTCTTCTCCTCTGCCGCTGGAGCTCCCGCGCCACCAGCTGCGCCCGCAGCCGGACCAGCCGCTACGGCCACCGGGGCCGCTGCGCTTACACCCCATTTTTCTTCCAGTTGCTTAACCAACCCAGCAATCTCCAGCACCGACAGGTTGCTGAGTTGCTCCACCAATTTATCTGTATCTGCCATTTTGTTTCCTCCAATTGCCGCTTCCGAAAGCTTTCGGAAAATTAAGGCCAATAGCCACTGGCCCGGACAGTTTTCGTTTTACTTCCGACTCGCCATTGCGAGCCGAAAATTTATCTTACGCCGTCGCTTGCGCGGCCGCGCCCTCCTTTTCTGCCTTCGCGTTCAACAGCCGTGCGAGTGCGGAGCCTGGTTCGTTCAGTAAGCGCACCAGACGCGTTGCGGGAGACAAGAACAGTCCCAGTAATTGCGCCTGCAAAACTTCGCGTGCCGGTAACTCCGCCAATCGTTCCAATTCCGCAGCGGAAAGAATGGCGCGGTCAACGAAGCCAATCTTCAGCGTGGCAATTTTGAATTCAGCTGCAAACGTCTTGAAAATTTTAGCCACAGGCGCCACATCGTTCTCGCCCGTAACAACAGCTGTCTGACCGGTCAACGTCTCACTCGCATCGGGAAAGCCAGAATCGGTCATCGCTCGTTTTAAGAAATTATTCTTCACGACGTGCACTTCCGCGCCCATCGATGCCAATCGGTTCCGCAACTCGCTAAAATCCCCGACCTTCATGCGCTGGTAATCGGTTACGAGAACAAACGGAGAACGTTTCAACTTCTCGGAAAGATCGGAAACGACGCTGGTTTTTTCTGGTCTCATTTTATTTAGAACTTGAATCTCTCGCTACACATTCAGATACGGCGCTGGATCTACGTGGACTCCCGGGGACATCGTCGCACTGATTGTTACGCCCTCAAGGTATCGCCCCTTCGCGCTGGCGGGACGGGCTCGAACCACTGCTTCGATTACGGCGCTTCCATTTTCCACAAGCGCATTTTCTTCAAATGAAAATTTTCCGACCGGTACCGCCACATTGCCGTTTTTATCCAGCTTAAACTCTACGCGACCGGCTTTCACTTCCTGCACGGCTTTCGCTGTGTCGTCCGTGACCGTGCCGGTCCGCGGATTCGGCATCAGTCCGCGCGGTCCGAGCACTTTTCCCAATTTCCGCACTTCTGCCATCGCTGCCGGCGTTGCGATCGCGACATCAAAGTCCTGAAAGCCTTCCTGACACTTCTGGATTAGATCCTTCATTCCAACAAACTCCGCGCCTGCTTCCGTGGCTGATTTTGCAGCCTCGCCCTCGGCAAAAACCAGTACTCGAACCTGTTTACCACTGCCGTGCGGTAGCGGACAGGTGCCCCGAACCATCTGATCAGATTGCTTGGGATCGACACCAAGCCTGAATGAGACCGTCACGGTTTGATCAAACTTTGTCGGTGGAAACTTTTTTAGCGTTGAGACAGCCTCGGAGAGACTGTAAGCCTTTGCTCGATCCACCTGTTGCGCAGCTGCGCGATAACGTTTGCTTCGATTTCTTTGCATGTCAGTATGCAGTTCTATCGCCCCGGGCCCTTGAGAGAAACGCGGAGCTCCTGCTAAAATATTACCCCGCCCAAACCGGCGGCGGGTGGCAAAGTTAGCGGCGATTCCCGCCTTGTCAAAATCAACTTACCCCGGCTGTGCGGACCGTTACTCGACAGGCGCCGCAACGTCCACGGGATCCGTTCTTTTAGTGTTGGAATGGAGAGTCGGCGGTCCATTCCTGATGATTTTTCCCTCTTTCATGACAAAGAAAACCCGCTCGGTTGCGGTGATATCGGCAGTCGGATCGCTTGGTATCGCAATGACGTCAGCGAATTTCCCTTTTTCCAAGGAACCGGTTTTTTGCGCGATGCCAAAAAGCTCGGCATCATTCACAGTTGCAGATCTCAGCGCTTCGATTGGCGACATTCCCAGATCGACCATCACCTTGAACTCGCGTGCGTTTTGACCATGTGGAAAGACGGCGGCATCGGTGCCGAAGGATATCTTCACTCCTAGTTTGACTGCATTGCGAAACATGTCCGAGCGCGCAGCCGCTGCCGCTTTCGCTTTGGACTGCAGCGCTGGCGGATAATTGTCCAGCTTGCTCATGATCCATTCTGTGGCCATGAGCGTAGGTGTCAGAAACACGCCCTTGTTTTTCATACGGGCGAGCGTTTCCGGTTTAATAAACGAGCCGTGTTCAATTGAATCGACACCGGCGTCGATCGCTTCCCGGGCGGCTTGGTCACCATGACAATGCACCGCCACTTTTTTGCGCAACCGATGGGATTCATCGACGAGCGCCGCCATCTCAGCCGGCGTCAATTGCGGAGTATCCACTTCGTCTCCTAACGAAAGGACTCCACCCGAGACCGCAGCTTTGATCACGTCGGCGCCGTTTTTGACTTCGAACCGGACCGCCTTTCGGGCGTCGTCTGGGTTATCGACGATTCCATCCGTGTAATCCGGTTCACGCTCGAAAAGGAAATCACGAAATCCGCTGGTCGGATCGAAATGACCACCGGTAGCGCCGATTCCCTTCGTTGCAACCAACATGCGCGGGCCAACGACGACTCCGTTGTTAATTGAATTACGCAGGGCGACATCGACAAACTCGCGGCTGCCGATAAAGCGGCTCCCCAGATCACGCACGGTAATGAATCCTGCTTCGACGGTGGCGCGAGCATGTGCCGTAGCGATGATCGCCTGTTCGGAGACGTTGAGGTCGAGCTCTTTCAGTCGGCGCACATTGTAATCGCCAGAATAATCCAGCGTTAAATGTGTGTGTGCATCCATGAATCCCGGCGCGAGCGTGGCGTCACCAAGATCGATCACCTGCGCATCGGCTGGGACAGCCACGTTGCTGCCAACATCGATAATCTTATCGCCTTTAACGATAACGACGCCATTTGGAACGAGCGATTTCGATTTCCCGTCGAACATACGCGCCGCTTTCAGCGCGATGATATTGTCAGCTGCCCGAATTGGAATTACTCCCATGGCGAGCGCGAGGATTGCCGAAACAACACGCAACCATCGATCATGACCCATGGCATTCATTCCCCGCGCATATAAAAGCTTCACGCCAACAAAGCAAACTACGCCGGCAATGACGAAGACCGAATGATAAGCGAAGTTTGAATCAGCGAAGGACGACAAGTCTACGGTTTACGGGCTTTCGCAGTACTTTCAGCCAGGCCCTGCCGCGCCGAGGCGAGATTCGGATTAAGCACTAGCGCCTGTTCGAAAGCAGCAATGGCGCGTTCGTGTTGACCGAATAATGCGAGGTAACGTCCGCGATTAGTCAGCATGTTCGCGTAGGCCGGTATGACCTTGATGTTTACCGGATCGCCTTGTGCGAATCGCAGCGTCCCGTCGGCCAGGCCCCGTATTTGCAGATGTACATCTGGGGAATCATGAAAGCCCTGACTGTCCGCGAGATTAAAGATGAGCCCTTCCGGAATCAGGGAATACTTTTGATTAAGCCACCTGGTCAGCTCACCGTTGACTGAGTCAGAAAAAAGCAAATCGTTCGTCACGTAAACTGGTGCGACCCTGCTCTCGTTCGTCACCATTGCTTGAATCATTTCTAAAAATGCCGAGCTGATTCTTTGAGTGAGCGCCGTGTTCCTGGCGAACGCTCCAGGATCGCGCTCCCATTCTTTAAGATTCTCAACAAACACATCGATCTTCTCGCGCGAGCGCTCCATCAATCCGGGATAAGCGTGTTTTAAATAATCGAAATACCACGAGCGCCGGAGGAGATTGATGTCCACCACTTTTACATCAGGGCGGAGCCGTTCTACCTCCTGCGCATAGAACATGGGCGACACAACCTGCCAATCCAGCGTGAGCAGGAGACCGTTAGGCGCGGTCGTGCTCAGCAGATTTTCCACGTAATCGTGCGCGACGAAGTATTGCCTGCGATTATTAAAAGGCCAGTTCGCGGCGAGAGTAGTCGCGCAAACAAGCAAAACGACGGTTGCAACCGCTACGGAAAGTTTCCCGAACGGCGCGGGCTTGGAAACCGCCCGTTGAATCATCCATCGAATACCAAGACCAGCTGCAATCGCGATCGAAATAAATGTGGGCAGATAATATGCATCCTTGTCCTCCGCGATTTCGTAGCTGAGCGCGTAAGCCAAATCAGCGATGATGATAGTCAGGAGAAACCAGAAAGTCGTACGTTCTCGTTTGAAAGCGTCAACGAAGCCCGCGAAAGCCAGAATCAGGGACAGCGGAAGCCAAGGAAAGCCGAACTCGCGCAATGCCATTCTGCAGAATTCACCAAACTGCGCTCCCATTATCTCCGGCTTAAAGGAGAAATAGACCTGATACTGCCTGCCCGTGATGTGCCACCACATTTCCTGCAGCGAACGCGGATGGCCCCAGTTAATGACAGGCGAGCGCGACGCCGCGAACGGCAGGTACGCATAAACGGCGGCTAATGCCCCAATTGAAATCAACGCGGCATAAACGAAGCGTCTGCTGGTGAAAAACCTTACGCCTTGGGTTCGAAAAACAACGACCGCAATCGCAGGAAGGGTCAGCGCTACGGTAACGTGATGAACGCCTAGTGCGAGCCCGAACACCAGCGCAGCTGCATAAAGGTAAGCGTCGTGGCTCGTGACCAGCGCGACTTGGCCAGTGTTCGACGCCGTTGAGATACGGGCTCTGTCTTCTTCGATACAACGGCGCCACCGAAGCATCAGAAAGAAGATGACAAGAATGAGCAGCGTATTCAGAGCATAGACTTCGGTAATCGTCGCGTAAGACCAAAGCGTGCGAGAAAACGCCATAAGCAAACCGGCGCCCAACGCAGGTACTGCCAACAAGAGGAGCGCGAGCCCCGATTGGTCTGCTGGTTTCCTCTGCTGCGGCCCTCTCTTTCGTCGTTTCGCTGTGGTGAGATGCAACGCGGTGGTCATTAATTCTGCCACCACAAGCGTGAGCATCGCGCAAGCGAGCGCCGCAAAAAACGCAGACGAAAAGTTAATCCGCACCGCAACATTTCCAAAAGGCACAAGCGAGGCGAGGTGGGCGAGAATGATCCAAAACGGAACGCCCGGTGGATGTGCAATCCCGAGGCCTTGAGCAACTACGATTAGCTCTCCGCTGTCGGTCAGAGTTACAGTGGGCGCGAGCGTCGAGCAATAAAGAAGGAGTGCGACAAGAAACACCGTCCCGGCGCAGAACAACTCCACCAAAACCAGACGACTTCTTCGAGAATTCGCCGGTTGGGCAGACTTCAATCCCGGCTGGGACCTCGCCGTGGTTTGCTCAGTCGTACCTGGTAGACCTTGTCTGTGCTTCGAAAGCCCGCGGACCATTGCCTATCGTCTCGCAAACTCGCTCTCCTGCAAATCAATGATCGAGGAACGAGGTGACCTAGCGCGAAGGCACATAACCAGAAAAGTCCAGGCGGACTACCTTCCACGTTGCGAGCTACCTTTTTCGGCGGCCGATTAAAAACTGGCTTAGCAAACTCACTGCCCAATCAAGCTCCAGCCGGCTGGAAGAGTTGGCCCAAAGGCGCCATTGACGAAAACGTTGTTGTTCAGATACCAGATCGCCGTCTGACGACTCGCGGAATTGTAAAGCAGATAATCCGGATGCCCGTCACTGTTAAAATCCGCCGTAGCCACTAATGCCCAGCCACCAGGAATGTTCGGTCCGTACGCGCTTCCGATGCGCGTAGGGCCGGACAAATACCAGAGCGCTGTCTGATGATTGCTGGAATTGAATAACACATAATCTCTATGGCCGTCGCTATTGAAATCGGCTGTTCCCACCAAGGTCCAACCGGCTGCAAGAGTTGGGCCGAATACGCCGCTGACGTAAACGTTGTTATTCAGATACCAGATTGCTGTCTGGTGCGTGGTGCCGTTGTAAAGCACATAGTCCGGCTTTGCGTTGCCGTTAAAGTCGGCAACAGACACCAACGCCCAACCACTGGGCGGAGTCGGGCCAAAAGCGCTGCCAATCAACGTTGGCCCTGACAAATACCAGATTGCCGTCTGGCGACTGGATAAGTTGAACAAGCCATAATCTGGATGGATGTCTCCATCGAAGTCCGCTGCACCTCTCAGTCCCCAACCGACTGGAAGAGTTGGGCCTGACGCGCCACCGACCAAGACATTGTTGTTTAGATACCAGATCGCTGTTTGATGGGTGCTGGAATTACGGAGCACATAGTCCGGGTGCGCGTCACCGTTAAAGTCACTTACCGCTGCCCGGCCTGCTTCTGCTGGTGCGCCACCAACGGTAAAGATTTGATTCGTATTCGTGGGATTTACTAACGCCGGCGTGGTGCCACCGCCTGGAATATAAATTTTATTTCCGATAACCGATGCCCAGATCCCATGCCGTGGTAACGGCATGTTAGGCTCGCGACGCCAGCTGTTGGTGGCCGGATTATAAACTTCCACCTCTGAATGAAGAACCAAAGTTTGAGGATCTTCTCCTCCGAAGACCCAAAGTTCATTGTTCACGACGGCCGCCGCGAAACCAGAGCGGGGCGTTGGCATTGGCGCTAGCGTGGACCAGGTATTTGTCTGGGGATTGTAAACTTCGAGGGCATCAGTTGACGGTCCAGATCGTCCGCCAACAACATAAAATTTCCCATTAATCACGCCGCCGCCAGTGTGGTTGCGCGGAACGCTCATGGGCGCCCTAACTGTCCATGTGTTTGCGACTGGATCGTACACCTCCAGTTCGCGCTGGCTGGGAGTGCCTTCGCCGCCAGCAATATAAATACGATTATTGATTACTCCGACCGCGGCGGTCCCGCGGTGTACGTAATGGCTGGAAGCTCTGGCAACCCACGAGTTGTTATTTGGATCGTAAGCAAACGTCTGTCCTACGCCGGCGCCGAAACTGTAGAGTTTACCTCCCACAACGGCTGCAGCGTTATGATTAACCGCCACGGGAAGCGCTTGCGCCAAAGTCCACGTGTTTGTGGCTGGATTATAGACCTGCAGCGTGCCTGTGGAATGAGCATCTGCATCGTAACCACCCACGACATACACTTTCCCATTTAGCACCCCGGTCGCGAGTTCCTGTCGGGCCAGAGGCATGGGAGCGCCTGTTTGCCAGGTTCCACCATCTTGAGCTCGACCGGGGCTCACGAATACGAGCAAGAAGAGCAGGCCGAAGATGACCGTTGAAAAATTCGCACGCACTGCTTTGGAGTGACCCCACTATTTCCTACAGGAAACACAAGCCGAAGTTCCCAAACAATTGCAAACAATAGAAATCACCGCTCGGCAAACACACGGCCCGGCTGCTGCGCGAAGACATTTGCCCGTTGTTATCCAACGTGGTTTCGCTTCAATGCTCGCATGACGAAATCATTTAACGCCGTTTGCGGCGCTTCCTCGTGCGTTCTCTTTGCCATGACGTTGGTCATCATCGGATCGCTAAGAGCGCAGACTCCGTCACCCGCATCGACCCCCTCGCCGTCGCAACCGCCCGGCGATTATGACCTCCGCTGGGGCGTGAAGATTCCCATGCGCGATAAGGTGGAACTAAACGCGACGCTGTATTTGCCAAAATCCGCAGATGGATCGTCATCGAAGACACCAGTAATCTTCACACTGACGCCCTATATCTCCGATAGTTACCACGCGCGCGGCGCTTACTTCGCATCGCATGGCTACGTCTTCGCACTGGTCGATGTTCGCGGTCGCGGAAATTCGGGCGGCGAATTCGAACCGTTTGCAAATGATCCTCGGGACGGGCGCGACTTGGTCGAGTGGTTTGCAAAGCAACCGTATTGCGACGGCAAGGTTGCGATGTGGGGCGGTTCGTACGCGGGATTCGATCAATGGGCAACGGCGAAGGAATTCCCGCCACACCTGGCGACGATCGTCCCGGCGGCAGCCGCTCATCCTGGCCTCGATTATCCTGCGCCCCTGAACGTCGGTGTAACCTACGACGTGCAGTGGTACACGTTCACCAGCGGCCGCACCGGACAACAAAGCCTTTTCGGCGACCAAAAATTCTGGCGAACGAAGTTCCTTGAAGCTTATAAGAAACACATCCCATTTAAATCGCTCGATTCGTTCATCGGAAATCCGTTAGTCAATTTCCAACGCGTCGTCAAACACCCCACCCTTGACGCGTACTACGACGCGATGGTGCCAACACGCGAGGATTTCCAAAAAATCAATCTCCCCATCCTCACAATCACTGCGCAATACGACGG
>JBKPRQ010000070.1:0-6465 GCA_046734635.1 Verrucomicrobiota bacterium
ATTTTTTCTGTGCTCATGCGCGTCCTCACTCCCGCGCAGGAAGCGTGGTTAGGCCGGACGTTCTTCGTCTGGCTAAGTGTTGCTAATCTTTTCGTGGTCACTGTGTTTTGGGCGTTTATGACCGATCTGTTCAGCAACGACCAAGGCAAGCGTCTCTTCGGTTTTATCAGCATCGGAGGTTCGTTGGGCGCCATTATCGGCGGGAGCATCACTGCCTGGCTGGTCAAGCCAATTGGCGCAGCCAATTTGCTTTTGGTATCAGCGGCAATGTTTGAAGTTGCAGCGCAATCCGTGCGTTTCTTCCCCGCGGACTTCGCACGAGGCCAGCAAGCATCGCAAGATCGTCGGGCTGAAGAGGCCGCAATCGGTGGCAGTCTTTGGTCCGGGATTACTCACATTTTTCGATCCCCTTATCTTTTTGGCCTGTTCGCGTTTATTATTTTTTATTCCACGACTTCGACCTGGGCCTATTTTCAACAGTCCGATCTGGCAGGCCACGGCTTCGCGGATCGGGCCGCGCGCACAACGTTTTTTGCAAATCTCGACCGCTCGGTAAACACGCTCACGTTACTTGGTCAACTTTTCCTGACCGGCAGGCTTCTGAAGTGGCTCGGTGTCACTCCGACTTTGATCATCATGCCAGCGTTGAGTTTGATTGGATTTGTTTTCATTGGAGCCAGCCCATTACTCGCGGTTCTGGCCGTGTTCCAAGTGCTGCGGCGCGCGGCGACGTTCGCATTCATGCGACCGGCGCGGGAGGTGCTCTTCACGGTTCTACGACGAGAAGACAAATACAAAGCGAAGAGTGTTATCGACACCTTTGCTTATCGCGTTGGCGATCAGCTCGGCGCGTGGTCGTATCGCGGACTTACCGCGCTCGGTTTCGGATTGCGCGGAATAAGTTTCCTCACGGTGCCGATTATCGCCGCCTGGCTCGCGCTCAGTATTTGGTTAGGCCACAAACAGCGCATTTTTGCGGAAGCACAACGCGGAAAACGCGTTGCCCCACTCGGTGATATTGCTGCACCGGAAGCTGCATGATTCACTCGTTGGATTAAAAGGAAAACAGATTGCGCCTGCTTGCGTCTGGCGCGAATCGTAATCACTAACAAATAAAGGAGGTAAAACAATGGCAACACGAACTGGATCGGCTGTTTGGGAAGGCACTCTGAAACAAGGCAAGGGAAACATGAAACTGGGGAGCGGCGCGTTTGAAGGTCCCTACTCGTTTTCATCGCGCTTCGAAGAAGGAAAAGGAACAAACCCTGAGGAACTAATCGGCGCGGCGGAGGCCGGTTGTTACACGATGGCTCTTTCGGCAAATCTGGAAAAGGCAGGTCATCCGGCAAAGCGAATCAGCACGACCGCAACCGTCAAACTGGAAATGGTCGGCGGCGGTCCAAAGATCACAACGATCGATCTCAAGACTGAAGCCGAGGTGCCGGGGATCGACGAAGGTAAATTTCGCGAGCAGGCCGAGCACACAAAGAAAACCTGCCCGGTATCGGTCGTTTTGGCAGGCGCGCAGATTAATCTAGAAGCGAAATTGCTGTAGCCGCCTGCTCGCGATTTATCGGAGCTGGCGTCGACTGCGGCTTTCCAGCTATTCCTGCAGGAAATGAATTCCGTGCTCGATGCCGATCTCGATGATCCGCGACATGTCGGGACCACCAGCTCGCGCAAACTCTCCTGCGCAAGACGCGAAAAATTTCTCGAATCCCGACGGCGTCGTCATGATCAATATGCGACACGGCTTATCACCGACGTTCTTGAACGTGTGAACGGCTCTACGCGGCATAAATGCAGTTCCGCCTGGACCAACGTCATTCCATGCCTCATTCAAGAGGAAAGCGACCCGGCCTTCAATGACGTGAAATGTTTCGTCCTCATTCAAGTGATAATGCGGCGGCGGGCCGCCACCGGGAGGCGTGATCTCCGTCCACATTGTGAGCGTCCCAGCCGTGCGCTCGCCGTCGAGATGAATTCTAACTTCCTCGCCAAACGCATGCAGCACCTGTGCGTCATTCTGGCTAACGACCGTACCTGATTTATCGCCCACTATCATTTTGCCAATTCGTAGAGGTATTCGACGAACGACATCACGGCACCGTCGAATCCCTGTATTTTCGGGTTCGTCGATTCGATGATGTAATACTCGTCTGGCGCGTGCGCGCCGCTGCCGTGACCGAGCCCGAAATGCCCGGCGGCAAGTTTGAGCGGTTCGCCGGTGAAAACGTATCCCGGATACGAGCCAGCGTTACGGGGCCAGAGGAGCGGATCGATTCCGAATTGTTTGTAAGTCGCAACCTGCGCTTTAATGAGCGAGGAATCAGCCGATGTGCTCGTGGGATCGTAACCGCCGGTCATGTTTACTTCGATGTCGCCGAAACCGCGCTTCGCCAGATGTGTTTTCAACGCTGCGAGCGCGTCGGCGGCTTTCATGTCTGGAACAAGCCGCATGTCGATCTTCGCGACAGCACGATGCGGCAAAATAGTTTTCCCGCCGGGTCCGGTGTAACCGCCCACCAGTCCTTCAATGTTTACTGTCGGCTGCGATTCGAGCCGTTCGTTAGCCTGCTCCCATGGCAGATCGTTGATCCAATGCTGCACGCTAAATAACTTCTTCGCCTGTGCTTCGCTCCGCACCTTCGACACGCCAGCGATCATCGTTTTCTCTTCGGTACTCAGCGGACGCGGTTTCGGATAATTGTCGATCTTAATTTCGTTGCCGTCGTCTGAGACAAGCGTGTCGAGCGCTTTGACCAAATGCCACGCCGGACTGTCTACCGTCGCTTTTAGCGAGGAGTGAATGTCTTTCGCTGGACCGCGTCCCCATTTTTCACCGCTCGATACCAATTCCAACTCGATCACACCTTTCGATCCAAGGTTCACCGTGACGATTCCGTCCAAATCCTGAGCTGCGAACGGCATGAACACACCGACACACTTCTTCAGCGCCGCCAGCACTTCTGGTCGCCTAACGAGTTGAGGAATGTGTGGTGATCCGATTTCCTCCTCGCCTTCGGCCACCATCACCAGGTTCACCGGCATTTTCTTGCCCGCACCGCGAATAGCATGCAGTGCTGCGAGGAATGCTGCTTCCGGTCCTTTCTGATTCACTGCGCCCCGTCCAATCATCACTTTGCCCAGCGGCGGTTTGTCCACGATTCGCGCTTCAGTCGGCGGCGACGTCCATTCCGCCGGATCGAACTGTTTCACGTCGTACATGAAATAGAGCCCGACCGTTTTTGGCGCGCCTGCATCGAGCGTCGCGAACACGCCCGGCTTTCCATCAGTGTTGATCACTGTCGCCTGCTGAAACCCGGCATCGCGAGCCAGCTTCGCCATGTACTCCGCGCCTTCGGGGTAACCGCGGTTCTCCGCCGCGATTGACACGTGCCCGATCCAGTCCTGTAACCGCTTCACTGCTTCATCATGGCGCTTGGTTATTTCGGCCTTGATGGGGCCCAAATCAGTGTCCGCTGAGTAACAACGCGAGTTAGCTGTCCAAAGCAGACTAAAAGCCAGGGCAGCCCATGAGAAGAGTCGCATTCGTTCCATGCGTCTTGAATGCGACACGACCGCGTCAGTTTCAACCGAAAATCTGCTTGGAGCGGGTTGAAATCAGAAAAGAAAAACACAACGCGCAGATGATTGAAAAAACTTCTCCATAATTGATTTTGTAAAAACTCACGTGGTCCCGAATCCGTCGCTATTGCATATGCGGGAGATTTTTTGGTACTCTACGAGAAAGAGAATTTCAACGCGGCAGGGGTTGGCTGGTTTGATCGGCATCGCGATGAAGAAACGCGTGCCAATATTTCGTGCCCGGCGTGCAATGGCCCTAACACCACGCGCCCGAATGTTCTGGCGGATCGACGCAGATTACCGAGCGATTCTGACGAGGGCTGCTTCGAAGTTTCCGCCGAAGATCGTACCTCCGTTCGGCGTTGCCGCGCCGGCAGCCGGGTCCGCAGAGATGCCCGCGGGTTGGGCCAGAAGTCCAGCAACGGCTGCCAAGGTACCCCTGGGCGCTGAAAGTCTCGCCGAGGCATCAAGCAACGAATATGGCGGCGGATTTGTGGTAGTCGCGGCGAGCACAACCGTGCCAGCGATTACGCCCACACCCGAGCCTTCTTCAAAACCTGTTCCTCCCCAAGTCACCGCGTCGAGCAATTTCTTGCCAGTCGGAACCAAGTGAAGAACGAACGCGTCTTGGGACCCGGCACCGAAGCTGGTGGTCGTCCCGGCGACGTACACCGTGCCGTCGTCTGGCGCGACTGCTACTCCAGTGGCGGTCTCGCCGACTCTGCCGTCAAATTGCTTGTCGAACAACAGGTCGCCGGTCGTACTGAGTTTCACGATCAAAGCTGCGATGTCAGCCCTGTTCGCTTTGACGGTCTGGATAGCGCCCGCCATATAGACCGAGCCGTCCGACGCCGCCGTCATCCCCCCGCGTGGATCTACGACGTCGCCGGCTGAATAAGTGCGCTGCCAGACCAGATTGCCGTCGGACGTTATTTTCAGCGCGATGACATCGAAATTGCCGATCTGGTCCGGCCGCGGCGTCGTTCCTGCAGCGTACACGTTACCATCGGGTCCGACGGCAACGGCGTTAGCTGCTGCTCCGTCGGAGATTCTCTGCCAGACAAGATTGCCTAACGAATCAAACTTCACGACGAACAAGCCGGAGGAACTCGGTCCGAAACTCGTCGCGGTGCCTGCGATGTAGGCCGAGCCGTCTGGACCTGCCGCAACGGCTAGACTTTCGTCAGAATCTGGACCGCCCCACGTCCTTTCCCAGAGCAATGTCCCATTCGCATCGAATTTCAGGAGCACCGCATCATTTCCGTTATTGGTACTCACGCCAGTTACATACACTGAATCACCGGCACCGAGCGCGACGCCTGTTCGCCCAAGCCCCCTGACGGTAATCCCATTCCAGATTCTCTGCCAAACGAGTGATCCATCCGCCGCAAATTTCACGAGAAAGATTCTCGGGCTGGGATTGCCGAACTGATCCGTGGTGAAGCTGTCGGTGATGCCTACGACGTACGAGGCGCCGTCGGGTGCGACTGCGACGCCCTCGGATACGTCGCTTCCGTTACCGCCCCAAGTGGTCTCTGACAGCAGCGTCTGGGCCTGTGCCTTTGAAGCCGCAAAGGCAACCCACAGTAATGCAACACATGCCAACAGTAATACTGGCATCGCGGAGCGGCGATCCGCGGCTGAAGATGTAACAGATTTCATCTTAATGCGCTCTAAAAATCTCGTAGATCGCGCCGTTCGAGAGCGACACGACGAACAGGTTGCCGTTCGGGCCGGTCTTGATGTCGGTGGCGACGCCGAAGTTCCGGCCGAACAGCAGGCTCTCGCTCTCGACGAGGGCCCGGGCGTTGGCGGCCGGGTCGGTCGGCGAGGGCTTGTCCAGGTTGTCGGCGACCCGGTCTTCCAGCCGTGGATCATCGACGGCGATCTTCCGACGGTTGCCGGTGAGATTGAAGTGCCATAGGAAGCCGCCATCGAGGAAGGGCCGGGCGGCACCCACAAAGAGGTCGCCGTCGTACTGCAGACCTATCCCGCCGCCGTCCATGAAGCCAATGCCCGCCGGGGCCACCTCGAACTTCCAACTAAACTCCGGGTCGCTGTAGTCCGAGCCGGGCAGCACGAACAGCCGGGATAGCGCCTCCTCGGGCGAGTCGGCGATGTTCGTCGGCGGCCACCGCAACTGCTGGAGGTTGCCGCCGAACATGGTCGTCTCGATCAGCTTGAACTGGTCGATCCGCGCGAGCGGCCCCATGATCTGAATCCAGCCGCCGTTCTGGCCGGGCTCGACCAGGTTCAGCTCGGTAAACGTGTCGTCGCCGTTCTCCTCCAGCCACAGGTTGCCGGACCTCGGGTCGAAGTCGAAGCCGAAGCTGTTGCGCCGCCCGTAGGAGAACACCTTGTGGATATTGGCGGTGACCTGCGGGTTCTCCTCGATCTGCCCGCGGATCTCGCCGCCGGGCAGCCGGCGGGTGTGGAAGTTGATGTACGACTGGCCGGCGAGGATGTTCGGCAGCTGGTCGGTAAGGGTGGTGTTGTTGCCCTCAGCGAGGTCCCACTTGCTGAAGATCGTGCCGCCGACGCCGCTGGCGAATGGGGTCACCACGACGCCGTTGGGGTTGGTGTCGTTGAACGGCTGGCCGAAAAAGCCGAAGCGGACCCCAGCGTTCGTCCCACGTGGGGCCGCGGCGTGGATGTGGGCCGCCAGCAAGTCGTCGGCCGGGTCGGCGGTTTGCGAGCCCGTAAAATCGAGGCCGGTGACGGTGACCGTGAACGACAAGGACGTCATCGCCCTGTTTAGGAAGAACGCCGCGTAGCCCTTGGCCGTCGAAGCATTCGGTGGCACCTCCTGCGCGCCCTCGAGCCGCGCCACGAACACGTGGCCGACCTCGGTGAAGGGGTTGTCGGCCGGGGCGGTGC
>JBKPRQ010000071.1:0-11640 GCA_046734635.1 Verrucomicrobiota bacterium
GTGCGGCATACCCAGGGTCGGCCGGGAACACGCAACCGAGATAACTTTGCCCGGACGGCCCCCCAAGGAGCTGGTCGTGGGTGGATAACAACTCGACCGCTCCCAAAGGAGTAACACGAAGCTGAACACTGGGACTTCTGATTTCCTCTCCCAGGATTCGTTCTTCAACTACTCCTTTTCGTTCCTTTAGCTTCTGCATGTAGCTATCGTAGGTAATACGAGCCAGCTCAAATTGCATGGCTCGAAGCCGTTCCTCCAGGATGCTCTTCTCCTTCGAATCACCAGGCGCCGGCAACTCAGTCAGGTCAATAACAGCATTGCCTTCACCCGACACACCTTCGTTGAGCTTTACCAGGACCTGTTTCATGGAAGGCTTTCTCGCTCGCATCTGCGCGATGGCGTCGATCAATTCCTCCTTGCTGGGCAGGTTCTCTACACCAAGAGGATGCAGGACATTTTCTTCCATGAAAATCGTGCGGCAGCCGCTCTTTGTGCCCAGCGGGAAAAATTTCGGGTCCGCTCCGTACATGGGAATCCCGAGCTGTACAGCTAGCTCCTTCTCCCGATTGGTTGTGTTAAAAGGAACGAGGTGCGCGCGATCGGGATCCATGATCAACGAACGAATGCGCTCCATGAGTCTCGGCCGCTCAAGCAACTTGTCGCTCAGTGGACGCACTGAGAGGTCGAGAGGCGAGATAAGAAAAAGTCGCCGGCGCGCGTGACTCGGGATAACACCAGGCAAAAGAGCAAGGTAATAATCGATGATACTCGGCAGAATCGTTTGAGACGTCACATAGATCAGACGCGCACGAGGTTGACGCAGCAACAATAACAAAAACAAGAAGCGTTCCTCGTACGCCTGCATCACCGCGCCTGAACTAATGGCGTCGATGGACATGGACGGCACAACCACGATGGTTTGCGGATCCTGATTGAAGCGCTCAATCGATTTCCACAGCGGCACCAGCTTCTTTTGGAGCTGGTCGAATTCGGCCTGTGAATCAGAAGAAAGATTTGATTCGGACATAAGCAGAGAAGCAAAGTCTTTGCCCAAGCGAGCGAAATTACAAGCGTTACAAGAGAGAATGACGAAGCCCGAATGACAAACTAGGAAGGAATGACAAAGCCCGAAGCCCAAAAACAAAACGGAAGAACTCCGTCATTCGAACATTAATTCGTCATTCGTCATTCTTCATTCGTCATTTACTCATCATCGCCTTCTCCCGAACGAATATCCGCGATGAGTTCTGCCGCCACCGATTCCACGACGCCCACCGGCGGCTGATTCCGGTTCAAAGAGCGCAGTGTACAGATACGGAAAATTCTCCAGCTTTAGCCGCGGGATTTTCTGGCCGATGAAATGCTCGATTGCCTGCAACGCGGGCAATTCCTGCCCGTTCATGAGCGTGAAAGCGTCGCCGACGTTCTGTGCGCGTCCGGTGCGCCCGATCCGGTGCACGTAATCCTCGGGATGCTCGGGCACATCGTAGTTGATCACGTGGCTCACACCGGCGATGTCGAGTCCGCGCGACGCGATGTCGGTCGCCACCATCACCTCGTATTTGCCGCTCTTGAAGCCTTCGAGCGCTTCGATTCGTTCCCGTTGAGTCCGATTGGAATGCAACACGGCGACGGCGTGCTTCGCGTGTTTTAAAGAATGCGCTACTCGATCTGCGTTTTGTTTCGTACGGCAAAAAATCAGGACGCTATCGAAATTTGTCCGTTCCAACAGTGCCATGAGCAGATCGAACTTTTGCTCTGCGGCTACCGGATACACTGCATGGGTGACGGTTTCCGCCGGCGACCGGCGCGCGCCGATTTCCACCATGGCCGGATCGCGCAACACCCAGGCAGCCAGACGTTCGATCTCCGGCGGCAACGTGGCTGAGAAAAGAAGAGTCTGTCGGTCCGTCGATATTTTCTCAACGATCCGGCGCACGTCGGGCAGAAAACCCATGTCCAGCATTCGGTCCACTTCGTCGAGCACGAGAATTGTGACGGATTTCAAAGTGGCCGTGCGTTGTTCCAGCAAATCGAGCAGCCGTCCGGGCGTGGCGACAAGGACATCCACGCCGCGCTTGAGTTCCTCGCGTTGTTTCCCGTAACCGACGCCGCCGTGCACGAGCGCAACTCGCAGGTCCGTGAATCGTCCGTAATCGCGAAACGCCGTCTCGACTTGCGCGGCCAGCTCGCGAGTCGGCTCAAGGACCAGACACCGGAAGGCGCCGTGTTTCGCCAGCAACGTCAGAATAGGAAGAGCAAACGCGGCGGTCTTGCCGGTACCGGTCTGCGCGGTCCCGATCAAATCTTTACCGGCAAGCACAATCGGAAACGCACGCAGCTGAATCGGCGTTGGCTCGACAAAGCCCATTGCCTGCGTCCCGCGCACGACTTCGGGCGAAAGACCAAATTTGTTAAATGACATAGCAACCTAACTGTTAGGAACCTTACAAGGTTACGAGCGGGCGTGGTAGCTCGGATCCGTGACCCCGATGACTGTAGCGGCAGGCGTGTCGTCTGCATAGCCAATTTCATTCGTTTCTAGCGTCGCTTCTCCTACAGTCGACGCCGAAAATGCCGAAAAAAATGAAACATTGACACCGACCGGGCGTTCCGGCTACGAGGAGCACCCCACATCCCACTTGCTATGCAAAAGAAATCCGTTTCCAAATCTGCTTTTTTTAACTTCCGCGCTTTGATCGGTCTCCTTCTTTGTGCAGCAACAGCCTACTTCATTCTGATCCCGATAAGATCAGGACTGGCGTTCCGCCAACCTCAAGCGTCTTCGCATCTCGCGGGCGCGGGACTCACGTTCGAAGAACGTGTGTCGCATCAGCGAGCTATCGAAGAAGTGTACTGGCGTCACCGTGTCTGGCCAAAGGAACGCAAGGATCCCAAGCCGCCGCTCGATGTGGTGATGTCTCAAGCGCAACTGGAAAAGAAAGTCGCAGATTATCTGCGCAAGTCACAGGCGCTGGAGGATTATTGGCAACGACCTATCACTGCCGAGCAGTTACAAGCTGAGATGGATCGCATGGCACAGCACACCAAACAGCCAGAGGTGTTGCAGGAACTCTTTAACGCACTCGGGAATGATTCTTTTGTAATTGCAGAATGTCTTGCCCGCCCCGTGCTTGCGGAGCGTTTGTTAGTCGACGCCGTCGCCAATCGAGTGGAACAGGCCAGCCAAACCCATAAGCAGATTCAGGCTGCTACCACCAGTTACAGGGTCCCAACAATTTCGGATACGGTCGGCGGATGCGCTGATGATAGTTGGATCGCCACCAGCGTCATGAACGTACCCTTAGCGCGCATCGAGCACACGGCAGTATGGACTGGCAGTGAAATGATTGTTTGGGGCGGCGTTGATGATGCCATCAACTATTTGAATACCGGCGGGAAATACGATCCCGCCACTGACAGTTGGACAGCTACAAGTACTACTAACGCGCCTACTCCACGAATCACTCACACGGCAGTGTGGACTGGCAGTGAAATGATCGTTTGGGGTGGATTCGACGGCACGCTCGCAAATACCGGCGCCAAGTACAATCCTGCTACGAACAGTTGGATACCGACAAGCACAATCAACGCACCTCTGGGTCGAGCTTCCCAAACAGCAGTATGGACGGGTAGTGAAATGATCATCTGGGGCGGGTCAGGCTTTCAAAACACCGGCGGCAGATATAACCCTGACACCGATGGTTGGACCGCTACGACCACCACCAATGCGCCTGACGGACGAATCGGTCACACCACAGTGTGGGCAGATACCGAGATGATCGTCTGGGGTGGACAAGATCAATTCTTCAACGATTTGAACACAGGCGGCAGATACGATCCTAACACAGATAGTTGGACACCTACCACCACTGTAAACACGCCTTCGGGCCGCTATGGTCACACCGCAGTCTGGAGCGGCAATGAAATGATCATTTGGGGTGGGTACGATGGCAGTATAACAAACACCGGTGGGCGGTATGACCCCGGCGCTAACAGTTGGATCGCCACCAGCATAACAAACGCGCCCGCCAGTCGAGAATTTCACACTGCAGTGTGGACGAACAACGAAATGATCATCTGGGCTGGATACAATGACTCGATCGGGGTAATGAACACCGGTGGTAGATACATCGCCGCCACAAACAGCTGGACAGCGACCAGCACGACCGATGCACCTGTCGGTCGTACTAACCACACCGTCGTATGGACTGGTAGCGAAATGATCATCTGGGGTGGTGACGATGGGCCGGATTATTTCAGTGATGGCGGAAGATACTGCGCAGAAGCGGGCCCGACCCCAACACCTACTCCTACCCCACGGGTCACACCCAGACCGCATCCGACTCCGCACCGGCGGCCGACGCCGCCATAGAAGAAGAGTGAGATGTGATAAGTGACTAGTGGATTCTGTTTTGTAACTAGGAGGTGAAGCGAATTTGAAATAAAGGGTAATACACAATGACGAAGCAAAGGACGACTACCGTTATCACAAATCTCCGTTGGAGCGCGTTTTTCGTTGTTCTAGTGCTTCTCATCGTGATGCCTCTGGCATCGGGACAGAGGGGTCGGCAAGCTATCAACAAGGAACCTTCGAACGTCGATGGCCCGACCTGGACATTTACCGGTAGCCTTAACACTGCGCGCTTTCTGCATACGGCAACCGCGCTGCCTGACGGACTCGTATTGGTTGCTGGAGGACTTGATAACACTTTCAACGCTACTCCAAGCGCGGAGTTGTACGACCCAGCTAGCACGAGTTGGACGGCCACCGGCGATCTCAACACCGAGCGTTACGAGCACACAGCAACTCTGCTATCCGACGGCAAGGTGCTCGTTGCAGGAGGAAGCGATAGCAGCGGCAATGCTTCTCCCACTGCAGAACTATACGACCCAGTAACCGGCACCTGGACGACCACTGGGAACCTCAACACAGAACGCACTGAACACACGGCGACCTTGCTGCCTAACGGGATGGTTCTGGTTGCAGGAGGCACCGATAACACTTTCATGCCTTCCGCCACCGCGGAACTGTACGACCCGGCGACTGGGACTTGGACAGACACCGGCGATCTGAACACTGCGCGCAATCTGCACACGGCCACCTTGCTGCCGAACGGATTGGTGCTGGTCGCGGGCGGAGCTGATAGTAGTCAAAGCGCTTCTGACAGCGCGGAACTCTACGACCCGGCAACTGGGACATGGACAGTTACCGGCAATCTGAACACAGCGCGTTATGGGCATACTGCAACCATGTTATCCAACGGAATGACGCTCGTCACAGGCGGATTCGAAGATGGGGGTAACGCTTCGCCGACTGCCGAACGGTACGACACGGCGACCGGAACATGGACGGCCACCGGCAGCCTCAGCACCGGCCGCTCCGGACATACAACCACTCTGCTGTCCAATGGAATGGCGCTCGCTGCGGGTGGTTTTGACACCAATGGGTTTGCTTTGGCCAGCGCCGAACTGTACGACACGACGAGCGGAGCATGGACAGCTACTGGTAGCCTCAACGATGCGCGGGCTCGGCACACCGCACTCCTGCTATCCAACGGGATGGTGCTTGCTGCGGGCGGACTGAATTTTCCAACCATCAACGCAAGCGCGGAACTGTACAGCGGCCCTGTACCGACACCGACGCCAAACGCTACACCAAGACCTACTCCTACTCCAAGGTCACGGCCGACTCCGCATCCTCGGCCTACCCCTTGATTCCCGAGTAATTCGTTTGTTACTTGTTCGCGAAGTCTTTCGGAGTTCGACCTCCGGGCTTCGTCATTAAACGCTACTCGAGAGAAAATCCGGAAAATCTTAAAGATTGACGCCCGCCCGGCAAATCTGCTACGAGGGATCCACCTCCATGCACTCCCATGAAAACAAAAATCATTTACCGCCGGCTTTTGGTCGTTCTCTCTGTTTTTCTGTCCGGCCTCTTTTTGGTCGCCTTAGGCGAGTTAGTCACCGCTAGCTCTTCCAGCGACGTCACGCACCGACGACTTGGCGGCTTAACACAAAAGCTCGGTTCCTTTCCCATCATTCAGTTGGAGCAAGTTGCCACCGGGCTCACGCAGCCAACTACCGTCACCAATGCCGGCGACGGTAGTGGCCGAATCTTTATCGCGCAGGAGACGGGACAGATCCTGATCTTCATCAACGGCTCGGTGCTTCCCGCTCCTTTCCTGGATATTTCTGATCTGGTTAGCCACAACCCCGAACTCGGGTTGCTCGGTCTGGCTTTTCATCCCGATTATGCTGGGAACGGATTCTTCTACGTCGATTACACACGCGTTGAAGACGGTGCCACCGTCGTCGCTCGCTACCAGGTCTCCGCCGACCCGAACGTGGCGGATCCCGACTCGGCGCAGACAGTCCTGATCCAGTCTCAACCGGGTGGCGACCACAACGGCGGACAACTCGCATTCGGTCCTGATGGTTACCTCTATGTTTCCATAGGTGACGGCGGTTGTTGCGGAGATCCGTTCAGAACCGGACAGGATCTCGAAACGTGGCTGGGCAAGATTCTGCGAGTAGACGTCAACGCCGATGATTTCCCAGGCGATCCGGAGCGCAACTACGCCGTGCCACCCGATAATCCGTTCGTGAATAACCCGAATGCGCTCGATGAGATCTGGGCCTACGGCGTGCGCAATCCATGGCGCTGCACCTTCGACCGCGTTACCGGGGACTTCTTTATTGCCGACGTCGGACAAGACACCTGGGAAGAGGTCAACTTCCAACCGGCGGCGAGCGGCGGAGGAGAGAATTACGGCTGGAGCGTGCTCGAAGGAATGCACTGTTACAACGATGATCCACCGGGTAGCTGTGATGATTTCCTAAATGGTGGCTCCACCCTTCCGATCCTCGAGTACAACCACGACCTGCCTGCCTGTTCGATAACCGGTGGTTACCGTTATCGCGGGCAAAGTTATCCGGGCCTCGAGGGCATCTACTTCTACGCTGATTTCTGCACCGGACGCATCTGGGGCGCGATCCAGCAGGTCAATGGCACTTGGGAAAGCCAGGAGCTGCTCCTTGCGGAGTTTGCCATTAGCACCTTTGGCG
The DNA here is from genome assembly GCA_046734635.1 of Verrucomicrobiota bacterium. Classification (GTDB taxonomy): domain Bacteria; phylum Verrucomicrobiota; class Verrucomicrobiia; order Chthoniobacterales; family UBA10450; genus Udaeobacter. The sequence continues at coordinate 7,069 of JBKPRQ010000071.1, forward strand.
AAGACGAATCAGGCGAACTCTATGTAGTAGAGTACAATAATGATCAGAGCGTGCTCTATCGAATCACAACTGTCCAGGGACCTACACCTACACCTTCGCCTACACCTACACCTTCCTCTACGCCGACGGCTACACCTTCTCCAACAGTCACAGCTACTGTCAGTCCGACTTCAACTCCGCGGCCTACTCCGACGCCCCGAGGCAGACCCATCTCCAGAGCTCGTCCGACTCCTCACCCTCGGCCCTGATTCCACCAGTGATTGGTGAGAAATGATTAAGGGGGAAGAAGGAGAGCGGAGCTTGTTCCACCATAAAAAGATGCCTTGTAAAATTTGGTGTCCATTCGTGTTCATTCGTGGTTAAAAGAAGCCAGGGAAATGCATCGGCTGGAAGCCGGTGCTCCTTGGTCATGAAAGAAACAAGTCACGAAGATCAGCACGCGCCGCTGAGTTATCACGGAGCGTGGCGCATCGTGTGTCTGGTTTTGTTGCTGATCGTCCTTTGGTTGATCGTGCGCGCGCTACAGGATGTGATCCTGCTTTTCGCCCTGGTCTTTCTTCTCGCAATGGTGCTGAACCCCATCGTGGTCTGGCTGGAAAAGCGTCGCGTCCCACGCTTTGTCAGTGTGATTCTGTTGATCTTTGCTCTCATCGCGGTCACCGCGACGATCGTCGTCTTCGCGATCCCGCCGCTGGCGAGGCAAACCCAGGAACTGGTGCGTAGCGCACCCACTGTGTGGCACGGCATTCGCGTCCGCATTGAATCATTGACGCGAAATTATCCGACGGTCCGCGACGCATTGCCGAAAACCGATGAAATTGCCGGGAAAGTTGGCGGAGCCGCGGGAACAGTCGGAAACATCTTGTTACGTTCGACACTTGGTCTGGTAGGCGGCGTCGCCAGCTTTGTATTCGTCGTTCTATTGCTTGTATTTGTCCTGACTAACCCGCGTCCTCTTGTAGCTGGGTACCTCGCGCTGGCGCCCGATCGTTACCGCGCGCAGGCGCATCATACTCTTGCACGGCTGATGCGACAGATGACCGCCTGGGCGCGCGGCGTAGCGATCAACGGAGTGATCACAGGGTTATCCATCGGGGTGTTACTCTGGCTGATAGGAGTGCAACCGGCGCTCATCTTCGGCGTATTCGCGTTTCTCGGTGAATTTCTGCCGAACATTGGCGCATTTCTTGTGGCTATTCCCATCCTGTTGATCGCGCTGAGCCTGGGCGCGACAAAGTTCTGGCTGGCCCTGGGAGTGATCGTGCTGGTTTACCAGGTGGAGCTAAACGTTCTTGTGCCAGGCGTGCTTGGCAAAGAAATGCGATTGCACCCGGTCAATATTTTGTTCTTTACCCTGGCGACCGCTACGATGTTCGGGTTGCTGGGAGTTTTTCTTGCCGTTCCGGCCGCAGCGCTGGTGCAAATCGTGATCGACGAATTTTATCTACAACCGCGCAGACCGGATTACGCCGCGCTCGAAAAGGAGGCAGCGGTGTTAGTGGAAGGAAAAAAGTGAAGATTCGGAAGCAAACGCCGAACGTCCAACGCTCAATTCAGAGCTCCATTGAACATTCGACATTGAGCGTTGAACTCTATCCGGGATTACCCCGCGGTGAGCCTATCCAGCTTCGGTGCTGATTTCGTAAGGCGCGGCCTAACACGCGCGGAATTTCAAAATTTTTGCTTGGCGTGCGCTGCCAACGCATGAGACAAGTTACCGCTTTATTCCCAGCCGGCCGAACGGCTCAAACATCAAAAAACAATGTTAAAGAAAACACTTATCACTATCGCGTTCCCGTTAGTTCCGCTTCTCGTAATTAGTGTAGCCACGCCCCTGTGGGGCGGTTCAGCGCAAGCCTCATCCAAGACGGCGCACTCGCCACAGCGAGCAAGTTCTGCCGTGACTAAAGACGCGCCGACCGGTACGCTTCAAAAGATGATCGTGGAAAACGGAAGCGTCACAATGGATCTCGATTTCAATCAATTGAACTCCGAAAGCTCTCGAGGCGCAGTGGCTGGGGACTCGCAAACTCTGCATTTTTCCACGGGCGCCAATTCGTTCTTTCCCATTTTGGTTTTTAACGATCAGTTACGCGGTCCCGTCCCAGGATCGATGGCTTTGATCCCTTCAAGGAGCGGCGGTCTCCAGTCCGCCGTTTCTCTGCCTGCGGCGCTTAGTGCATCCCTCAAGCAGCTCGCCGTCGAAAAACTACCGTCGGGTCAAGGGGCCGATCTCGCCGTGCGCGACAGCAATACAGGATTCACGTTTTTTAACATCCAGGGGCACCAGTACGACTACGACCCCGCTGCGCAGTCGCTTGCCATCACCAATGGCAAACTGATCGTGTCCAAAGAGCTTGCCAACACGATGGGCAGGCCCGCCACGGCAGGTGCAATAGCTGGGACCATTTCGATCGGCGCGGTGATGCAACCGATCCAGATCGACCAGGTTGTTAATGGCGAAACCAAATCGATGGTCATGCCACCGATGCGACATGCAGTCGGTCCCGCAACTCCAAGCCTTGTGCCCGGTCCCGATGTTATCGTTGGAGATATCGAAGATGTAGACCAACAGGGAAGCAACGCGACCCAGGTTGGTCTAGCCATCGGCACCGACTCTTGTAACAATGGTGACCAGCCAATCGATTGGTTCGCGTTGCCTGACACCGATCACCCGCTCGTTCCGCAAAATCTCTATCGCATGAGCGGCGGAGCGGATAACACCGAGCGCTTCGAGCAAATCGGCCAATCGTGGATGAAACATACGTTCCTGGCATTGGAAGACTTCGTTTGCGGTAACTGTAACACCAGTGGTTGCGTGACCGGAGAGCATCTGTGCCCAGGATGCTCCGATCCGTACGTCTCAGGACTGAATGGCGATCAAAACAGCATCGGCTCGCGTGCGTGGGTCAACCCTTTCACCGGGAATTTTCCTGGCGGGACCGATGAGAATGGCCAACCCACTGCCAACGACCACGTCGGCCACAGCCACGACGGCGTGGCGCACCGGATCCTGGTTAACCAGACTGACCTGTTCCCAGCCCAGAACCCCGGCGCGACCTATTATGGCGAAGCCGCCTACATCAGCCCGCATGAATACACCTGGTGCCAGTCAAACCCGGACCAGTGCAACATGTTTAATAATTATTCCTATAAGAAGTTTACCGTAAGCGGTGGCCCGAATTTCATATTTAACCAGGCCGGTAACACGGTTCGAATGCAGGCAGCTATCCAAGCCTGGGTGGATACGGGTGCCACGATCGTAGAGGTCGAGCCAGATCCCGGAAACGATGGAAAATTCTTCGTCGGTTACAAGGTGACAGGGCCAGTTGCTGGGGTGTGGCACTACGAGTATGCCGTCTTTAACATGAATCTGGATCGCGCCATCCAATCCTTCAGCGTTTTCTTCGGGTTTCCTGTCCCAATGAGTAACATCGACTTTCACGCGCCACCTCAGCATCCCGGTTGGCCACACGACGGCACGGTGGGTGATGCGGGTTACAGCAGCGCTCCATGGACTTTCGATCCCGGTAACGGCTCAGCTGGCACCTGGTTTTCGGAGACCTTCGCGCAAAACCCGAACGCCAACGCGATCCGCTGGGGAACACTGTATAATTTCCGATTTGATTCCACGGCAGCACCGGTTTCTAGCAATGCAACCATTGGCTTCTTTAAGACAGGCTCGCCAGTCACTGTCAGTGTCTTGGCTCCTTTCATGTCAGACGTGACGCCAACACCAACGCCAACTGCGACGGTGCGGCCTAGCCCTACACCCCGTCCTGCGCCCATACCTCGGGAACGCCCGACCCCGCATCCGCGCCCCTGATTTCGGACAGTTGATAGCTGATTGTCGATAGTTGTTTTCCACATGATTCTCTGGGGAGCACAGGCTGGCAGCCTGTAGGTCTCGGCAGCTTGCCTAGACCCGGGGGAATGGGTGTCACCGGGAACCGCGAGCGCAAAGATGTCGCCGGCAGGGCTGCGGGCCACTACAGGCTGGCAGCCTGTGCTTCCCAGAAGAGAGCTGCGTACTCCAAGGGGTTCTGAGGGTCACCGAAATGTCTTGACTCGTTTCCCTTGCTCATGGGAAAAGGGTGTTTCCTGTCTGCTTAACTGACCACCATAACCGTCAGGAACCTCAAACAATGTTAAACAAAACATTCATCGCCCTCACGCTTCCCTTAGTTTCGTTTCTCGCAATCACTGTAGCCACGCCACTGTGGGGTGTTTCGGCGCAAACCTCGTCCAAGACGGCGCACTCGCCACAGCGAGCAAGATCTGCCCTGGCTACAGCTCCTGCCAGCGGCACGCTTCAAAGGATGATCGTGGAAAACGGCAGCGTCACGATGGATCTCGATCTTAACGGGTTAGTGGGAGACGGCTCTCTGGTGGCAAGACCCGCCGCGCTGCATTTTGTTGTAGGAGCCAATTCATTCTTTCCCATTTTAGTGTTCAACGACCTGTTGCGCGGACCCGAGCCCGGCTCAATGAGCTTGATTCCATCGGCCGGGGTCAACGCCAGCCGTGCGGCTGGCGACAACTTTCCTGCGGCGCTAAGCGCGTCCCTTAAAC